>NZ_CP024199.1:2830000-3170049 GCF_002844375.1 Thalassospira marina | reverse complement strand
GTCAGATGCCCAAAAGGACCCGCGTACCGATATCGAGGTAAGCGAACGTCATGTCGAGGCCAACCTTGCCAGCGAAGGCGAGGACGATATCCATTGTGATGCCGACGCCCTCCATGATGTGGAAGAAGACGGGCTGGCCGGTGAACCTGCCGCCATTGTCGGCACCAAGATTGCCGCAGCAGGCAAGGCACCAAAGGCTGCCCCTGTCTGGATTGACCTTCTGGAACCCAATGCCAGCGAATTGCGCGCGATTGAGGCACGTTTCGGTATCGAGGTGCCAACCCGCGAAGAAATGCAGGAAATTGAACTGTCGTCGCGCCTTTATGACGAAGAAGGCGCACTGTTCATGACGGTAACCATCCTTAACCGTGCCGCTACCGATGACCCGGAAGCAACGGCGGTAACCTTTATCCTAGTCAAAAAAACGCTGATCACGCTGCGTTATGCCGATCCGATCCCGTTTAAAACCTTCACCCGCCGGGTTAAACGTTCGCCGGGGCTGGCGAGTTCGTCCGATGCGGTGTTGCTGGGCTTGCTGGAACAGATCGTGGATCGTTTGGCCGATATCATGGAAATTTCGGTCGCCGATCTGGAAAAAATCTCGAACGCGGTATTTTCCAAGGAAGGCAACGGGTCCGACCAGGACCACCATGAAAACCTGCGCCGGATCGGCCGGGCAGGTAACCTTGCCAGCAAGGCAAAGGACAGCCTTTTGAACCTTAACCGCATGGCCCTGTTTTTAAACACCCAGGCCCGGTTTAAAAAGGATACCAAGGCACGCCTGAAAACCCTGTCTCGCGACATTGTGTCGATTACCGAACATGCCAATTTCGTCGCCAACAAGGTAACGTTCCTGCTTGATGCAACATTGGGCATGATCAATCTGGAACAGAACAATATCATCAAGATTTTCTCGGTCGCGGCGGCGGCTTTCCTGCCGCCAACCCTGATCGCCAGCATCTATGGCATGAATTTCCAGTTCATGCCCGAACTGCATTGGGAATATGGCTATCCTCTTGCCATCGCTCTGATGGTTTTGTCTGCGGTCGGCCCGCTTTGGTATTTCAAACGCAAGGGCTGGCTGTAATCTGCGTTGCAGGGCTTAACTGCTGCTTTTACCCCGTACGTCAATTCCGAAAACGTGCGCGATAATCGCTGGGTGCCACGCCAATATTTTTGACAAAGGCGCGGCGCATGCGTTCGTCATCGCCAAAACCGCATAAATCGGCAATGCGGCCAATGGGCTGGTCGCTGTTTTCAAGGTATTGGCGTGCGGCATCCATGCGCATACTTTCCACCGCATGTGCCGGACCAATCCCGGTTTCGCGTGCATAAATGCGCGAAAAATTGCGCGGGCTCATATTGGCCTGCTGGGCTAGGTCATCGACCGTCAGGCGGTGTTGCAGGTTTTTACGCATCCAGACATGCAATTCATCAAACCGGCCGGTTTTGTCGCCACCCTGCTGGATCAGGGGTTGGCTGAACTGCGATTGTCCGCCGGGCCGCTTGATAAACATGATCAGGCCGCGCGCAACTGCCAATGCCTGCTGGCGGCCCAAATCTTCCTCGATCATGGCAATTGCCATGTCTATCCCGGTGGTAACCCCGGCCGATGTCCAGACGGGGCCATCACGCACATAAATCGGGTCGGTTTTAACCTGTGCCTTGGGAAAACGGGCCTGTAACCTGTCGCACCAGCGCCAATGCGTCACCGCGTCGCGCCCGTCAAGATAACCGGCTTCCCCCAGCAAAAATGCCCCGATGCAAATGGATGCCACGCGCCGAACGCGGCCCTGCTGTGCCATCAGCCAGCCCAATAACCCCTGATCGTGCAGGGCATTTAACGGTTCGTCCGTTCCGGCAATGATCAGGGTGTCAATCGGCTGGTCATCCAATGTTGCAAGGGCAATGGTGGGCAGGGCAATGCCGGTATCGGTGATGACGGCGCCACCCTGTTGCGATGCCAGGATGATTTCATAGGGCAGCGGTGGTATGGGCGGTTGATCTGTCTGGGCAGATGGTATGGTGGTTTGTGCCGCTGGCGCGGTATCGCAATTTGCCATGTCGCGCACCAGCAGGTTGGCATCGTGAAAAGCCTGTAGCGGCCCTGTCACATCCAGCAATACCGAATGGGGTGTCATCACAAATACGATCCGTCGCTGTGCCATTGGCCTGCTTTCGCCGGGGTTGGTGGGGTTGGTTGCGCCTATCATAGCGTGCTTTGATTTGTGTTGGCATAAAATAAGGGATGATTGTCATTTATGCCAAAGCGCGATGGCGTAGGGTGAGGGGCAGGAAAACAGCCTGTTTGCCACCGATCACCACCCGTCACCACAGCACACCACGGAACCGAAGATGAACCAGAACCAGATTGATGTAGCGCCCGCAGATAACAGCCTTCCCGCCCTGATCCTGATTGATTGGCAAAAGGGGTTTCGCGACCTTGCATATTGGGGGCAGCGCAATAACCAGGATGCCGAAGGTAATGCCCAAAGCCTGCTGTCATTCTGGCGGGAAAAGGGTGGGCGTGTGATCCATGTGCATCATGATTCTCAAAATCCTGTATCACCGCTTTTTCCTGGCAAGGACAGCCACGCCTTTGAAGAATTCGCCCAGCCGCTGGCAGGTGAAACATCCTATGGCAAAAACGTCAATTCGGCCTTTATCGGAACGACCCTGGAACGCGATTTGCGCGCGGATGGCATTGATAAACTCGTGATTTGCGGCATCAGCACGGATCACTGCGTTAATACATCCACCCGGATGGCAGGCAATTTGGGGTTTGATGTGATATTGGCGGGCGATGCCTGTTTCTGTTTTGATCGCACCCATCCCGATGGCCGCGTGATGGCAGCGCAAACCATTCATGATGTGCATCTAGCCAGCCTGTCGGGCGAATTTGCGCGGGTACTTACCACGGCTAACATCCTGTCGGCTTTTGCCTAGGAACTGTTCTTTATTGCAATTGACTTGCAACTGGGATTGACGCAGTTTGTGCCAGAATTCAACACAGGAGGCCGACATGGCGAAAATCGAAACCATGGACCAGTTGCGTGGCATTTATGGGGACCCGCTGGAAATTGCCATTCAAAAGCAGCTTTCTGTGCTGGACAAGCATTGCCGTCGTTTCATCGAACTGTCGCCTTTTGCCGTTATTTCATCGGCTGATGAAAACGGCGAAGCCGATGTCAGCCCGCGCGGGGACGGGCCGGGTTTTGTGCGTGTTCTTGATGAAAAAACCATCCTGATGCCCGATCGCCCCGGCAACCGCCGCCTTGATACGCTAACCAACATTCTGGTCAATCCGCAGGTGGGTTTGCTGTTTTTTGTACCGGGGATGAACGAAACCCTGCGCATCAATGGCACAGCCGAACTGCATGACGATGCCGATCTGCTTGATATGTTTGGCGATACCGGCAAACTGCCGATTTCGGTGATCAAAATCACGGTTCAGGAAGCCTTCCTGCATTGCGCCAAATCGTTGATGCGTTCGCGCCTGTGGCAGGTTGATGCCCAGATCGAACGCAAGTCCTTTCCGACGCTGGGCGCGATTATCAAGGATCAGCTGTCGCTGGAAGGTGGCCCGGTGGCAACGCAGGAAGAAACCGACGCCCATTTCGCCAAATCGATTGCCGATAACGGCTGATACAGGGCTTTCTCGCTGCGACATTCAAAACCCGGTGCCATCAGGTGCCGGGTTTTTTTGCGTCATGATGGCAGGGAAATTGCGGGACGTGATGAGCCTGTAATGGTTCTGATCTTTACGATGGGATCGCTAGGATGGGCGCGATTGGGGCAGGTGCGATGCCGGGCAGAAAGACGCCGCACCAAGAATTATGCCGTGCTGTAACGCGTTTTCTGAAAAAAGAAATACCAGATGGCCTGTAAGCCGGGTTCTGTCCATGCGGCGAACCGCACTGTATGGCCATTCATCTGGGACGTCCGTCGCCGGACGCCTCCTGCAACCAACCCGAATGGTGGCCCGAAAACTGACCTGCCGCCAGCGGCGAACCGCCCGGCCGACCATTCCTATTAGGTTTTGCTCCCGGTGGGGTTTACCATGCGTCCCGCGTTGCCGAAGGACCGGTGCGCTCTTACCGCACCCTTTCACCCTTGCCTGATGGCTTGCGCGATCAGGCGGTTTGCTTTCTGTGGCACTTTCCCTAGGGTCGCCCCCGCCAGACATTATCTGGCACCGTGTTTCCGTGGAGCCCGGACTTTCCTCCCCTTTCTGCAAAGCAGAAAAGGGCGACCATCCAGCCATCTGGTGGGCGCGGTTTACGCCAGCGCGCGGCTAAGGTCAAGAAAAAGCGCAATATATACCTTGGGTTGGAGAGGGATTATCCTTTTGCATGATTAGGATGCAAGGGTGCCTTGAAAAATTGCAGTTTGATGACCACTACTTAAGGGTAGTACAAAATCGGAACGTTGAATCGTTCCCCATTTCACCAAGCTGGAGATTTCATTGCGCCGCATAGGATGCATTCTTGTGGTTCTGACCGGTATTTTTGTTCCGCTGTCCCATGCGATGGCAGACGAAGTACGTCTGTGTTTCAGCCGCTGGGAACCATATGCCTATGACGATGGCAATGGGGCCACCGGCCTTGCCATTGATATCGCCAAGCGTGCCTTTGAAATTTCCGGTCATGATGCCACTTTTACGCAAATGCCCCATTCACGCTGCCATTTTGGCATTCGCTATGGCATTTACGATGGCATCCTGTTTGAAAGCCGCCCAGGCGAAACAGTTGAAAGCCTTTCTGCTTCGCGCTTTGCTCTGGTGAACCGCGTTCTGGTGGCGGTGGTGCGCGAAAGTTATCCGCAAACCGCTTATGAAGGTTTGCAAACCTTTGAAGGGGCAAACTGGCTGCATGTGGTGGACGAGGATTACCCTGCCAAAATCCTTAACAGCACCCAAATGTATCCGGTTGACGTGGGCGAAAATGCGCATGGGCTACTGATGCTGCGCCGGAATTACGTTGATGTGGTTTTCCGTGATCTGGCAAGTTTGCATTTCGGGTCCGATGCGGTGCATGAACCCGCCGGTTTGAAAACCTTGCTCCCGGCCGTTGATATCGAACCGTTTTATTTATGTATGGAATCAAAATTTGCCCGGGTAACGGCAGATTATGATCAAGCCATTACCAAAATGCTTGCCGATGGCAGCATTGACCGCCTTTATTACAAGCATCTTGGTTTCAGCCAGATCGCCTTTAACAGGTATTTTTCCGGCAGCAGCCAGCCAACCCTGCCGCAGGACCGGTTAATGCCTTGAAAGGCATGCAAAGGGCTTTAGGAAAGTGGCGGGCACTGATCAATCAGGTCTTTAAGGATGGCGATGCTTTGGGCATCGGCCCGGCCATCCAGGCAGTGCGGGCGCCAGTGTCGCTGAAATGCGATGCGGTTATAAACCGGGTCGCCCGGGCCGTAGCCAAACTGCAATAACAGCCGGTCAAACAGGGCTTCGCAATCCTCGCTGCCATTTTGGGTGTTGTCATTGCCATTTGCGGCAATGCCATCCATCAGGGCGGCTGCATTTTGCGGGCTGGTCTGTTCCTCTGCGGCGATGGCGGATGCGACTTTGTCATCGTGATAGGGGCTTTGGCTGCCAGAAAGGCCATCTTTCGGGGTGATGATTTCGGCAGTGTTTTGTGGCGAATGGTCGCTGGCATCAATGCGGGGCCACAGGCCAATACCTTCGACGGCAAACTGTTCCCACGGGAAAAGCTCGCCGGGGTCCTCTTTGCGTTCCGGTGCCATGTCCGAATGCGCGATAATGTTATGCGCCGGAATGGTGTGGCGGCCTAAAATGGCTTTGCACAGGGCAATTACCGCGTCCATCTGGCGTACGGCAAACGGGCGATACCCAAATTCATGCCCGGGATTGACGATTTCAATGCCGATCGACCGTGAATTGACATCCGTGCAGCCCCGCCACTGGCCGCGCCCGGCATGCCAGGCGCGTTTGGCCTCTGTCACCAGTTGATAGATACAGCCATCTTCTTCGACCATGTAATGGGCGGAAACCTGTGATGCCGGGTCGCACATGCGCGCAAGGGCCGCTTCGCCACTGGGCATGCCGGTATAGTGCAAAACCAGCATGTCGATGGCGCAATCAGCAGGCCGGTCGCCAAAGTTTGGCGAAGGCTGCCAGATAATGGGCTGTGCGTTTGGTCCCTGCTGTCCCGGCATGATGGTTAATCCATTCCCTGTTCCTGATTCTGCGGGGGCTTGCGAAACATGATAACAGCAACACCGGCCAAAACGGTTAACCCGCCGATGATTTTAAACGTGCTGATCGCTTCACCAAAGACCAGGATCGACCCGCTGACACTAATCACAGGGGCGAGCAGCGACCAGGGCACAACCTGGTTCACATCATAGGTCTTCAGCAGATAATACCACGACCCGTAAGCCACGATGGATGACATGATCACGGTGAAGCTTAAATTCGCCCAGGCCACCCAGCTTGCATTCATAACGGCGTCAATCGCGCCGGGTTCCAGAATAAATGACAAAACCAGCAATTGCGGTGCCGCCATCAGGCCCATCCAGCCATTCAGCTCAAAGGTGTCAATATCGCCCAGTTTCTTGATCAGGACATTGGCAGCCGCCCACATCAGGGCGGCAAACACCACCAGCAATAACGGCCCCTGCAGATGGGTCATGGACGGGTCCCAGAACATCAGGGTCACGCCAATAAATGCCAGCGTCATGCCCAGCAGGCGTTTCCAGCCCAGCCGGTCATTGAAAAAATAGGTCGCCAGCATCGATGAAAACGGCACACCGAGCAAAATGATAATGGCAACCGGCCCGGCATCAAGCATGGACAGGGCAAAAAACAGCACCCCAAAATGCCCCGTGCCAAACACCACCGAAAGCAATGCCAGCTTGGGCAGTTTATCACGCGGGATTTTGGTGAAAGGCACCAGCAAAATGGCAACCGCGGCAAAACGCATTGCCGTTAACATCACAGGTGGAATTTCACTGACCGCACCTTTGACGGTCAGCATGTTAATGCCCCAGATAATGGCGACAGAAAGCGAAAGCAGCGCTGCTTTTAGGGGCATGATACAACCTGAAAATGCAATATTGGGGGCGTTAAATAACGGCAAAGGGTGGCTTTGACGTTGTTTGTCATCGTCATGGTTACGTGTTTGTCTGGAATGACTCAAGCTTATTGCGCGCGCTAACCCCTGCAAAAACTGCAGGTCGCCATGCCGGTTTTGGGGCGGGGTTTTTACGTGCGGTGGCCCTGGCGTGCCCGTAATCGGCCCGTTGGCGCGTGCAGCAATAAAAAAGGAAGCCGCGGATATGCCGGCTTCCTTTGATATTTCTGGTCTATGCCGACCAGCGCAAGTAACAGGGCAGGTTATTCGATGCCCAGTTCCTCGCGCAGCATTTCAAGTTCGAGCCAGCGTTCTTCGGCTTCGGCAACTTCGGCGCGTGCGGCTTCCATGCGGTCTACCTTCTTCTGGAAGGCTGCCGGGTCGGATGTGAACAGGCTGCCATCAGTAAGGTCTGCTTCCAGTTTGGCAATCTCGCCTTCCAGTTTTTCGATGCTGGCAGGCAGCATGTCGTAATCGCGCTGGTCCTTGTAGCTCAGCTTGCCCTTGGCCTTGGGTTTTGCCGGGCTGGCCACTTCGGTTTTGGTGTTGGGCTGCTTTTTACCGATTTTGGTGCTGGTCTGAATGGTGCTGTTATCGGCCTGGGCTGACAGCTTGCGCATATGCACATAATCCGAATAGCCACCAGGATATTCAACTGCCGTGCCGTTACCTTCCATCACGATGGATGATGTCACAACGCGATCAAGAAAATCACGGTCGTGGCTGACCAGAAGCAGCGTGCCTTCATATTCCGACAGCATTTCCTGCAACAGATCCAGCGTATCCATATCGAGATCGTTGGTCGGTTCGTCCATGATCAGAAGGTTGGTCGGCTTTGCCAGTTCCTTTGCCAGAAGCAACCGGTTGCGTTCGCCCCCGGAAAGCGCACCAACCGGGCTGCGTGCCTGTTTTTCATCAAACAGAAAATCGCGCAGATAACTGACCACATGGCGCGGGTTGCCGCGCACCATAATCTGGTCACCACCGACATCGCACAGGGTATCCCACAATGTCTTCGTATCATCCAGGGCAGCACGTTTCTGGTCAAAATAGGTCGGCGTCAGGTTGGTGCCGATTTTAACCGTTCCTTCGTCCGCTTCGAGCTGCCCGGTCAGGATTTTCAGAAGTGTGGTTTTACCCGCGCCGTTCGGGCCGATAATCCCTACCTTGTCGCCGCGCAAAATGCGGGTCGAAAAACCTGAAATGATATGTTTGTCTTCCCAGGATTTACCAATATCGGTGGCCTCGATCACCACCTTGCCCGATGTGCTGCCGGTTTCGGACGCCAGCGAGACATTGCCAATCCGACCCACCTGTTGCGAGCGTTCGTGCCGCATTTCATAAAGGCGGCGCAGGCGGCCCTGGTTACGTTTCCGCCGGGCGGTAATGCCTTGCACGGCCCAAACGGATTCCTGGGCAATCAGTTTATCGAGTTTGGCGCGTTCCTCGGATTCCTTGCGGTAAACTTCTTCCGACCATTCATCAAACAGCGCAAAGCTTTGATCGTTACGGCGCAAAACCCCGCGATCCAGCCACAAAACGCCATTGGAAATCGCATTCAAAAAGGCGCGGTCGTGCGAAATCACCACAACAGCCCCGCGAAACGCCTTTATTTCGCTTTCCAGCCATTCAATTGTTGGCAGGTCCAGGTGGTTGGTGGGTTCGTCCAGCAGCAAAACCTGCGGGTCGGCAATCAATGCGCGTGCAATGGCCGCCCGGCGACCTTCCCCGCCCGAAAGGGTGTTGGGGTCGGCTTTCGGGTCGATTTTAACAGCATCGAGCAGCATGTCTGCGCGATAGGCATAATCCTGTTCGTGGTCTTCAAGCGCACCGAGAACATAACCTTCGACTGTTGCACAATCGCCAAAGCGCGGTTCCTGCGCCAGATACGCCACCTTGCAGCCGGGCTGAACAAAACGTTCGCCACCATCGGCCTCGATCTCACCGGCGATGATTTTCAAAAGCGTGGATTTCCCCCCGCCATTGCGACCAACCAGGCACAAACGGTCGCGTTCGCCAATGGCAACCGACACGTCGGAAAACAGGTCATTGCCGCCAAAGGTCAGGCGGATGTCGTTAATATTGATCAGCGGTGGCGCCATGAAAACCCAAAACCCCGAAAACGGTAATATTCAATGCCCCCTGCAAACCGCAAAACGCGCTGCGGTGCAAGTGAAATCATCTGTTCTATCTGACTGGCCCGGTTTCACAGCGCATATGACACGGTGTGCCCACGCCAAATTGGTTGCGAACAGCGCGCGGTTGCGTGTGTGAAACAAACACCGGGGCAGGGTGGGGCCAACTGGCCCCGCAAATGCCCTGTTTGGTGTGGGCAGGGGGATCAGATATTGCGTTCCTTGCAAATCTGGTCCCAGGCGGCGTTGATGCGGGCCATTTTTTCGTTGGCTTGTTCAACAAACTCTTCGGGCATGCCCTTTGCCATCAGAAGGTCCGGGTGGTTTTCGCGCGAAAGTTTGCGATGGGCCGCCTTCAGTTCTTCATTGCTGGCAGATCGGGTCAGGCCCAGCTGTTTATAAGGGTCCTGTTCGCTGCGCGGGGCGGTGCTGCCCTGATGGACGCGGTCAAAATCAACATCTTCAAAGCCGAAAATCATCGCAACCTTGCGCAGATATTCCTTTTCCGCCGGGTGTAGCGACCCGTCAGAAAGGGCGATCTGGTGCAGGGCCTCAAGGATGCTTTCAAGAACGGCACGTTCACCGGCAAACATTTGCGCAATCTGCCGGGCATAGGGTTCATACCCGTCAGATGAACGGCGTGCTGCATCAAAAATCTGGCCGACCTGGGCGGCATCGGGGCCGCTTACGCGAAACAGGCGCTTGAAAGCATTGATTTCTTCGCGGGTAACGGTGCCATCGGCCTTGGCCATTTTGGCCGAAAGTACAATAACCCCGGTGGCAAAGGCCACCTGGCGCGGATCGGCGCCGCCAAACTGGCCGCCATATTGCCCGGTGCGCTGCCCCCATGGGTTGCCACCCCGGGTTTGGCCCCACGGACCACCCTGCGATGAAATGCGTTCCTGGCTAAAGCCGCCATTATTGGCCTTATCAACCATATGGCCCGCCGTGGCCCCCAAAATGGCACCCAGCGGGCCGCCCAGGGCAAAACCCGCCGCGCCACCAATAATTTTGCCCCAGATGCTCATGGTTCCAATGCTCCGATTGTCAAAAAGGCGGTGCAATGAAACACGGCGCCGGAAAGTTCAAAACTGCCCCAGAAATAGGACAATCACCCCCTATCGGCAAGGGGCGGGGCGAATGTCGATTGTGAGCCAGTTTTTTCCAACCGCTGGCATTGAATGGCGAGGCAGCGTCACCACCTAAAGTATGGTTACTATCCTTTCGAATATGTTTCAGCGGTGATCCTATGCAGTTCCTGTCAAAATTCCGGCTTATCTATCAAATTTCGCTGATCGGGGCGACGGCACTTATTGTCTTTGCGTTTGTTGCAATCGGGCAGTTTGTTTCCAACCAGTCGCGCCAAAGCGCGGAACAGGCCGCCCTTGTTGCGACAGCCGATCGCCAGGAAATCAGCAAGGTATCGCTGGAATTTTTAAATGCCCGCCGCCGGGAAAAAGATTTCCTGCTGCGGCGTGATGAAAAATATGTCGATCTGCATGGGCAAACTGTTTCCCGCGTGTTTGATGGCCTGGATTATTTGCAGGCTCGGCCGGAACTGACGGGCGATGTTGCCACCATTTCGCAAATCAGCGACCTTTTTAAAAATTACGCAGCAGCTTTTGGCGAAGTTGTCGCCCTGCAACGTGAAATTGGCCTGGATGAAAAAGCTGGCCTGATGGGCAAGTTGCGCAATTCTGTTCATGATGTTGAAGATGATCTGAAACAGTATAACGCCGATAAACTGACCGTTGTGATGCTGATGATGCGCCGCCATGAAAAGGATTTTCTAGCGCGTTTGGACCCGAAATATATTGGTGACATCGAAAAACGTCTGGCCGAATTTGAACCGGCCCTGTCGGCAAATGGCGATATTCCCGCCGCAGATAAAACCCGCCTGCTGAAACTGATGAAATCCTATGTGGCGGATTTCAAAAACGTTGCCGATGCCATCCTGAAACGCGAAGAAAAACTGCAGGTCCTTAGCGATAATTTTGCCGCCGCCGAACCGCTTTTGGCCGCCCTTGCGACCAAGATCGATGCCTATGCCGACAGCCAGCGCGACGAAGCCGAGGCCATTGCCAAAAGCAGCCTGTGGCTCAGCAGCCTTGCCTTTGTCATTGGCGCGATTGTGTTACTGGTCATGTCGGTTGTGCTTTCCCGCGGGATTGTATCGGCCATTACCGCCCTTACCGGCAAAATGACACGCCTTGCCGATAATGATTTTGACGTCGATCTGTCCGAAGCCGCCCGTAAGGATGAAATCGGCCAGATGGGCCGTGCTGTTATGGTGTTTCGTGAAAACGGTATTGAACGCCGCAAGCTGGAAGCCGAACAGGCCCGCCAGCAGGAAGAACGCCGTATTCGCATGGAAAAACAGGAACAGAATATTCGCGAATTTGACGAAGTTGTCGTCAAGGTTATGGCAACGGTCGAAAACGCGGTACAGCGCCTGCACGGGTCATCCGATCTTTTGCGCGGTAGTGCCGAAACCTCGACCCGCCAGTCGGTCGCGGTTTCTTCGGGGGCCGAGGAAGCATCGGCCAATGTGCAGCTTGTTGCCACGGCCGCAACCGAACTTTCGGCATCGATCAATGAAATTTCGATGCAGGTGACCGATACATCAAACATGGCCATCACTGCATCGGACCGTGCACGCGCCACAAGCAGCAATATCCAAAGCCTGGATGATGCCGCCGTGCGCATTGGTGAAGTCATTGGCCTGATCAGCGATATTGCCTCGCAAACCAACCTTCTGGCACTTAACGCCACGATCGAGGCCGCGCGCGCCGGTGATGCAGGCAAAGGTTTTGCCGTGGTCGCCAGCGAGGTAAAAAACCTTGCTACGCAAACCGGCAAAGCCACCCAGGAAATTACCAGCCAGGTTACCGGCATTCAGGGGGCCACCCGTGAGGCCGTCGCCGCGATCGAGGAAATTGTCGGCATGATCGCCGAAATCAGCCAGCGTGCATCGGCCGTTGCCGCCGCAATCGAGGAACAAACCGCCGCCACCAGCGAAATTTCCCAGAATGTCGAACAGGCCGCCGCCGGGACCGAAGAAATCTCGGCTGCGATGGCCGGGCTGAGCGGCGCTGTCACCGATACCAACAGTGCCGCAAGCGATGTCAGCCGATCCGCCACTGATCTTGGCACCCAGAACGGCAATTTGCAGCAGGAAGTAAATCGTTTCCTCGATAGGATGCGGGCGCTTTGACGACAAAACGTTAGCAATGGTCGGGGATCTATGCTTGTGAAGGATGTGATTTCTGCAATAAAGTAACGGTAAACCGTTATCTTATTGTTCCAGATAGGGTGCTATCCGGGCTATGTTTCGGTTAATTACATGATAAAAATAACTGGAACGTCGAACATGGCCGAAAAACAGCGAATTGTTTCTTCCTCACATCTGGTTTCCGACCGTGCTGCGGAACTCTCCGAACTGGAATTTGCCCTGATCCTGTCGGGCAATGCTTTCAATCGCTGGGTGGTGCGCTGCATGCGTGCGGCTGGCGTGCCAGACCTGTCCATTCTCGACATTCTGGTTCTGCACAATGTCAATTCGCGCGAACGGGAAAAAAGCCTTTCGGAAGTCTGTTTTATCCTGAATGTCGAAGATAGCCACCTGGTGAACTATGCCCTTAAAAAGCTGCGCAAGCTGGGACTGGTTGATGGCATCAAACGTGGCAAGGAAGTGCATTACGCCACCTCCAAGGAAGGGCGCGAACTGTGCCAGCGTTACCGTGAAGTCCGCGAGGCCTGCCTGATTGAAACCTTTGAACGCCTTGGCGTTAACCGCGAGGAAGTGGGCGACGTTGCCAAAACCCTGCGCGCTATTTCCGGCGTTTATGACCAGGCATCGCGTGCGGCAAGTGCGATGTAAGTCTGCCATCTGCCATCTGCCAACCTTCGTCCGTGTCCTGATCAACAGGCCGGAGGGTGGTGGGCGGTGACGCAGACCGAGTCTTTTCCAATTCAAAATTGGCATTTGAAACGGCAGTTTTCCGGGTGGAAGGCTGCCGTTTTGCGTTGGCGCGAATTGCCTGTTTTCTATCAGAATAGTCGAATGAATCTTTTGTTTCAGCAGGTTAAGGACGCTTAAAGCTGATTAAAAAATGAGCATCCAGCTTTTTGCATGACTGTTATGAAATCACGTTGACAAAATAACGATAAAATGTAACCGTTTTGTTGGAAGGCTGATCTGAAAACCAAAAAATGGGAGACTGATAAAATGTTTAAAAAGGCGCTTTCGGCTGTTGCCGTCGCTGCGATGACCTTTTCGGCCGGGGCCGCAATGGCCGCTGAAAAGTGGGATATGGCAACTCCGTATCCTGATGCGACTTTCCACACCCAGAACATCATGGAATTTGCCAAGGATGTTGAAGCTGCCACCAATGGCGAACTGGCACTGACCGTTCATTCCGGTGGTTCGCTGTTCAAACACGCTGAAATCAAACGTTCGGTCCAGCGTGGTCTGGTTCCGATTGGGGAAGTTCTGATTTCGCTGCTGGCTAACGAAGACCCGATCTACACCGTCGATGCCATTCCGTTCCTGGCAACCAGCTATGACGATGCGAAGAAACTGTGGGATGTTTCGCGCAGCGCCATCGAAGCCAAACTGGAAAAAGACGGTCTTAAAGTTCTTTATGCTGTTCCGTGGCCGGCACAGGGCCTTTACACCGCCAAGGAAGTCAATTCGGTTGAAGATCTTAAAGGTCTGAAATTCCGTGCCTATAACACCACCACCTCGCAGCTTGCCCAGCTGACCGGCATGGTTGCAACCCAGGTTGAAGTTCCTGAAATTCCGACGGCCTTTGCAACCGGTATTGTCGAAGCCATGATCACGTCACCTTCGACCGGCGCCAATTCCAAGGCCTGGGACTTTGTTGATAATTTCTATGACGTGCAGGCATGGTTGCCCAAAAACATGGTCATCGTGAATGCCAAATCCTTTGGCAAACTTTCGGCCGATGCCCAGAAAGCCGTGATGGATGCTGCAGCCAAGGCCGAAGAACGCGGCTGGAAAATGAGCATGGATGAAGCCGAAGCCAAGAAAGCCATCCTCAAAGAAAACGGCATGAATGTTGCGGCACCGAGTGCAGAACTGAAAGATGGCCTTGCCAAAGCTGGCGACCAGATGGTTGCTGACTGGCTCAAGGAAACCGGCGATGCCGGCCAGGCCATCATCGACGCCTACAAGAAATAACATCCTCCCTTGGATTGTCCGGGGACAGTGGGTTTTCCCCGCCCCGGACAATCATCCGTCAAAATGATATTCTGTTTCTTAATGTCAACCACCGGGTCTGCCGGGCGGAAAGGGGATCGTTGTGCGTAAATCACTGGATATTCTTTTTGGAATAACGTCGATTTTGGCAGCTGTGTTTCTGGTGATGATCGCACTGCTGATACTCTCGCAATCCATCGGGCGCCTGCTGGGCCATGTTATTCCCGATGCAAATGAACTGGCAGGCTTTTCGCTTGCCGCGGGCATGTTTCTAGCTCTTGGCCCGTCTTTGCGTCAGGGCTCGCATATTCGGGTGTTGTTGGTGGTCGGGCATATTTCCGGTGTGCCGCGCCGGATCATGGATCTGATCACGCTGGGTTTTGCCGTGTTCCTTGCGGGCTATTTCACCTGGTGGATGGGTGTTCTGGCCGAAGAAAGCTTTTCCTATGGCGATGCCTCGGCCGGTGTTCTGGCTTTCCCGCTTTGGATCCCGCAGGCAGCCATGACCTTTGGTCTGGCCATGCTGACCCTTGCCCTTGTTGAAGGGCTGATCGACACGCTTCGCGGCCAGGCAACCGTCTTTGCCGATCGCGAAACCAGCGACATGACCGAATAGGGGAGTAGGTCACATGGAAGTTCTTGAAATCGGTCTTTTCCTGATGGCGCTGCTGTTCCTGTTTCTGGGCGCGGGTCTTTGGGTTGCACTGTCGCTGTTTGCCATTGGCATTATTGGTCTTGAATTCTTTTCGGGGGCCCAAACCGGCCCGGTTATGGCAACCACCGCCTGGAGCAGCATTGCCACCTGGTCGCTGGCACCTTTGCCGCTTTTCATCTGGATGGGTGAAATCCTGTTTCGCTCCCGTCTGTCCGAAGACATGTTCACCGGGCTGGCCCCGTGGCTGAACCGTCTTCCCGGTCGTCTGTTGCATGTCAATATTTTGGGCTGCGGTATTTTTGCTGCTGTCTCGGGTTCATCAGCGGCAACGGCGGCAACCATTGGGCGCATGTCGATCCCGGAACTGCGCAAACAGGGTTATGCGGATAAACTCATCCTTGGCACCCTTGCCGGGTCCGGCACGCTGGGTCTGCTTATTCCGCCGTCGATCATTCTGATTGTTTATGGTGTTTCGGCCGAGCTTTCGATTGCGCGCCTGTTCATTGCCGGTGTTTTGCCCGGTATCATGCTGATCGTGCTTTTTATGGGGTTTGTCATGGTGTGGGCCACCATCCACAAGGACAAAATGCCCCCCGCAGCCCCCAGCATTCCGTTCCTTGACAAGGTTCGTGCATCGGGCCGTCTTATTCCGGTTATTTTGCTGATCTCGGCCGTTATCGGGTCAATCTATGGCGGTATCGCCACCCCGACCGAGGCCGCAGCCTTTGGCGTGGTTGGTGCCCTTGTGCTTTCGGCTTTCAGCCGCACGCTGAACTGGGCCAGCTTCGTTGATGGCCTGATGGGCGCAACCCGCACATCCTGCATGATCTGCTTTATTCTGGCGGGTGCCTCGATCCTGACGGTCGCAATGGGCTTTACCGGCATTCCCCGCGAACTGGCTGGCCTGATCTCGGATATGAACCTGTCGCCTTATGCCCTGCTGGCGATGCTGACCCTGTTTTTCATTGTCATGGGTTGTTTCCTTGACGGCATTTCGGTTGTGGTGCTGACGACCTCGGTGATCCTGCCGATGGTTCAGGCCGCCAATATCGATGCGCTGTGGTTTGGCATCTATCTGGTGCTGGTGGTGGAAATGTCGCAAATCACCCCGCCGGTTGGCTTTAACCTGTTTGTTTTGCAGGGGCTGACAGGCAAGAACCTTTTCAATATCGCCGTTGCTGCCTTGCCGTTTTTCTTCCTGCTGATGGCGGCAGTTGCCCTGATCACGATTTTCCCCGGTATTGCCACCTGGCTGCCGACGCAAATGAACTAGGCATTGTGCGACCGGCACGGCCGGTCCCGCTTTCCCGCTATTTCTGAATTTCCGATGCTGAAGGAGTAAGCATCATGGCTTCGCTTGACCAAAATACGACCCAAACCACCAATGTCGATACCGCCAAATGGCAGTTCTGGGTGGACCGTGGCGGCACCTTTACCGATATCGTTGCCCGCAAACCCGATGGATCGCTGGTAACCCACAAGCTGCTGTCGGAAAACCCGGAACGCTACAAAGATGCTGCCATTCAGGGTATCCGCGACCTTCTGGGCGTTGCTGCAGGTGAAACCATCCCGGCCGAAAAAATCGAAGCGGTCAAAATGGGCACCACCGTTGCCACCAATGCCCTGCTTGAACGCAAGGGCGACCGCACGGTTCTGGTCACGACCAAGGGCTTCCGCGATGCATTGCGCATTGCCTATCAGAACCGCCCGCGTCTGTTTGATCGTAATATCAAACTGCCCGAAAGCCTGTATGAACTGGTCGTCGAGGCATCCGAACGTTTCAACGCCCAGGGCGAAGAAATTACCGCGCTGGACCGCGACCAGCTGCGTTACGACCTGCAAACCGCCTTTGATGATGGCATTCGCGCCTGTGCGATTGTCTTTATGCATGGCTATCGTTACAGCGCACATGAACTTGCCGCTGCCGAAATTGCCCGTGATATCGGCTTTACCCAGGTTTCCGTCAGCCACGAAGTCAGCCCGCTGATGAAGCTGGTGTCGCGTGGCGATACCACGGTGGTTGATGCGTATCTTTCACCCATTCTGCGCCGTTATGTTGACCAGGTGGCAGGCGAACTGGGCGGCGTGAAGCTGATGTTCATGCAGTCCAATGGTGGTCTGACCGATGCTTCCAAATTCCAGGGCAAAGACGCCATTCTTTCCGGCCCGGCGGGTGGTGTTGTCGGCATGGTGCGTACCGCCGAAATGGATGGCTTCACCAAGGTCATCGGGTTCGATATGGGCGGCACCTCGACCGACGTTTCGCATTATGACGGCGAATATGAACGTGACTTTGAAACGCAGGTTGCCGGTGTGCGCATGCGCGCCCCGATGATGAAAATCCATACTGTTGCGGCAGGTGGCGGTTCCATTCTGCATTTTGATGGTGCCCGTTTCCGCGTTGGCCCGGACAGTGCCGGTGCCAACCCCGGTCCGGCGGCCTATCGCCGTGGTGGTCAGCTTGCGGTGACCGATATCAACGTCATGCTCGGCAAGGTCCAGCCGGATTTCTTCCCGCCGGTTTTTGGTCCCGAAGGCAACGAACCGCTTGACGATGAAGCCGTTAAAACCCGCTTTGCCGAAATGGCGGCCAAAATCAAGGCCGATACCGGCAATGACATGACCAGCGAAGAAGTCGCCGAAGGCTTCCTGCGTATTGCCGTTGAAAACATGGCCAATGCGATCAAGCAGATTTCGGTGCAGCGCGGCTATGATGTATCGGATTATATCCTGCAATGCTTTGGCGGGGCAGGCGGGCAGCATGCCTGCCAGGTGGCCGATACGCTGGGCATGACCCGCGTATTTGTTCATCCTTTTGCCGGTGTTCTCTCGGCCTATGGTATGGGCCTGGCCGATATTCGTGCCATGCGTGAACAGGCGGTAGAAGCCCGCCTTGAAACTGACGAGTTGGCAAGTCTCGACCAGCAGCTTGACAAACTGGGCGCTGAAGCCCGTGCCGAACTGCACGAACAGGGCATTGGCGATGACAAGATCAGCCTGCTGAAAAAACTGCATCTGCGTTATGACGGCACCGATAATCCGCTGATCGTTGATTTCGGTACCGCCGATGCCATCAAGGCCCAGTTTGAAGACCAGCACAAACAGCGTTATGGCTTTGTGATGGAAGAAAAGCCCCTGGTGGTCGAGGCCGTCGCCGTTGAAGCCATTGGTGAAACCGAAAGCCTGCCCGATGCCGAAGCTGTTGATGACAGCAGCGCATCTGTCAGCGCACTTGCCACCCGTCGAGTGGTGTTTGGCGGGGTTGCTCATAATACGCCGTTCTATAAACGCGAAGACATGAAGCCCGGTGCGGTTGTGACCGGCCCTGCCGTGGTTGTTGAACCGGTGGGTACCACCGTGATTGATCCGGGCTGGGAAGCCAAGGTCAATGGCCGCGATCACCTCGTTCTTACCCGCGTTGTTGCGCTTAAACGCACCGAAGCTATTGGCACCGAAGCCGACCCGGTGATGCTGGAAGTTTTCAACAATCTGTTCATGAATATTGCCGAACAGATGGGGGTGACGCTCGCCAATACGTCCTATTCGGTCAATATCAAGGAACGGCTTGATTTCTCCTGCGCGCTGTTTGACCAGCAGGGACTTTTGATTGCCAATGCCCCGCATATGCCGGTGCATCTGGGGTCAATGGGTGAATCCGTTCAGGCGGTGATGACCAAAAATGCCGGTAAAATGAAGCCGGGTGACGTTTACATCCTGAACGACCCGTATAATGGCGGAACCCATCTGCCCGATATTACCGCGATTACCCCGGTTTTTGATGATGCTGGCAAAGACATCCTGTTCTATGTCGCATCGCGCGGCCATCATGCCGATGTTGGCGGGATCACACCGGGTTCGATGCCGCCCAATTCCCGCGTGCTCGAAGAAGAAGGCGTTCTGATCGACAATTTCAAACTGGTTGATCAGGGCAAATTCGATGAAGCCGGGCTGACCGCCCTTCTGGAAGGGGCGACCTATCCGGCACGTAACCCCTATCAGAACATTGCCGACCTGCAGGCCCAGATCGCAGCTAACGAAAAGGGCGTTCAGGAACTGCGCCGGATGGTTGAGCATTTCGGTCTGGAAGTGGTTCATGCCTATATGAAACACGTTCAGGACAATGCCGAAGAAAGTGTGCGCCGTGTTCTGGTTGGGCTCAATGATGGTGAATTTGCCTATGAAATGGATAACGGTGCCGTTGTCCGCGTCAAGGTCAGCATTGATAAGGCCAACCGTTCCGCCACGGTTGATTTCACCGGCACGTCCAGCCAGCTTGATAACAACTTCAATGCCCCTTCGGCGGTCACCCGCGCGGCTGTGCTTTATGTGTTCCGAACACTGGTTGATGATGACATTCCGCTGAATGCGGGTTGCCTGAAACCGGTTGATCTGATTGTGCCGGAAGGCTCGATGCTCAACCCCGTTCATCCGGCAGCCGTGGTGGCCGGTAACGTTGAAACCAGCCAGCATGTCACCGATGCCCTTTATGCCGCCCTTGGGGTGATGTCTGGTGCCCAGGGCACCATGAACAACTTCACCTATGGCAATGATGAACACCAGTATTACGAAACCATCTGCGGTGGTACCGGTGCGGGTCCGGGCTATAACGGCACGTCGGGTGTTCACACCCATATGACCAACTCGCGCCTGACCGACCCCGAAGTGCTGGAATGGCGCTTCCCGGTCCTGCTTGAAAGCTTTGGTATCCGTACCGGCTCGGGCGGGGACGGCGAATTCAAGGGCGGGGACGGCACCGTGCGCCGCATTCGCTTCCTTGAAAAAATGACGGCATCGATCCTTTCGAATCATCGTCGCGTGCCGGGGCAGGCCGTTGCTGGCGGTCAGCCAGGCAAACTGGGCCGTAATGCGGTCGAACGCACCGATGGCACGATTACCGAACTCAAAGGTACCGACGGTGCCGAAATGAATCCCGGTGATGTTTTCATCATCGAGACCCCGGGTGGTGGTGGCTACGGCAAAGCCTGAGACCCCCATCTCGGACTTTGATAACCAGCACCCGACAACAGGGCTGCTCCCTTCAGCAGCCCGGCATCACAAGATGCTCCCTTAATACCACCTGCCGCCCGGGAAACCGGGCGGCTTTTTGTTTGGGCGCGATCATACTTGCGGGTGGCCAATTATTGGCCTATTGTTGGCCTGTATATGATCTGGCGGTGATATGCCAACGATCGAGGATTTTGGCAGCTTTAAAATTTACATGTATTTCGGTGATCATAATCCGCCGCACATACACGTTATTGGCGCTGATTTTGCTGCTAAAATAAGGATACTCGATGCTGAGGTTTTCGCCGGGAAATTGCCAGGAAAGATCGGCAAGCAGGCATGTGCTTACGTTATTACCCATAAGGATCGTCTGATGGCGATCTGGCAGGATTATAATGGATGACAGGTGAAAACATGAAACGTCTTGAAAGTATAACCGTTTCAGAACAGCCCTTTACGCTGGTGTTGCAGTGGCAGACCGGGGTACGGCAAAATGCGGATCTATCTGGTCTGATTGCGTTGTCGCGGCATTTTTCCGTATTTGCCAATGATCCCGAAGCTTTTGCGAAGGTTCGTGTCATCAACTGGGGCCATGGTATTGAATGGGAAAACGGGCTGGACTTTAGTGCTGAAAATCTTGGGCGTATCGCAGATGAGCAAGCTGAAGAGGATGGACGTGTTTTGATCGAGGGTTTCCAAAAGCGTTTCAAGCTGACGAATGAACAGGTTGGGCAGGCATTGGGATACCGGGTTAGCCAGATCAAGAATTTCAAATCCGGTCATACTGCTGTGGCGCCGGCTGTTCGGATCGCGATTCATACGATGGAGCATGAGCCAGCGGTTTTATATGCGCGTATGAAGAACGCTCTCAAATCAGATCGTTTAAAAACATCAGCGTGATTTGACGTCCCACGTTTTCGCTGGGGGCCGTGAGCTGCGTTTAATTTTGCCTCCAATGTCTTTAAATGCCATATACCCGTTGAGGCATCCGGCGAAATAAACGAAGATTGGCAGGGCTTGCGGCGGGCGTTGAAAAGGTTATGTTTTTCAGGGCTGCTGCAACCTGTTGCGCCATCACTTTCCCGCTTCATTCAACAGGACTGGCTCTTTTGAAATCTTTAATCGAGTATCAGCGTTACGCGGTTCTTGCTGCTGTAACGGTTTTAGCCATTGTGTCGGTGTGCTGCCTGCCATTCAGTGTCTGGTTCTGGGTTCCTGCCGTGATATTCGGGGCGCTGGTGCTGGTCGGCATTCACGATTTGCGCCAGACCCGCCATTCCATCCTGCGCAACTATCCCGTAAGCGGGCATATCCGGTTTATTCTGGAAAGTTTCCGCCCGGAAATCCGCCAATACATGATCGAAAGCGATCATGACGAGCTGCCGTTCAGTCGCCAGTCCCGCGGGCTGGTCTATCAGCGCGCCAAAGGTGTCGAGGATAAACGCCCCTTTGGCACCATTGAAAATGTTTATGCATCTGGCTATGCCTGGCTGACCCATTCGGTGGCACCCACCGTGATTCCGGACAAGGATTTTCGTGTGCGCGTCGGCAGTTCACAATGCAAACAGCCCTACGATGCCAGCCTTTACAATATTTCCGCCATGAGCTTTGGCTCCCTGTCGGGCAATGCCATTCTGGCGTTGAATAAAGGGGCGAAAAAAGGTGGCTTTGCCCATGATACCGGCGAAGGTAGCATCAGCCGTTACCATCGCCAGGGCGGAGGGGATCTGATTTACCAGGTGGCATCGGGTTATTTTGGCTGCCGCAATGATGATGGCACGTTCTCGCCAGAAAAATTTGCCGAAACGGCTGCTGACCCGCAGGTCAAAATGATCGAGGTCAAGCTGAGCCAGGGGGCAAAGCCCGGTCATGGCGGCATGTTGCCAGCCGCCAAAATTACCGAGGAAATCGCCGAGGCACGCGGCATTCCGATGGGAATTGACTGCGTTTCGCCATCGGCCCATCGCACATTTTCAACACCCAAAGGCCTGATGGAATTTATCGCCCAGCTGCGCGACCTTTCGGGGGGTAAGCCGGTTGGTTTTAAATTGTGTATTGGCCATCGCCGTGAATTCATGTGCATCGTCAAGGCGATGCTAAGCACGGGTATTCTGCCTGATTTTATTGTGGTCGATGGCAAGGAAGGCGGCACCGGTGCGGCCCCGGTGGAGTTTGCCAACCGTGTGGGTATGCCGATGCATGAAGGCCTGACCTTTGTGCATAATGCCCTGCGTGGGGCTGGCATCCGGAATGAAATCAAAATTGGTGCGGCGGGTAAAATCGTTTCGGCCTTTGATATTGCCCAGGTTCTGGCACTGGGGGCGGACTGGTGCAATGCGGCGCGGGGTTTCATGTTTGCCCTGGGCTGCATCCAGGCGCAATCCTGCCACACCAATAAATGCCCGGTAGGTATCGCCACGCAGGACCCGGTCCGCCAGCGCGCCGTTGATGTGGGCGATAAAAGCGACCGTGTCGCACGCTTCCACCACAATACATTGCATGCCCTGGCCGAAATTACCGGGGCAGCCGGGCTAAGCGACCCGCGCAATTTCATGCCCTATCATTTCATGTTCCGCCAGAAGGATAATGAATTCCTTGATGGCAATGAAATGTATCCCTACCTGCCAGAGGGTTTTCTGGTTTCCGGCCCTGAAATTCCCGAACTGTCAGACTGGCACAGCCGCTGGGACCGCGCATCGGCCGAAACCTTTGCCCCATCCGAAATCCCGTTTGGCCCGTTCAAACGCCGCGATATGGTTCATAGCACCTGATAGATCTGTGCTTGTTGTTTGTTCAAACGGGGCGGGCCGCGATGCTCGCCCCGTTCGTTGTTCTGGCCGGGAATATGCCCTTCAACGCAAATTTAGCCCGCTCGCCCGGTTGCAAGGCTATCGTGGCTGTTATTGATACCCAAAAGCCCCTGTGGTTTTAAAATCAGCACGGCAGCCAGCAGGACGAACACGGCAGCATCGCGGTAAGGATCGCCGAAATAACCGGTCCAGAGGGATTCCAGAAGGCCCAGTAATATGCCGCCCAGCCACGCACCGCGAACAATGCCGATGCCACCAAGAATGGCTGCCGTAAGCGCCTTGAAGCCGAACATGGTGCCGGAATGAAAATTGATCACCCCATATCGCAAGGCCAGAATGGCCCCGGCAATACCGCATAAAAGGCCCGCAAGGGTAAAGGTCAGTCCTTCGACATGATGCAGGCGCACGCCGCACAGCGCGGCGGCAAACCGGTCCTGGCTGATGGCGTGCCAGGCACGGCCAAAGGCGGTTTGATGCATTAATCGATGCAGGATCATGGCCATGATAACGGCGAGTGTTACGGCCAGAATGTCAAACCCGTCGATAGTGACGATAAAATGCCCGCCGCGCACCAAAGGCAGGGCAAATTGCCAGATTGGCGGTAAATTGAAATTGCGCGCGGAATAGGCCAGGCGAACAAATTCCTGAATGGCCAGCACACATCCCAGCGAGGCAACAATCATACCCTGGCCACCGGTATTGGCCCGGCCTAAAGGCCCAAATACCCATTTCCAGGAAAGGCGGCCCAACCCCGCCCCGTAAATTATGGCCGCAAGCAGCGCTGATATGACGATCAAAGTAATATGCCAGCCAATGCCGCCAATGACAGCCTGGCTTGCTACCATTGCGGCAACCCCACCCACCATCAGCATTTCCCCGAATGCCAGATTGATCCGCCCGATCAGCCCGTAAATCAGGGTAAAGGGCAGGGCAAGCAGGGCATAAACCGCCCCGCGCGAAACACCCGCAAGCAGCAATTGCAGGCCAAATGCCGCCTTGGCACCAATATTGGGTACATCGGGTAGTGTGGCGCTACGGCTTTGATCATCAAAGGAATTAAGGGCAGTACGGCCGACCCGGTTGATCCAGAAGCGGTCTAAAAGGGCAAGCTGGCTTGCCGGTAAAACGCCAAATCGTGATGTTTCAATCCCGGTCAGGGGTACACGCGCACCGGGTGTTTGTGCCCGGGCAAACTGGCAGGTAATCCTATGCGCAAAGGCAGGGGGGCCTTCGCCCGATATCGGTACATTATCGGAAAGAACACCTTCATCATTACTGCGATAGGGCACACTATCGGGCAGGATCTGATAGATCAGGGTGATGCGATCGGCGTTTGCGTCAATGTCGGGCCGGGTAAGAAGATGAAAGCGCAGCCCAGCATTTTCAACGCCCGGAAGGGCAAGGCGGCAAACATTGAATTTATAAAGGTCCTGCTTTTCGCAGCCAGCAAGAAGCAGAGGCACCAAAAGCCCCAGCAGTATTTGCCAGCCCCTGATCGGCCATCCCCGCCCCATATTTCTTCCTGTATGTTAGGATAGGATATAGTGCAAGTTTTGCGAGAATTGTCAAAGGGATAAGCCGTCAGCGCCGTGCATCTGTCACAATATTGCCCTGCTTTGCCGGTCAAATCCGGTTATACTGGCCCTGTCAAATATGCAGGACAAAGGCAGGTACGTTTCGCCAAAGGCGGTATCGCCTGCCTCGACACCCAAAAAGCAAAGGATATTGCGTGGCAGACGTCATCGACTATGAAATCATCGGCAATGAAATGCAGCTGGTCGAAATCGAACTGGACCCGGGCGAGGGTGTGCGCGCCGAAGCCGGGGCGATGATGTATATGGGCCAGGGCATTTCCATGCAGACTAATACCGGTGGTGGCCTGTTTTCCGGTTTCAAACGCATGCTGACCGGCGAAAGCTTTTTTATCACAAGTTTTGTTCATGAAGGCACGGGCAAAGGGCACGTTGCCTTTGCTGCCCCCTATCCGGGCAAGGTGATTGATATTAATCTGCGTGATTTTGGCGGCACTGTTTTATGCCAGAAAGATGGTTTTCTGTGTGCAGCGGCCGGGATCGATATTGATATCGCCTTTTCCAAACGCCTGGGCGCGGGCCTGTTTGGCGGCGAAGGTTTTATTTTGCAGCGTCTAAGCGGCGATGGCATGGCCTTTGTGCATGCCGGTGGCACCATTATCCGCAAGGATTTGCAGCCGGGCCAGCGCCTGCGCGTTGATACGGGCGCGCTTGTCGCGCTGACTGACAGTGTCGATTATTCCGTCGATTTTGTTGGTGGTTTTCGCAACGCGCTGTTTGGTGGCGAGGGGCTTTTTGTTACCACCCTTGAAGGGCCGGGAACCGTCTGGCTGCAAAGCCTGCCATTTTCCCGTCTGGCAGACCGCATTGCCGCAGCCCTGCCCAAGGACCGTAACAAGGGCTGATCCACCCGATCCGATCATGCATCCAAACCGCTGCCTGGCGCAAATCCGGGCGGCGGTTTTTTGCGTGGCATTGCAGGAAATGTTGTTTTTAATCTTCTGTTTCGCGCGCGGTCAGTTTTGCCAGATACTGGTTTAACAGGCTCACCCGTTTCGGGCGAAAGCTGATATCGGTTATTTCAACTGCTAAAATGCGGTCAGTACGAAACATGCGGAAATCCTCGCGTTTGCAACACCAGGACAAGATCGTCAGCTTGCGTTCGGTATACATCAGCGAAAGCGGGTAAATAACCCGCGTGCTGACATCATTATTATGGTCCTGATAATCGATCTTTACTGCCTGTTCGTTCCAGCACGCCGTGCGAATGGGGGCGATATCGATGGCAAAGGTAAAGCGCGGCTGCGGGCGGTAGATTTTTGAAATCGCGTGAAACAACTGCTGTTCACGTTCGCTGGGCAGGGTTGCTGCCACCTTTGCCAGAACGGATGCTGCCGCATCGGCCAGCATCGGATCACCAATGCATTTGATTTCGCCTAACCCCAATGCCAGTGCCTCGATCTCGATCCGGGTAAGGGTTTGGGGTGGCAGGGCGTAATCTTCGGTTAACTGGTAGCCAAAACCACGTTCCCCCTCAATCCGCGCACCTGCTACACGCAGGCTGTCGATATCGCGGTAAATGGTGCGCAGGGAAACATCCATTTCCTCGGCCAGGCGGTGGGCCGTTACCGGGGATGGTAAAACGCGCAAGGCCTGCATCAATTGCAAAAGTCTTTCTGATTTGGCCATGTTGCTACTGCCGGAATTTGTCAGTTGGCGGTTCTTATACTCCCGGCATTTGAATGTGCAAAGGACAAGTCAATGAGCCTGAAAACCACCACTCACCTTAATTTTCGCGGCCAGGCCAAACAGGCGCTGGGCTTTTATCAATCGGTGTTCGGCGGGGATATCGCGCTGGTCACCTATCGCGATGCCCATGCCGTGCAGCTCGAAGCCGAAGCAGACCAGATCCTGTGGGGCCAGGTCGCCAGCAGCGAAGGCTTTCGCATCATGGCGTATGATGTCCCCGCAAGTCTGCCCCATGATCAGGGCGTTATTCCCTTTTTTGTTTCCGTCCGTGTTACCGACCAGGCCGAATTAAAAGGTTACTGGAATGGCCTTTGTGATGGGGGCGTGGTGGTTGCTGATCTGGCACCTTCGGGCTGGTCACCGCTGTATGGCATGGTCCGTGACCGATTTGGCGTTACCTGGGTTCTTGATATCGAAGTTGCCTATGGCGGGTAAGCGGGCATAGTCGCGCCTGTTAACCCGATCGCCAATTAACCGCCCGGTTGCTGCTGATGATGCAGCAGCGGGGCGGTTTTGCTTTGCTGGGATGGTGTTGCTGGGGGCTATAAAGTGCCAGCGCTATCTGCGGCCGGGGCTTCGGTGCTGGTGCCAAAGGTCGTGACATTGTCATCGGCGATAATTTCGCGGGCCCAGTTGGCAAAGGCGGTGACCTGGCTTTGCCGGCGCGGGGCGGCGCGTGATGTCAGGACATAGCCACGTTCGGATGACAGGGTAATGGTGCTGGCCTGCACCAGTTGGCCGCTTTGCAAATGCTGCTGTAATAAGGCCGTCCAGCCCAGGGCAACACCCTGCCCGGAAAGGGCTGCCGATAACACCAGCAAATAGGTATTAAACCGATGCCCGCTAAGCGGCCCGCCGGGATTATGCCCGGCAGTGCGCAGCCAGCTTTCCCAATTGAACCAGCGATTTTCAATTTCGCTATCCAGGTGCAAAAGCGGCATTGTGCACAGATCGGCCGGTGTTCGGGCCTGCCCATACCGTGCCAGCAGGGCCGGGCTGCAAACCGGTGTTACCCGTTCTGCCAGCAGCAATATCCCGTGCGGTCCGCAATGGCCGAATGAAAGTTCGATATCGATATTGGCATCCGCGCCAAACCGCCCGGTCTGGTTGGTCACAACATTAACCTCGATATCGGGGAAACGGGCGGTGAAATCCGCCAGATGCGGCATCAGGATAAAGGATGCAAAGGCAAAATCCGTCCCCACGCTGATGCGGGTGCTGCGCCGTGTGCGGATGGTTTCCACCGTCTGGTCGATCTGGCCAAAGGCCGCGCTGACACTGTCATATAATTCCTGCCCGGCACCGGTCAGTGCCACACCACGATGTAAGCGCCGAAATAAGGGCTGGTTTAACTGGTCTTCCAGCAGTGTCACCTGATGGCTGACGGCGGGCTGGCCAATACCAAGTTCCTGTGCCGCACGGGTAAAGCTGCCGCAGCGTGCTGCGGCTTCAAACGCGATCAGGGCATGGGGCGAGGGGATGTTTCCATATCTCATCCCATCAATATTATTGATGGCAGGGATGAATACAAGCGGTCTTCACAAGAATCATTCAAATGTTAAATAGCAATGATAATGCAAGGCGCGCAGGGTATTTGCACCGATTGGATGCCTTTAAGCGCTGCCATGGTTATCATTCATAAAATCAGGGGGATATACGCTACCATGTCGTCAAAGCCGATGAATATTCTGTTTGTCATGGCCGATCAGCTCGCCGCGCGCTGCATGCCGCTTTACGGGCATAAGGTGGTCAAGACCCCCAACCTTGATGCCCTGGCGGAAAACGCCGTGGTATTTGATTCCGCCTATACCAACAGCCCGCTTTGCGCCCCATCGCGCTTTTGCCTGATGACCGGCCAGCTCCCCGGCCGGATCGAGGCCTATGACAATGCTTCTGACCTCGCATCGGATATTCCAACTCTGGCGCATTATGTGCGCCATGCCGGTTATCGCACTGCTTTGGCAGGTAAAATGCATTTTTGTGGCGCTGATCAGCTTCATGGATATGAAGACCGGTTAACGGCCGATATCTACCCCGCCGATTATGGCTGGTATTGCGATTGGGATAATTTTGAAACCCGGCCAAGCTGGTATCACAATATGGGGTCGGTCACACAGGCCGGGCCGGTTTACCGTTCCAACCAGCTAGATTTTGATGATGAAACCGTGTTTGAGGCGCGGCGTTACCTTTATGATGTCGCGCGCGATCAGAAACACGATAACCGCCCGTTTTTCCTGACGGTTTCCTTTACCCACCCGCACGATCCCTATAATGCGCGCCCGGAATTCTGGAACATGTATGACGGTGTCGCCATTGACCCGCCCCATGTCACCCTGAAACCCGAAGACCTTGACCCCCATTCCCGCCGCCTGCGCCATGTTTATAACCTGGATCAGGAGCCGGTAACGGATGAAGACGTGCTTAAGGCGCGCCGTGCCTATTATGCCTCGATCAGCTATGTGGATTGCCTTGTGGGGTCATTGATGCGCACCCTGCGCGAAACCGGCATGGCCGATAATACGCTGGTTATTTTCAGTGGCGACCATGGCGATATGCTGGGCGAACGCGGCATGTGGTATAAAATGTCGTGGTATGAACCATCAGCACGTGTGCCGCTGTTTTTTGCCTTTCCCGGCGCACAGGGGCAAAAACGCGTTTCGCAGTCGGTATCGCTGATCGATATTCTGCCAACCCTTCGCGATATCGTTGGTGATGAAACCATGCCAGACCCCGCTGGCCCAATTGATGGCCGCAGCCTGATGCCCCATATCACCGGCAAGGGCGGGCATGATGAAGTGATTGGCGAATATTGTGGCGAAGGCGCGCTTTCTCCCATCATCATGATCCGCCGTGGGGACTATAAATATATCGCCTCGCAAACCGACCCGGACATGCTGTTTGACCTTGCCAGTGATCCCGAGGAAATTCACGATCTGATCGATGATCCCAAACATGGCGATATTCGTGATGCCTTCCGTGCCGAACTTGCCGCGAACTGGGATATGGATACTTTCCGCAAAAAAGTGATCGACAGCCAGAAACGCCGCAAACTGGTTTACGAGGCCCTGACCCAGGGACGCATCACCAGTTGGGATCACCAGCCGACCCGCGATACATCCAACATGTATATGCGCAATCATAAGGACCTTGACGATGTCGAGGCCGATGCCCGCCTGAATGTGCCGGGTTTTTACAAAACCGATGCAGCGGAATAAACCGTCTGGCCGTTCGCACGTAACCTCGCCCGTCATTTGAATTGGGGCGTTGCAAATAAACCGCCTGCGTTCGCGTGGGCGGTTTTTTGCGCCGGGGTGCGAAAAGGTAATACCAATTTGCAATGTGACGTCGTAGGGTGGGCAAAATGCCGGGCAGATCAGCCTGCCCCAAGTCACCTATACGAGGAACGTCATGTCGGATCATCATTATGAACGGGTCGTGGTACCGGCCAGCCTGATTGAAACCCTGCGCGAAAAATTCGGGGATCGCGTTTCAACGGCACAGGCCGTTCTTGATCAGCATGGCAAGGATGAAGGCTGGCACGATGCATCACCGCCTGATGCCGTGGTTTTCGCAACCTCGACCGAAGACGTTGCCGAAACGGTCAAGCTGTGTGCAGCCCATAATGTGCCCATCGTGCCTTTTGGCACTGGCTCGTCGCTGGAGGGGCATGTCGCGGCCTTGCGCGGTGGCATTTGTATTGATGTGTCGCGCATGGACAAGATCCTTGAAATCAACAATGACGATCTTGATTGCCGGGTTCAGGCCGGCGTCACGCGCGAACAGCTTAACGAACATCTGCGTGATACCGGCCTTTTCTTCCCGATCGATCCGGGGGCAAATGCTTCCATCGGTGGGATGACGGCTACCCGTGCCTCGGGCACCAATGCGGTGCGTTATGGCACCATGCGCGATAACGTTCTGTCGCTGACCGTCGTAACCCCCGAAGGCAAAGTCATCAAAACTGCCCATCGTGCGCGTAAATCATCAGCTGGCTATGACCTGACGCGTCTTTTTGTCGGCTCCGAAGGTACTCTTGGCGTGATTACCGAAATCGGCCTGAAGCTTTATGGTATCCCCGAGGCCATGTCCGCCGCCGTTTGTGCCTTCCCATCGGTCGAGGCCGCGGTAAACACCACGATCATGACCATTCAGGCAGGCATCCCCGTTGCCCGCATCGAACTGCTTGATGCCCTGCAAATTCGTGCGGTGAATAATTATTCCAAAACCGGTTACGAAGAAAAACCGACCCTGTTTTTTGAATTCCACGGCACCGAAGCCGGGGTGAAGGAACAGGCGGAATTTGTGCAATCGGTGGCCGAAGAATTTGGCGGCGAAGGTTTCCAGTGGGCAACCCGTGCTGAAGACCGCACCAAATTGTGGGCCGCCCGGCACAAGGCCTATTATGCCTCGTTGCAGCTGGAACCGGGCAAACGCGGCATGTCGACTGATGTATGCGTGCCGATTTCTCGCCTGGCCGAAGCCATCATGGAAACTCGCGAAGATTGCGATGCCTCGATCCTGACCTGTACGATGGTTGGACATGTGGGTGATGGCAACTTCCATACCCTCATTCTGCTGGACCCGGAAAAACCTGAAGAAGTCGCCGAAGCGCATCGTTTGCACGAACGCATGGTGATGCGCTCGCTCCGCCTGGGCGGTACCTGTACGGGTGAACATGGCATCGGTTATGGCAAACTGGCATTTATGGAGGCCGAACACGGCCCCGATACCATCGCCATCATGCAGGCGATTAAACATGCCATCGACCCCAAAGGCCTGATGAACCCGGGCAAGCTCGTGCCCGGTGCCTGATAAAACATCTTACTGAAGATGCAAAACGCTGCCAGATATCCCATCTGGTGGCGTTTTTTATGGGCGAAGTCAGAAGATTGCTGCGTGGGGACAATACCAGCACCGTAGCGCTTTTGAACGCTGTAATTCCCCATTGTGGCATTGCGCGGCTGAGACACGCAAACCATTGCCGTTCCGTCTTTTGCTCATGGGGACATATGCATATTCATCCATTTTGTCACGCATATGAGAAAATGTTTTATTGATAAATAAATGCAACAAGCGGACCCAATTTTTGAGGTGTTTTCCGGTGGTTTTATTCGGTTGCTGTTTTAGCCTTTTACGGTAAATTTAATAAGGGAAGAGTTTTTCGCGCTGTCGCGATTTTTATTTTTAAATGGGGACACGATCAATGAAACGGGTATTGAGATTTGCTGCGATTGCAGCGGTTTCTGGCAGTCTGGTTGCGGTAAATACGTTACCCGTCTGGGCGCAGGATGCGGGGGCTTCTGGTGCTGGTGGGGCGGCCATTCAGACTGGTGGTGCAGGTGCTGGTGCAGGAGCCGGTGCTGCGGGAGCCGGAGCCGGAGCCGGAGCCGGAGCTAGTGCTGCGGGAGCAGGAGCAGGAGCAGGAGCAGGAGCAGGAGCAGGAGCAGGAGCAGGAGCAGGAGCTGGAGCAGGAGCTGGAGCAGGAGCTGCTTTTGGTGCTGCGGCTGGCGCAGGCGCTGCAGGTGCCGGTGCAGCAGGGGCGGGCGTAGCGGCATCAGCCGCAGCCGGGACGCTTGGGGCGGTTGCTTCCGCCGCTTTGGCTGCGACGGTTGGTGCTGTTGCGGTTGATAATAGTCAGCGTCCGAGCTCGAGTTCTACAGCGCCAGTAGTTCTTAGTGCCGCAGAAATACAGCTTGTCAATAATGCCAACACGGATCCGGCATCGCTTGCAGCCGTTGTGCAGCAGATTATTCAAGCCCGGCAACAGCAGACGGGGGCCGGTGCTTCATATACGACTTCGGTAGCGGCTCAACTGGCAAAACTGGCCATCAGCCGCAATAAGAATGCCGCTGCCACGATTGTAACTACTGCCATCGCTGTTACCAAGGGGAACAGTGTTGTTGTGGATGAAAAAACCGGTCAGATTGTGGTGACGGTTGTGGCCGTTGCCGCAAATACAGCACCCGATCAATCTGGCGCAGTAACGACGGCAGCCGCCAGTTTGGCGCCGGAGCTGTTGGCTGCGATTACCAATGCGGCAGTCCAGGGCGCGCCGGACCGGGCGGCCGATATTACGGCAGCCGCTGTTAAAAATAACCCGAGCCAGGCCGCAGCCGTTGCACAAGCCGCGGCAAGGGCTGCACCACAGCAGGCAGCCGCGATCACTACAGCGGCAGTTGCGGCAGCACCGTCGCAGGCGGCAAACATTACAACCCAGGTTTCTACGGTTCAGGGGGTGAATTCCCAGGACGTTCAAACGGCGGCAAATACAACAACCCCAGACTCGGTTGATACCACCAATGATGGGTTTGATGATGTTGAACCAGTGGCGACAAGTGCCGCGCAGGATAACGAGGCCAGCCCGACGACACCTAAATCATAAGGTGCAGGCAGTCTGCTATCGTATGAACGCAGTCTAAAGAACAGCCCCGCTGGATCATTTTCAGCGGGGCTTTTTGTTGGTTCCGATTGCAAGGGGACAATGAATTATCCCTTCTTGTATCGCGTTTTGAGCCTGGCTGGCGCGGTGATTTTATCGCGCAACAGGCTGGCATTAAAACTGGTGCGGATATGTATCGCTACTTTGGGCGTCCCTGAATGCAGCAGCCATGATTGGTACAACAAATGCAGTTTTATAATTGTGCGATTGATATTTCTTGCAATTAAAGGTAATATTGTTTGAATTTTAAATTTGTTTTTAAGCTTATTTTTTGTCGTTCAATTGGGGGCTTGGCTTATGAACCGGGTATTCAAACTTGCTGCGATTGCCGCGCTTTCCGGTAGTCTGGTTGCGGTAAATGCCTCATCCGTTTGGGCACAGGCTGCAGGTGCCGCGGCAGCGGGCGCAGCTGCACAAGGTGGTGGTGGAGCTGGGGCTGGGGCTGGAGCTGGAGCCGTTGCTGCCGGTGCTGGTGCGGCCGGCGGTGCTGCTGCAGGTGGTATTACAGCCGGTGCGCTGGCGGTCGGTGTCGCAGCGGCAGCGGCGGCTGGTGTGGCTGTTGCTGTTGCCTCAAATAATAACGCCGCGTCACTTAGTGATGCTGAAAAGACAGCGATCGATGATGCGTCAACGGACCCTGTTTCTCTGGCACAGGTCGTTCAGCAGGTTCTGCAGGGTCGTCAAAAAACTCAAGATGGCCTTTCGCCCAATATCGCGGGACTTGTCACTTCATATGCAATCAAGCGTAATCCGAATGCTGCTGCGACGATTACGTCAACAGCAGTCGCCGTTGCGGGAGGCGGCAGTGTTGAGGTGAAAGAGGAAAATGGTCTGGTTGTTGTCACTATTGTCGCTTCTGCAGTGGCAAGTGTCCCAGACAAAGCAGGAGAAATCACGATCGCAGCCGCAACGGTAAGGCCTGAATTTGTGGCAGAGATTACACAGGCTGCCGTGACGGCGGCACCAGACCGTGCGGCTGACATTACAACTGCTGCGGTCCGGTTTGATCCGTCTCGGGCGGCGGTGGTGGCAAAGGCTGCGGCAACGGCAGCCCCCCAGCAGGCAGCCGCGATCACTACAGCGGCAGTTGCGGCAGCACCGTCGCAGGCGGCAAACATTACAACCCAGGTTTCTACGGTTCAGGGGGTGAATTCCCAGGACGTTCAAACGGCGGCAAATACAACAACCGCAGACTCGGTTGATACCACCAATGACGGGTTTGATGATGTTGAACCAGTGGCGACAAGTGCCGCACAGGATAACGAGGCCAGCCCGACGACACCTAAATCATAAGGTGCAGGCAGTCTGATATCGTAAGATCGCAGTCTAAAGAACGGCCCCGCTGGATTATTTTCAGCGGGGCTTTTTGTTTGTTCGGGCAAAGGGGATTTATTACGCCTTGGATTGTGCCTTTGTTTCGTTGTGGCTGGCAAAAACTTCCTTTGCGGCAAACAGGCCGTTCAGTGCGGCGGGGAAGCCGGCATAGACCGCTATTTGCATCAGGGTTTCGGTGATTTCCGCGCGCGTCAGGCCGACATTAAGGCTGGCATGGATATGCACCTTGAGCTGCGGCGTTGCATTGCCCAATGCGCAAAGTGCGGCGATGGTGGCAATTTCACGTTCGCGCAAGGACAGGCCGGGGCGGGTATAAATATCGCCAAAGGGAAATTCGATAACATACCGGGCAAAATCCGGGGCGATATCGGCAAGGGCATCAATTACCTTCTGGCCAGCTTCACCGTCAATTTCCGCGAGTGCGCGCTGGCCGCGCTGGTATCGGGTTTCGGTGGTCGCTAATGCCTCGGCCGTCTGAATTTGTGCCTGAGAAGTCTGTGGCGCTTGCGCCGGAGTTGGAGCAGGCGTTGCGCTGTTGGCCGGGCTGAGGGATGTGTTTGGTGTTGGTTGCTGGTGTGTTTTGTGTGGTGTCATCATCATGCGTCCTTGGCATTGTCGCGGCGTAACCCGCGATTTTTTGATCAAGGACGAGAAGGTTTGCCTGAAGACTGGTGATGGTTGCCTGCACCTGGCGGCGATGGGCCAGCAGAATATCGTGGCGGGCCTGTTCGGTGGCGGGGCCACCATTGCGCAAACTTGCATAGGCCAGCATATCGCGGATCGGCATGCCGGTTTCTTTTAACCGGCCTAGAAATTCGATCCAGATCAGGATGGTTTCATCATAATCGCGCTGGCCTGATGCATCGCGATCGGCATAGGGCAGCAGCCCGATACGCTCGTAATAACGAAGCGTATGGGCAGACAGGCCACTGCGTTTTGCCAGATCACCAATCTTCATTTTTGGCTGTTTCCTTTGCCTTCTCGTCGGAACGCAAAGAAGGCTAGGGGTTAGAGCGCGCTCCAGGTCAAGCGGTTTTCTGCTGGTATTTGTTAAAACCGCATCGAAAGCGAGATGGCACCAAACTGGTCCGTGCCGTTCTGGCCATAAAATTCCTTGGTGCGGTAGACATGGGTGTAGGTAATGCGTGCCTCGCCGACAATAACGGCAAAACCCACCTGCAAATCGCCCACCAACGGCTTTTTATCGACCGAATTGCTGTCGGCAAAGGTATTGCCATCCAGCGTGATATCGCGGGCAACCGCACGCCCCACCACCCCGGCAAACAGATACCCGCTGAGCGGGAAGCCTTCGGTGTCGGGTTTAAAAAAGTCCGATCCCGGCAGGCTGGGGCGAATGCGCGGGGGGCCGTAATCGGCAGGCAGGTCCACGCCAATGCGGGCCATGGCACCCACTTCGGCATTGGTAAAACCATTGCCCAGGGTGAAGCCCGCACTTGGTGTCAAATCTGCCTCAACGCCCAGCAATTCCTGCTTGGCCCAGCCGCGATATTTGCGTTCATAGCTGATGCCGATCACCGGTTCATTCTTGATCTGGTTATCCCAGCCCTTGGGTTCGGGGCTGTCGATCAGCTTATGGACGAATTTCTGGCTTTGTTCGGCAAGGGATGCGGGGCCAACCACACCCAGGGTCAGTTCCAGGGTGTCGATACGGGCGTAATCTTCGTGGCCTTCATAACCCAGGCCGGTATCGGAAAGCAGGCCGACACTGCCATAAAGATACCCGGCCCACGGGCGGTCATTGGGCTGGTTATCGGCAATTTCGATGTCGCTTGGCGTGAACATGCTTTGCCCCAGCGCATAACTGGTGCGAATGCGCCCGTTGGAAGCAAAAAACGGAACTTCCTTGGCGACATTCAGAAAATCGGCCGGGGCGCTATCCTCGGGCGAGATAAAGGCCAAGCGTACACCATTGGTAAAATGCCGGTCCTGGTTGTTTTCGACAAACAGGTCATTTTCCACAGACAGCGAAACACCCCATTTTTCATCGGGGGTGCGTTGGGATTGCGGGCCTTTGGCGGTGTTTTCCTGCGCACTTGCGGGCAGGGCGACAAGGCCGGCCAAAAGGGTTGAGGCACAAAAAAATGCCGCCAGCGGCAGGCGGGCACGGATGTTATTCTGTTGGGGCATGATCGCGGTTTTCCAAACGAAGCTCTTTAGCCAGAAAATCGGTAACAGTGCGAATTTTACGAAGCTTGTGCCGGTGCGGTGCACTTAATGCATAAAGATTAAGGCTGCGCGGCAGATATTCAGTCAGCAGACAAACCAGTTCCCCCCGGGCAACAAGGTCTTCCACAACCAGCCATGGTGTCAAGGTAATGCCGCTGCCAGCGGTTAAAACATCACGCATGGCAAGGCTGCTGTTAACCCGGTAACGCCCGGAAACCTCGATTGCCATTTCTGCACCATCATCGGGGCTGGTAAAATGCCAAAGGCCGGTGCGTTGCGCGCTGCTAAACAGGATGCAGTCATGATCAAGCAGGTCATGCGGGCAGGTGATGGGCGGGTGGCTGGCAAGGTAATCCGGGCTTGCGACCAGAACACGGGAATAACTGCAGATCCGCCGTGACATCAGCGATGAATCCGCCAGCGTTTCACTAACCCGAAGCGCTATATCAAAGCCTTCATCAATGATGTCGGTGAATTTGTCATCAAGGACCAGATCAATTGAAAGATCGGGGTGGGCATTTAGCAGTTTGCCAATCACCGGGGCAAGTTTAAGCACCCCAAAGGATGTTGGTGCTGCAATACGCACGCAGCCGCGTGGGCCCTGGCCCAGGTCGCGCACGGTTTCATTGGCATCATCCATATCATCAAGAATAAGGCTGACCCGCCCCAGATACGTTTCACCCGCCTCGGTCAGGCTCAGCCGCCGGGTGGTGCGCGAAATAAGCTGCACGCCCAGCATGTCTTCAAGGGCGTTGATCTGTTTGGTGATTGCGCCGGGCGACATGTTAAGGTCGCGCGCTGCGGCGGCAAAGCTGCCCCTCTCGGCAATTTTGCGAAAACATTCCAGTCCGCGTAATCTGTCCATCTGGTCCCTAAAGTCCCCGTTATTATTTCCATAATGGAAATAAATTGGGGCGAAAACACGGCACGATCCGCAAAAACCGCTGTGCTAGTCTGCCCGTTATGAAAAGGATCAACACAGGCAATGGTTCCCGCATGCAGGCGGTTTTACACGAAAAAAATGCCTGCGACATATGTGCCAAATCCCCGTACGAGGTGCCGGGCCATGGCACAGGGCGAACCGGCCTTCTGACAAGCTGGAAAGTTGCGAAGATGAAAGCATTATTATTGCTGCTGGGTGCCGGCATATTGGGCGGAACATCCATTTTGCTGGCAAAGCTGGCGGTGGGCGCGGGGATGACACCGCTTTCCTATCTGTTCTGGCAATGTCTGGGTGCGGGGCTTGTTTTGCTGGTGATATCGGCACTGCGTGGTGATGTACCGTCCTTCGCGCCACGATATTTGCGCTATTACTTCATTGCGGGGCTGGTGAGTCTCGCTTTGCCGATGGGGGTTGGCTATTTCATGGTGCCCCATCTTGGTGCCGCGCTTGCGGGTATCTTTACAGCGATGCCGCCCTTGATCACCTATCTGCTGTCGATGTGCATTGGGCTGGAACGTGCCCGCCTGGCGCGGATGCTGGGTTTGATGGCGGGGTTTGTTGGCGTGCTGTTTTTGTATGTGCCGCAATTAACTGCACCGGATAGCACCATTCTGGGGTATTTGCTGGCCGCGGCGGTTATTCCGGTCAGTCTGGCCATTGGCAATGTCTATCGCACGGCAGATTGGCCGGTGGGCGCACGCCCGGTACCGCTGGCGGCGGGCATGTTGCTGGCAAGTGCGGTTTACTGCCTGTTCTTTGAACTGGGGCGTGACCAATTGCTGGTGCCTGATTTTAACCACACCTATCTGGTGGCGATTATTGCCCTGCAGGTGGTGGTCGCCGCCCTGATGTATATGTGCCACTTTGAACTGCAACGTGTTGCTGGCCCGGTTTATCTAAGCCAGATTGGCTATCTGATGGCGCTGACGACACTGGTGGGCGGGGTTGCCCTGTTTGGTGAAACTTTGCGCCCCGAATTGCTGGTCACACTGGGCTGCGTGGTGCTGGGCACATTTCTGGTGCGTCCCGGCGGGAAAAAGGCCGCACTTGCATCTGCCAAAGCCGACTAATTATCAATCAAATGTTTACGGCATTGCGGATGAAATCCTGCAATGCCGTAAACCGGTTTGGGCAGCTTGTTAATCCTGCCGCACAATTGCGCCAATTGCATTGACCAGCAGGCGCGATGCCACCAGGGCCGACATGCCATCGATATCGTTGGGGGGATAAAACTCCACCAGGTCAAAACCGGCAATGCGGGCGCGTTTGCCAATGCTTGCGATCAGGTCGATCACCTGCATATAGGTTAATCCCCCCGGTGTGCGGGCAGCAACGCCGGGCATGATGGCCGGGTCCAGCCCGTCACAATCCAGCGTAATAATGACATTGGCACCTTCGGGGATATGGGCAAGTGCGGGCTCGATCCCGTGGTGGTGAATATCGCGCGCGGTAACAAACCGGCTGCCAAAATTTTGTGCCGCAGAAATTTCTTCGTGGCGGGCGCTGCCCACACTGCGCAGGCCAATTTGCACCATGCCGGCAATGTGGGGCATTTCGCTGGCACGGCGCATGGGGCTGGAATAGCCATATTTTTCGCCGTGCAATTCATCACGCCAGTCAATATGGGCATCAATCTGTACAATCCAGATCGGCCCGTGGCTGGCAAAACCTTCAAAAAACGGGATCGGCAGGGAATCATCACCGCCCAGTAATATGGGAACGGCCGATTGCGCCAGAATATTCCGGGTGGTGGTGGTTACCAAATCCCGGTTCTGCGCATTATTTCCCATTGCCGTGGCAAGGTTGCCAATATCGGTGCAGCTAACATCGCCGCCGTTAAATAACGGCCCGCCCAAATCAAAATCCCAATGCGTGATCAGCGCTGCATCTTCCTGGCTGGCTACACGAATGGCATCGGCGGCGCTGGCATAACCGCTGCTGTCCTTGCCAGGATAGGTGCTGCCATGCCCGGCACCAAAAATAACGGCCTTTGGTTTTGTGCTATTTGCCAATTGTGCCGGCAGCCCCAAAAAGGTCAGGCCGGGGGCGGCTGCCGGGGCATTTTGCGCGTGATGTGATGATGGGGCTTCGGACATGGGGCGTTCCTGCATGTGGGGCGTGGGCGTGTGGGGACTGGTTCGTGATGGTGGTGGCGATTATCCCGAAACGGTCATGTCGCGTAAAATCAGGCTGCCATCTGCATCCTGGTCGCAGGCAAGGTTACTGTAATTGATAATGCTTTGGCCCGGCACATCGGCTGGTGCTTTGTGGGTTTCGGTTACAATCATCACCTTTGCGCCTGCGGCTTTTCCGGCGGCAATGCCTGCCGGGGCATCTTCCCACACCAGGCAATCGCTGGCATCAAAACCCAGACGTTTGGCCGCAGCTAAAAAGCAGTCCGGTGCCGGTTTGCCTGCTGTTACGTCTTCGGCAGTGATCAGAATATCGGGCATGGGCAGGCCTGCGGCCGTGATGCGCTGGCTGGCAAGGCGGTGCGGGGCGGATGTGACAATGGCCCAGCGGTCGCGGGGCAGGGATGATAAAAATCGCGCTGCATCGCCAATCTGGCGAATTTTATCAATCGCCTGAAATTCCGCCTCGGTCAGAAGGTCAACCTCCTGGTCAATATCGGTGCCAGGCGGGGCAAAGCGGGCAATGGTTTCTGCGGCCCGCACGCCGTGCATGGCATGTGTGACCTCGGCAACATTCAGGCCATGGCGGCGTGCCCAGTCACCCCAGGCGTTTTCGGCAATTTCGATGCTGTTAACAATGGTGCCGTCCATATCAAACAGAAAGGCCGCAAAACGTTGCCCGCGCATGGTTTTCCCCAAATTTATGTGTCCTGACCGCACCTTGTGGCCGTTCAGGTTGCATCACGATGCCTGCCTGCAAGTACTATCCGATGGCTAGGTGACAAGCAATTGGTGCGTCGCAGACCTGCCTATTCTTTGACGGCTTCGATGGCGTCGTCATATTGGCGTTGTGCTTCGCTCAGGGCGGGGCCATGTGTGGTGGCCCAGTCATACAGGGCTTCAAACGGCCCCTTCAGGGAATTGCCCAGTGGCGTAATGGAATATTCTACCCCGATGGGGGTGGTTGCCAAAATACGCCGGTTTACCAGGCCGTTACGTTCCAGCCTTTTTAACGCATCGGCCAGGGCTTTATGTGTGATGCCATCAAGGCGGCGCATCAATTCATTAAAACGGGCCGGGCGATAGCACAGCACGGTTAAAATCAGGATCGACCATTTATTGGCGATCTGATCCAAAATCGGTCGGGTTTGATAAACATTGACCAGCGCTTCATCGCTATTGGCGGGCATGGCGATATCATCCTGTATATCTACGCTATATTAAGTGCATTATTGACCGTAAATATACAAATTATATCTTTGCGTCAAATTCACAGCATAAGGATTATTCCGATGAAACGACTGACGCAAAAAACCGCCCTGATCATTGGGGGAGCCAGCGGCATTGGCCTGGCAATTGCCACACGCTTTGCCGCCGAGGATGCCACTGTCATCATCACCGGCCGTAAACAGCAAAGCCTGGATGATGCCTGCCGGGCTATTGGCGATAACTGCCACGCGATCCTGGCCGATGCCTCGGACCCGGCAGCCTTTGCTGGCGTGATGGGCATGGTTGCAAAGGATCATGGTCGCCTTGATATCCTTGTCATCAATGCCGGTATGTCGGGCTATGGCGCGCTTGAAAGCCTTGATACCGATCATTTTGACAGCATCTTTGGCCTGAATGTGCGTGCACCGGTGTTTGCCGCGCAGGCGGCGGTGCCGTTAATGTCGCAGGGGGGATCAATTGTGCTGATTGGTTCCATCGCCGGGATGGTCGGCATCAAGGGTTATGGCACCTATGGGGCCAGCAAGGCCGCGATCCGGTCCTTTGCGCGCAGTTGGGCGGCTGAACTGGCCCCCAAAGGCATTCGCGTCAATGTCGTCAGCCCGGGCCCCATTGATACGGCCATGTTTGATGCCGTTTCCGATGAAATGCGCCAAAGCCTGACCGCCCAGATCCCCGCTGGCCGCCTTGGCCGCCCGGAAGAAGTCGCCAGTGCGGCCCTGTACCTTGCCAGTGACGAAGCCACCTTTGTCGTTGGGGCCGAGCTGTGCATTGATGGCGGTATGGCGCAGGTCTGACGCGCCATATCCGGCGATGCGGTTCTGATCGCAACAGGCACCATATCGCTGCCTGCCTGTAACCCTCTGTTTTGGGCATTCGTTTGTCGGATAAAAGGCCGTGGGTTCAGGCAGGTAGCCTAGCACCAGCGCCGTGCCGCGTTGAGCAGCACCAAACAGGCCGGGACAGTGAATGCCCCGGCCTGTTTTGGTTTTTGCTATTCGATTTTTATTACGGAACGGCGCGGCGCAGGCGCGGGGCATCGGCTTGGGATGTGTCGATCAGCCCGCGATAGGCATGCCAGCTTGCATGCCCCAAAAGCGGCATTACAACCGCCAGCCCCAGCAGCAGAACAAACATGCCGCAGGCCGCCAGCACGGCAATGGCCGCCCCCCAGCCCGTAAGTACCCGCCAGTTACGGCGAAAGGCCATTACGCTAAGCGATAATGCCGTGATGACATCAATATCGCGATCAACAAGCAGCGGAATGGAAATCAGCGAAATGGCGAAAACGACAATTGCAAATCCGCCGCCAATGATGGACCCGGTAATGAGAAATGCCATGGCATCCCGTGAAAAAAACGTCTGCCAGATAAGGGTATCAAGCGGGGGCACATCGCCATTGTAAAACAGCGCGAATAACAGCATCGCCACCCGGGACCATAACAGGAAAAACAGCATCAAAATCACGCCAATCGCGCCTAGCTGGCCGGGATTGCGGCGAAAGCCGTTCAGGCTGTGCCAAAGCGTAACATTTTCGCCCATTTCAAGGCGGCGGCTGGTTTCATAAAGGCCCACGGCAATCAGCGGTGCAATCAGCATAAAGCCCGCACCAAGGGGCAGCGTCAAATACGGCTGACCGGATTGAAAAAGGCTAAGCAAAATGACATAGCCCGCCAATACACAAAACGCCCCATAGGTCAGGCCGATGGCAGGTGTGCGTTTGAAATCGCGCCAGCCAGCCTCAAGCCATTTGCCGGACTGGTCACTGGTAACTTCACGAATGAAAATGCCACGCTGTCCATGCAGGGCCTGGCTGGTTTCATCGCCGATGGTGTCGGTCGGGGGCGTTACATTCGGAGCTGTGGTATCAGTCATTATATATCCTCCCTGCGCCGAAGCGGTTCACGCGACAGCAGATACAACCCTGATTGTCCTGCCGGACCATGCGGGTGGTGGCCCGGGTGGGTATTTTGTTTTTTATTCAACAGGTATATTAGCACCTATTGATGGTTTTTCCAGTGCATCATTATAAACCAATGATAGGCGGAACACGTAACAGGGATGATCGTTTAAAAGGGCAATGAACGTTTTGATTGATATGGGCTTGTGTGCCCCACGTCACAGTCCGGCGGGCATTGGGCAAAGTGATGCCCTACAACCAAAAGATTGCCATTTTCTGCTGCAATGCAAATCAGGGCCTGTATGATAATGGTTTCTATGGAAAATTTCTGATTGGGCCGTCCCAACAGATTGCGCGCAAAAAGAAAGCGGAGCCGAAACTTTGAAAAAGATACTCGCTGTAATTGGCGCTTTGGTGGTGGTGATTATCGCTGCCCTGCTGGTTATTCCCTCGCTGATTGACTGGAACAGTTACAAGTCCGATGTCACAACAGCCGTAAGCGAAGCCACCGGCCGCAATCTTGAACTGCGTGGTGATCTGTCCCTTTCATTGCTGCCTTTCCCGGCCCTGTCGGTTGAAGATGCCGTTTTGGGCAACGTCGAAGACGCAACCGATGAAAATATGGTCACAGTCAAGGAAGTCCAGGTTTCTGTTGCCCTGATGCCGCTTCTGACTGGCAAAATCCAGGTCACACAGGTCCGCCTGATCGACCCGGTTGTTTCCATTGAAAGTTTCGAGGATGGCACCAATAACCTGGTGTTTGATCCCAACGATGCCAAAAGCCACGGCCCCGATGCCGGCACCATCAACAACCCCGAAGACCAGCCGGCACAAACGGCCCCCGCCACAGATGGCAAGGCGGCTGCCCCGGCGGATAACGGTGGCGAAAGCTCGCTTGCAAGCTCGGTCCGGGTGGATAGCCTGTCGATCGAAAATGCCACCATCATTTACCGTGCGCCCGGTACCGAAGAACGCATTGAAGGCCTGACCCTGAGTGTGGAAGCCGACAGCCTGAATGGCCCGGCCACCGGCGAAGGGTATGTTTTTTATCGCGGCATCCCGCTGACTTTTAAGCTGAATGTTGGTGAAATCAGCCAGACGCGCGCTTTCCCGGTTTCGGTTCGCCTTGGTATTGACGAGGTCGATGGCGGCATTGATGTTGGCGGGCAGGTGGATCTTTCAGGTGATGCGCCCGATTTCAACGGCGAAATCAATGGCAAATTCGAGGATCTGCGCAAGGCGGCCCTGCGTATTGCGGGCGATGACGCCGAAATTCCCGATGTTGCCGCCAAGGAATTTGACCTTTCCGGTAAACTTGCTGCCAATGCCAAGGCGGTAACGGTTAATGACCTTGCCGTTCGTTTTGGTGATACCCGTGGTTCAGGTGCGCTTTCGGTCAATACCGAACCCAAAATGAAGGCCGATCTGGCCCTTCGTTTCAACCAGCTTGACCTTGATGCCATCATGGCGCTGGCCAATGCATCGGGCGGGCATAAGGACGGTGCTGCACCGGCAGCAAAACCGGCGGATGCCCCGGCGGCGGACGCACAGGGTAAATCAGGCGGACAGTCCATTCCCTCGCAAGGGCGTAAAAATGCGTCGGCCTCGGCCAATGCACCACTGATCCCCGCTGATCTGACCGGATCAATTGATCTGGAAGTTGAATCGCTGATCTATAATCAGACGCCGGTTCATAATGCACGGATCAATGCAGGCATTGCGAATAGCAAAATCACATTAAACGAAGTTTCTGCGGGCCTTCCCGGCGGTACGGATTTGCAGGTTTTTGGTTCCATTTCCGGGGCCAAGCCGCAGGCAAGTGCCGATCTGCGTTATGAAATTGCATCGGAAAATATCCGTGCTGTCATGCGCTGGCTGGGTGTGGATGTTGAAGGTGTCCGCGCGGACCGTTTGCGCCGTTTCTCGCTGACGGGCGGGCTTAAAGGTAGCGCTGACCAGATCAATATCAACAATGTCGACATGCGCCTGGATGATACCGCCATTCGCGGTGCCATTGTTGCCAACCTTGATAGCGAAGGCCTGCCTGCCCTTGGCATTGGTTTGAAGCTCGATAAAATCAATCTTGATCAATATGTATCGCCCGCACCCGCTGCCAGCAGTGGCGATGCCGCCAAAGGTGGTGACGCGGCCAAGGCCGATGCAACAAAAGCCGACACAGCTGCCAAAGACGGTGCCAAAAAAGACCTGGTTAAAACCATTCACGATGCGTTGGCACCGTTAAATGGCCTTGCGGCGAATTACCGCATTGGCGCTGATGAAGTCATTTCATCGGGTGTGGCCATTCGCGGTATTTCGGTTGAAGGCAGCCTGCGTGGCGGTGACATTACCCTTAAAAACCTTGCCGTGGCCGATGCTGCGGGCATGTCGGTTCAGGGCAGTGGTGCGTTTCTGGGCCAAAAGGACGTTCCCGAATTCAAAAACCTGAAACTGGGTGTCACGGCGAAAAACCTGGAACCGCTGGTGAAGTTGACGGGGATTACCCTGCCAGCCCCGGCAACCAATTATAAATCGATGAAGGCCGATGTTGCCCTTAATGGCGCCATGAGCGGCCCGGATATTGATGCCAGCCTGTCGAATTCCACCCTGCAGGTTTCCCTGAAAGGCAAGGTTTCTGGCTTGCTGGGCGATGCGCCGGGCTTAACGGGCGATATCAATGCCCAGGCCGGTAGTCTTAACCGTGCCCTGCCGCTGATCGCACCGACCTATGAGCCATCGGGTGATCTTGGCCGTTTTGCCCTGCAGGGCAAGGTGGATGGTAATGCCAAAAACGTTGCCATTACCATTGCCAAACTGGCGGTAGGTACGTTTGAAACCGCAGGCGCTGTTAAAATGGATGCCTCGGGCGAGCGGACAAATCTTGATGTTAACCTTAAAGGTGGCAAGCTCCGGGTGGATCCGTTCCTGCCTGCGGCCAAGCGTGCCGCCCTTGAAACGCCGCGCACCGGTATGCGCCGGGCGGCACTGCCATCCTTTGACAATGACATGCTGACCCGTGTTGATGCCCGTGATGGCACGCCCTGGGATGATAATGTTATCGATGTTTCGGCCCTGCGCCTGATCGATGGCACCATTTCCATTGTCATGGACCAGCTTGATTACGACCATTTCTCGCTGGTGAACCCGGACCTGTCTGTGAAAATGAACAAGGGCCTTATTACCATTGATCATTTGACCGGCAAGCTTGGCGATGGCCCGCTTAAAGTTTCGGGCACCTTTGATGCCAGCAAGGATGTTCCCAAGCTGGACCTGACCGGTAACCTTGATAACGCCAATGTTGCCAAGGTCTTCCCGATCCGGGTTGCCAATGATGACGTAACCGGGATCGCCGGGACTAAATTTACCGTTACCGCCACGGGCAAAAGCTCGCGTGCGCTGGTAAAGGCATTGAATGGTACGGCAAACTTCAACCTCAAAGACATCCGCTTTAGCAACGCTGATAAACGTTCCGCCGACCCCAAACTGGACCTGCAGGCGCTGCTGCGTCAGGGGCCAGCGGCGATGGTGGTTGAAGGTGTTGGCAATAACGACCTGCTGCGCACCCTTGATGCCGATTTGCAGATTACCAATGGTGTTGCAAAAACCACCCGTGTTGATGCCACATCGCGCGTGGGTACGGCTGATGCCGATGCGACCCTCGACCTTCCCAACTGGATTATGGATACCCAGGCCGATTTTGATTTTTCCGAAAAAATCAACGATCTGCCACCCTTTAGCGTTTACGCCAAAGGCAAAATCGATGATCCCGCCATTAGCGGCCGTATGGACAAGGTCGCGGTGAAGACCCTGGAAAACCTGCTGGGCAAAGCATTGGGCGGTAAATCGTCTGACAGCAGCGAGCCCCAGTCCGATGGCGACAAGGCCAAGGATGCGGCAAAGGGTGTGCTTAAAGGGCTGTTAAACCAGTTCGGTCGCTAAATCCGGTTAAATCCTGGGTTCACAGTCTTGATGATCTTGCAAACGGTCCCGGTTTTCCGGGGCCGTTTTTGTTTGAAAGGGCATGGAATACAGCTGATTGACACAAATCTGCAAAAAAACCTTAACAAATCATGATTGCTTCGACATGATCCGCCCGTCGATTCCCCTGCAAAGGTTATGGTTGATATGGTCGCGAAAAAAACGGCGCTCGATAAGGACCTGAAATGGCAGCGGCGGATGGACGCCGGTGTAGGTGCTACGGCGTCGCTAAGTGCGAAACTTGGTCTGTCGCTTGTTTTCCTGCTGGCGTGCAGCGCATTTGTAGCTTTCCACATGGGGGGGCTCCCGCGAAGTGGCTTTCTGATTTCGGCTGCCGTTATCGGGGGCTATATGGCCCTTAATATTGGCGCCAATGACGTGGCGAACAATGTCGGGCCGGCTGTCGGCTCCAAGGCGCTGACAATGGTTGGCGCCCTTTTTGTTGCCGCCATTTTCGAGGCTGCCGGGGCCATCCTGGCCGGGGGCGATGTGGTCAGTACCATTAAAAACGGTATTATCGACCCGTCGCAAATGCCCGATGCCCAAACCTTTATCTGGGTGATGACGGCGGCTTTGCTGGCTGCCGCCCTGTGGCTAAATCTTGCCACCTATCTTGGCGCACCGGTTTCCACCACGCATTCCATTGTGGGCGGTGTGATGGGGGCGGGGATGGCCGCTGTTGGCACCCATGCCGTGCATTGGTCCAATATGGGCGCCATTGCCGCAAGCTGGGTGATTTCGCCAATTCTGGGCGGGCTTATTGCCGCAGGCTTCCTTGCCTTTATCAAATTCAAGGTGCTGTTTGTCGAGGACCGCGTTGCCGCGGCGCGCAAATGGGTGCCATTATTGGTCAGTTTCATGGTCGCGGCCTTCACGGTTTATTTGATGATGAAGGGGATCAAAAAGGTCTGGAAGGCCGATACCGTAACCATCATCATGATCGGCATTGCCGCCTTTGCCCTTACCCTGTGGCCGGTTCGCAAGGCGGTTTATCGCGCCTCGATGGATATGACCGGGCGTCGCAAGGAAATTGCCTCGCTGTTTCGTATTCCGCTGGTGGTATCGGCAGCCCTTCTGTCCTTTGCCCATGGTTCCAATGATGTGGCCAATGCCATTGGCCCGCTTGCCGCGATTGTGTCGGGCGTGGACAAGGGCGAAATTGTTACCTCCGCCCCCATTCCCATGTGGGTCATGATCATTGGTGCGCTGGGTATTTCGGCTGGTTTGCTGCTGTTTGGTCCCAAGCTGATCAAAACCGTGGGCAGCAAAATCACCAAGCTTGACCCGATCCGTGCCTATACCGTGGCGCTGTCGGCAGCACTTACGGTGATTGTTGCCTCTGCACTGGGTCTTCCGGTCAGTTCCACACACATTGCGGTGGGCGCGGTTTTTGGAGTTGGCTTCCTGCGTGAAAGCCTAAGCCACCGTCGCCGCCTTAACGATGCACCGCCGCCGCCCATGCTGATTGGGGGCACTGAAGGCATGGATGCGCAAAGCCAGGATATCGAAGCCCTGCGCCAGCTTGACCCCGGCCTGGCCGAGCGGGCAGAACGCAAATTGCGCAAACGCCTTTTGGTGCGTCGCCGTTATGCCCTGACGATTGCAACCGCCTGGGTGGTGACGGTTCCTGCCGGGGCGTTTCTGGGCGCACTTCTGTACTTTACCATTCGCGGCATGATGATGTGATCAGCGTTACCTTTCGCAGCGTTTCTCCATAATCCCCGGAGCAAACGCGCGATCTGCGGCAATGGCCGGGGCATTCTTTGAATGCCCCGGCCATTGTTTTTTCGCTTGACCCGCCAGGGTGCGGGGCGTAAACAGCGCGCACTATTTTTGCGACCCATTTTGCGCATCGTCGTTCCGAATTTCGGCACCGCGAGATTTGTTATGCGCGGGTTTTACCAAAAGGTTCAAAAAACATGAAAGCCATCATTGCAGGCATTCTGGCAATGGCCGCAACGGTTGTCGCCTCGAACATCCTGGTCGAATATCCGTTGCCCGGCGTTCTGGCCGATTGGCTGACCTTTGGCGCCTTTACCTATCCTGTCGCCTTTCTGGTGACGGACCTTACCAACCGTGCCCGTGGCGCAAAGGCGGCACGCATGGTGGTTTTGTCGGGCTTTGCCATTGCGGTTGTGCTGTCACTGGTTTTTGCCGATACCCGCATTGCCCTGGCATCGGGCACGGCATTTCTGGTGGCGCAATTGATGGATGTTACCGTGTTTGACCGCCTGCGTCAGGCAAGCTGGTGGAAGGCGCCGCTGGTTTCCTCCACCGTGGGCTCGATGCTCGATACCGCCCTGTTTTTCTCGATCGCATTTGCCGGGACCGGCCTGCCGTGGCATACATGGGCGCTGGGTGATTTTTCGGCCAAGATGATTATGGCGATGACCTGCCTTGCACCTTTCCGCATGCTGATGTCGGTCATTCGTCCGGTGGGCCGCAATGGCGGCATGGCTGCCCAGTCCGCCAACGCCTGATCCCGCCTGTTGATTGTGGTGTCCTGACACTGCCAAGATGGAAAAACAATGAAAGTCGATCTGTTCGATTTTGAACTGCCCCGTGAATGCATTGCCGAACATCCGGCTGACCCTCGTGATTCCGCCCGTATGCTGGACCTTAGCGCCGGTCAGATGAATGACCGTATCGTGCGCGAACTGCCCGATATTTTGCGCACCGGCGATTTGCTGATTTCAAATGATACCCGCGTGATCCCCGCGCGCCTGTTTGGCAAACGCGGCGATGCCAAAATCGAAGTCACCCTGCACAAACAGGAAGGCCTGGCACAATGGCGCGCCTTTGCCAAACCGGCGAAAAAGCTGCGCGTGGGTGAGATATTCAAGGTCAATGACAGCTTCGGAGCCGAAGTCATGGACAAAAAAGACGGCGGCGAAGTGCTGTTGCGCTTCAATGTTGCCGGTGCTGACCTGATTGCCGCGCTGGAAAAATACGGCGTTATGCCCCTGCCGCCCTATATCCGCCGTGAGGCCGGGGGCGATGACAAGGACCGTCACGATTACCAGACGATCTTTGCCCAGCATGACGGTGCCGTTGCCGCGCCGACCGCAGGTTTGCATTTCACCCCCGAATTGCTGGCAAATCTGGATGCGCGCGGTGTTCTCCGCCGGACCATTACACTGCATGTGGGGGCGGGCACATTTTTGCCGGTCAAGGTTGACGATACGGATGATCATAAAATGCATGCCGAATGGGGCAGCATTTCGCCGGAAATTGCCGCACTGGTCAATGAAACACGGGCCAAAGGAGGGCGTGTTGTGGCTGTGGGCACAACGTCGCTGCGCCTGCTGGAAAGTGCGGCCAATGAAGATGGTATTGTTCAACCGTTTGAAAACGAAACCAGTATCTTTATTACGCCGGGTTACAAATTCCGCGGTGTTGACCTGCTGCTGACGAATTTTCATCTGCCGCGTTCGACCCTGTTCATGCTGGTATCGGCCTTTGCCGGGTTTGAGCGCATGAAGGCGGCCTATGACCATGCAATTGCGCAGAAATACCGTTTCTATTCCTATGGCGACTGTTCGCTTCTGGAATGCGCCAACAAAGTTGAAGCACTGAAAAAGTCATGACCGAATTTCGATACGAATTGCTGGCACAGGATGGCAAGGCACGGCGCGGGCGCATTCACACCGCGCATGGCGTTATTGAAACCCCGGCTTTTATGCCGGTGGGGACGGCTGCCACCGTCAAGGGCATGATGCCTGAAAGCGTCGCGGCCACTGGCGCACAGATTTTGCTGGGTAATACCTATCATCTAATGTTGCGCCCCGGTGCCGAACGCATTGCCCGCCTTGGCGGTTTGCACAAATTCATGAATTGGGACAAACCGATCCTGACCGATAGTGGCGGGTATCAGGTGATGTCGCTGGCAGGTTTGCGCAAAATCACCGAAGAAGGTGTAACCTTCAAAAGCCATATCGACGGACGCAAATTTTCGCTTTCGCCGGAACGTTCGATGGAAATTCAGCATTTGCTGGGGTCGACCATCACCATGGCCTTTGATGAATGCACGCCTTTCCCCGCAACCGAGGAAGTGGCGGCCGAAAGCATGCGTATGTCAATGCGCTGGGCCAAACGGTCGCGCGATGCCTTTGTCGAACGTGAGGGTTATGCCCTTTATGGCATTCAGCAGGGCAGTGTGTTTGAACATTTGCGCCGTGAAAGTTCCGAAAAGCTGGCCGAACTGGACCTTCCGGGCCATTCGGTTGGCGGGCTTGCCGTTGGTGAAGGCCAGCAGGTAATGTTTGAAACGCTGGATTTCTGCGTTGATATGCTACCCGCCAACAAACCGCGTTATTTGATGGGCGTTGGCAAACCGTCCGATCTGGTCGGGGCTGTCATGCGCGGGATTGACCAGTTTGATTGCGTATTGCCCACCCGTTCGGGCCGTAATGCCCAGGCCTTTACCCGCCGGGGGACGGTGAACCTTAAAAATGGCCGTCACCGCGATGATGACCGCCCGCTTGATGATCAATGTTCATGCCCGGCCTGTTCGCAATATTCGCGCGCCTATCTGCATCATCTGATCAAGGCGAACGAGATTTTGGGCGCAATGCTGCTGACCTGGCATAATTTGCAATATTACCAGGACCTGATGAAGGGCATGCGCGATGCCATCGATGAAGGCCGGATGGAAGCGTTTGCCAGGGATTTTTATGCCGGTCAGGAAGGCGGGGATATTGATCCTGTGCCGATGATCCAGGATTAAGCCAGGCCCTAACAAGGAATTGATCATGGCTGATGAAAGCATTTACCAGAACCTGACGATGCTGGGCGGCGATACCAAGCAGCCCGCAAGCCCGGAAGAAGCCGTACTGGAACGGGTGCAAAACCCGCAGGCCGGAACCGATTATTGCGTGCGCTTTGTCGCACCCGAATTTACGTCTCTGTGCCCGATCACAGGCCAACCCGACTTTGCCCATCTGGTGATTGATTATGTCCCGGCAGACTGGCTGGTCGAAAGCAAGTCGCTGAAGCTGTTTTTAACCTCGTTTCGTAATCATGGGTCATTCCATGAAGATTGCACGATCAAGGTTGGCAAACGCATTGTCGAAACGCTGGACCCGAAATGGCTGCGTATTGGCGGTTACTGGTATCCGCGCGGCGGCATTCCAATTGATGTGTTTTACCAGACCGGCCCGGCACCCGAAGGTGTCTGGATCCCTGATCAGGGTGTCGCCCCCTATCGCGGGCGCGGTTGAATTTGAAAAGGCAGGGCGTTTTGCGCGGTTTGATCCGCAGCAATACGCCCTTGGCCATTATTCATTTTTGATCGCAGACTGATACAAAATTGAATAACCCTACAGCAGGAAGGTTTCGGTCTTCCTGCTTTTATTTTGCGTTGATTTTAGGATTGATAATTATTCTCATTGCGAGGGCGGGGTGTTCTTGTTATGCAGAAGGTCATTCCCCTCCGAAAGCATAAGGGGTTGTTTGGTTGCGCAGGATAGGCCCGTTAGATGCGTCGCGATACAGCGTCGGTTTTGATCAGCATTTTTCAGGAAAACTATGACCATCTGGTCCGGTTTCTGACCCGCCGTATGGGCGGGGATGCGCAACGTGCTGCCGATATCGCCCAGGATACCTATTTGCGCCTGGCATCCGCCCCGGTGAGTGATGGCAAAATTGATAATCCGCGTGCCTATGTCTATCGCGTTGCGGGGAACCTTGCCATTGACTGGATGCGCCGTGAAAAACGCCACCTTGCCAGCAGCCACCCCGATGCCGGGCTGGTGCCCGAACAGGTCGAAGACCCAAAACCATCGCCCGAAGTCACGGTAATGGGCCGCCAGCAACTGGCATTGATTGACCGCGCATTGGACCGCCTGCCGGAAAATCCGCGCCGTGCATTGCTGATGTTTCGGGTTGATGGCTTTTCCCATGCCCGCATTGCACAGGAATTGGGGGTTTCGGAAAGCATGGTTGCCAAATATATTGCCCGCGCATTGCAACAATGCCGCGATGAACTTTGGCGGGCGGATCAAAATAAATGAAATTTCAATTGCCGATTTTGATGCGCCCGAACGTCTATATTTCAAGGGGCCGATTTTTCTGTGTTGGATCGCAGGCCAGAAAACAGGAACAAGCCGGTGACTAGAAATTCAGACGGGCAGGACCCGCTTAAAACCCGGTCGGCGGACCAGGAAGAAACCCGGCAGGACATTAGCGATGCCGCGATTGACTGGCTGGTAAAACTGTCTTCCGGTCAGGTCACGCCCGATATGCAGCAGCAATATCAGCACTGGCTGGCGCAATCGCCCGACCATATGCAGGCCATGGCCGATGCCCGCACCCTGTTTGATGGTATTGGCCGCACGGCCACCGCAAGGCAATGGCAGGGGGCTGGCGACGCGGCGCCCGAGAATGCTGTTAACACGCCTAACTTTGCAGGCGTTGCCGGGGTGGATGGTTCTGCCAGTACGTCAATGTCAAAGCGCCGGTCTGAAAACAGACCCGTGTCATCCCCGAATGCAACTATTGCCGGGGCAAGCGTGCGTGGAAGCCACAAGGATGCGGTGCCACAGGCTCCAAACGACGATGGGAAGGGCGGATATGCCGTGCCCCCTAACGGCGCGGTAGTGGCCAGTTACCGTCGCGCTGGTACGAGTGTTGGTGCCGGTGCCCGCACCCGCACTGGTTTTGGTGGCCGCGCTGCCTTGTGGATGGTGGTTTTTCTGGTGCTGGTTTGTGGGGCCGCAGCCGGGATTGTACCGGGCATGGTTGGGCCGGTTTCTGGTCTGTTTGCCGATTACGCCACCGGCATTGGCGAACAGCAAAATATCACCCTGGCTGATGGCACGGTTGTGCATCTGAACACCGCTTCGGCCCTGTCGGTGAATTATACACCGACCCGGCGCGAGGTGCATTTGCAGGCTGGCGAGGCGCGGTTTGATGTGCATAAAAACCCCGACCGGCCCTTTGTTGTTATTGCCGGAAACGGGCAGGCGCGTGCCGTTGGTACATCCTATGACGTGGCATTGGGCGATGACGCCGTTTATGTCCGGGTGAGTGAGGGGATTGTTGCGGTATCTGCGGCCAATGGCGATGGGGGCACATCAAAGGCCGATATGCCGGATGCCAACACATCTGCCGTCAGCACGAATGTCGTTGCCAAAGGTTTGGGCGATGATGGCGTGCATGTATTGGCCGGGCAGCAGGTTTCCTATGATGCCAGCGGGCGATTGGGCACCGTTCGGGCATTTGATGATGCCGGGCAAAGTGCCTGGCTGCGCGGCAAACTGATTTTCAACCAGCAACCGCTAAATACCGTTATTGCCGAAATACAGCGTTATCGCAAAGGGCGCATTGTATTGGTCAATCAGGATTTGGCGTCGCTAAAGGTTAGTGGTGTGTTCGATTTCCATGACCTTGATGATCTGTTGAAATCGATTGATAAAACAACACCGGCCAGCGTTATTTCAACGCCGGTCATAACCTTAATCTATTGATTTAACGCCTTAAACCTCACCCCAAAAAACTTTTATGCAATTTTTTTGAAAAATCTGCTGCAAGTTCGTTGGGCGGGTTTCGTCATATGATCAACAGCAAATGATAACAGTTATCATAGTCATTTGCATTGGGGTGAGATTTTATAAGGGTTGATCACTATGACGTTCGGTTCAAACCGCACCAGTGGGCACAATGTGCCTTTGTCTGTTTTGCGGCCTGTTTGCACGCTTGGCGCGCCTCACAAAAAATCCGGCATGGCCATTTGCCGGTTCGCAGGCAGGCTTTTGCTGGGCACGGTGCTGTCAGGTGGTGTTATGGCCGGTATGGCGGTGGTATCTGCCCCGGCACAGGCGCAAAGTGGGGCATTGGCAAATGATGCCCTGGTTCAGTTTGATATACCGGCGCAAAATCTGGATCGGGCGTTAACCGCATTTGCCGATCAGGCCGATGTAAAACTGTTTTTCCCCAGCGAGGGCATTGCCAATGTGCAGGCCGTGGCGGTTTCGGGCCGTTTTACCCGCGAACAGGCCCTGCAGATGTTGCTGACCGGGTCGGGTTATAGCTGGCGCGTGACAGCGGATGACACCATCACGATTATTGGCCGTTCAGCCACGACCGATGCCAGCAATGGCATTGTTCTGGACCCGGTCCGGGTCGAGGCAGACCGCGAAATTGAACGCGCCGATGGCCCCGTACAGGGATATGTCGCCAAACGGTCGCTTTCGGCCACTAAAACCGACACGCCGATTTTGGAAACCGCCCAAAGCATTTCGGTGGTAACGGCTGATGAAATTGAAGACCAGGGATCGCAAACCGTTATGCAGGCGATGCGATATACCCCTGGTGCCTTTACCGGGCAGGTTGGGGCATCCAACCGCTATGATTATGTCATTTTGCGCGGGCTGGTCGATCGCAGCATCGATAATATCTATCTCGATGGCATGAAAACCATGAGCGATGATTCGACCTATAGCTCGATGCAGATCGATCCCTATTTTGTCGAACGGATCGATACGGTCAAAGGCCCGGCATCGGTTTTATATGGCCGCTCTTCACCTGGTGGTCTGGTGGCGTTAAGCAGCAAAAAACCGGAATTTGAACAAAAGGGTGAAGTTGAACTTTCCTATGGTACGCGCGAACAGCGCGGCGTTGCCTTTGATGTTACCGGCCCGCTGACCGAAGGTGACAAACTGGCCTATCGACTGGTGGGGAAGGCCGATGCATCCGGCACCCAGTTTAACTATGCCAAGGAAGAACGCTATGTGATTGCGCCGTCCCTAACGGCAAATTTCACGGACGATACCCGTCTGACCCTGATGGGATATTTCCAGCGTGACCCGGAAGGCGGTACCCATAACGGCGCACCGGCGGAAGGCACACTTTATCCGCATAACGGGCAGTATATTTCGCGCAATTTTTTTGATGGCGACCCGTCGCTGGAAAAGTTTGATCGCACGCAAAACATGATCGGTTATCAGTTCGAACATGATTTTGACGACGATCTCAGCTTCAGGCAGAATTTCCGTTTTCTCGATTCTGATGTCGATATCGACCAGATCTATCAGACCGGCTGGAACGGGACGAGCAACAACCTGAACCGTTCCTATTATGGCGGTTATGAAAGCCTGCGCGCCTTTACGGTGGATAACCAGCTAACGGGTAATTTTACCACTGGCGATGTTGACCATACGGTTGTTGGCGGGCTGGATTACCAGCATCGCCGGTCACGGACCAATTACTGGTATGTGCCGGCATCCACGATCAATCCGTGGGACCCGTCATATGGTAATCCCGGCGTTACGTTTGGCACGCCCTATGCGTTGGCAACAAAGACGCTGGAACAAACCGGCCTTTATATTGAAGACCAGCTTTCCTATGAAAACTGGCGCCTGTCATTGGGTGCGCGGGAAGACTGGGTTGAAACCGATAGCCTGAACCGGCAGAGCGAAAAACGCACCGGCGAAGACCGCAGCAAACTGACCACCCGTGCCGGATTGCTTTATCTGTTTGATAATGGCGTGGCACCTTATGTCAGCTATTCGGAATCATTTAATCCCAACCTGTATGCCGATGCCAACGGGGACCCGCTGGCCCCCACCGAAGGCACCCAGTATGAAGCCGGGATCAAATATCAGCCCACCGGGCGTGACTTGTTGCTCACCGCATCCGTTTTCCATATCGAACAGAAAAATGTCGCGATTGCCGACCCGGTCACCTTTATCTATTCCCCGGCAGGGACGATCAAATCCCAGGGCATCGAACTTGAAGCACGGGCAAAACTGACCGATCATTTCAGCATGATCGCGGGTTATGCCTATACTGATGCAAGTTACGATGCACCGGGCGATGCCAAGGATGGCAAAACACCCATGCAGGTGCCCGAACATAGCGCGTCCCTTTGGGGCAAATACAGCTTTGATGCCGGTATGCTGGCGGGCCTTGATGTTGCAGCGGGTGCGCGTTATGTCGGCGAAACTTGGGCGACGGCAACCAATACGCAGCGCGTGCCCGATTACACCATTGTCGATCTGTCCTTTGATTATGATTTATCGCGCCTGGGCGTGGAAAATGCCGATATGCGCTTTAACATCAATAACCTGTTCGACAAGGATTACATCGCTTCATGCAATACGCTGGCGAATTGCTATTTCGGTGAAGAACGCACCATGCTGGCGACCCTGCGATATCGTTTCTAACCGGCAAAGCTGGCGCGAAACAGACAAAGGGACGGGGCCAGTTCAGGCCTCGTCCCTTTCTTATGCCTTTATTGGCGGGCTCAGCTTACTGGGTGCTGCCATTCATTGCCTGAACCATCAGGGCAGTGTTGTATTTCATCAGCTCGACATAGGTTGGGGCTGGGCCGGAGCTGTCTGACAGCGATTCAGGATAAAGCTCACCCCCCGGATTTGCACCGGTTGCCTTGGCGATTTGGCGGACCAGACGGGAATCATTGGAATTTTCCAGAAAATAGATATGCACGTTTTCCGATTTGATCTGCGAAATCAGATCCGCCACATCCTTGGCCGATGCCTCGGATTCCGTTGAAACGCCCAAGGGCGAAAGAAAGCTTACGCCATAAGCCTGCCCGTAATAGCCAAAGGCATCATGGCTGGTCAGGATTTTACGCGCCGATTTTGGCGTTTGGGCAATCTGGTGGCGAATATTGTCATCCAGCGCCTGCAGGACGGTGCTGTAATCAGCCGCATTTTTGTTGAAATAGGCGGCATCTTCGGGGTCGGCGGCGATCAGCGCCTTTTTGATGTTATCAACCCAGATCATGACATTGGCGACACTGTTCCAGACATGGGGATCGGTGGTTTTTTCGCCGTCTTCTTCAAATTCGTGGGTTTTGATGCCATCGGAAACCACAACAGGTGCCTTTGCCCCATTGGCGGCCTTGGTGATGCGCGCAAACCAGCCTTCAAGGCCCTCACCACTTAAAAACGTGACATCGGCATTATGAATGGCGATGGCATCCTGCGGGGCAGGTTCGTAATCGTGCGGGTCGCCATCCGCGCCAACCAGATTGGTGACTTTCACATGGTCGCCGCCAACATTTTCAACCACGTCTGCCAGAATGGAAAAACTGGTCACGACATTAAGCGTCTTGGCCGATGCGGCACCGGCGGTAAATAACATCAGCGAAGATACCAGCGCTGTTCGCAGCAGATGGGGATGTTTCATCAGATTGTCCTTTTGGGTTTGAGGATGGGAATGGGATCTGGATTGGCATCGGTGAAACCGGCCCAATGAAGTGGCGAGCGGTATGCGCGAAGAGATGCCAGAACATGAAGAAAGGAAGGGTGCGATGGGGAACAGAAGAGACGATGGTCAGGTCGGAAGCGATGCCGCGCGTTTGAATAATCCGCGGCCAGCCAGAATGCCCTGGGGTGCAAAAAGCAGGGAAAAGCCATAAAGCATGCTGGCCGATAAAATGATGGCAGGCCCCGATGCCAGCGCGAAATAATAGGAAACCAGCAGGCCCGAAAGCCCGGAAAGCGCGGCGCTAAAGGCGGCGACCATCATCATGCGGGGCAGGGTGCGTGTCCAAAGGCGGGCGACAATGGCGGGCAGGGTCATCATGCCAACGGCCATCAGGGTGCCCAGGGTTTGAAACCCGGCAACAAGGTTGATAACAACCAGAAACAAAAACAATAGATGGTAAATGGGTCCGGTTCCCGACACCGCGCGCAAAAAGCCGGGATCAAAACATTCGGTCACCAGCGGACGATAGATCAGCGCCAGAATGATAAGCGAAACCGATGAAATCAGCCCAACCAGCGTGATCGCACTTTGATCAACCGACAGGATGGTGCCAAACAGCACATGCAAAAGGTCGATATTCGATCCCTTCAGCGACACAATCAGCACGCCAAAGGCAAGCGATGTCAGATAGAAACTGGCGAAACTGGCGTCTTCGCGCAAAACCGTTTTGCGGCTGACCAGCCCTGACAGCACCGATACGCCAAGCCCGGCGATCAATCCACCCAGCCCCATGGCTGGCAGGGATAACCCGCCTGCAATTAAAAAACCAATCGCGGCACCGGGCAAGACAGCGTGGCTCATGGCATCGCCAACCAGTGTCATCCGGCGCAGCAGCAATAAAACCCCCACGGGCCCGGCGCTGCATCCCAGAACAAAGGTTGCCACCAGCGCGCGGCGCATAAAGCCGTAATGAATAAACGGGTCGATCAACCCCATTGCCGTTGTCATGACATTAACCTGATTTTGGATGGCGAAGCAGCCGTTGGCGAAGATGGCGTTGCGGGCGCGTGGCTCGGTGATAGCACCGATGCCGATGCCGATGCCGATGCCGATGCCGATGCTGATGCTGATGCTGTAGCGGGCGCAGGCATTGTTGTGGTGTGCAGGTTGCCCGTGTTTTGTGGTGCCAGATGATCCGGCACCTGCATGTGTTGTGTGCCGGGCCACTGCGGGGCCGCAGGCAGGATGGTTTGGGTATCGCCCCAGGCATTGCCATAGGCATGCAAAAACAGGGTTTGGGGAAAATGGCTGCGGATATGGTCAAAATCATGCAGCACGGCAATCACCGTGCGGCCATCCCTGTGCCAGCCCCGAATCACCCCGATCAGATCCTGGGTTGTTTGGGCATCAATGGCGGTAAAGGGTTCATCCAGTAAAATGACCGGGGCGTCCTGCAGGATCAGGCGGGCAAATAAAACGCGCTGTAACTGCCCGGCTGAAAGCGTGCTGATCGGCCGGTTTTCAAGCTTTTCCAACCCGACCTGACACAGCGCCTGATAGGCCCGTTTGGCAATGGTGCGGGTGACAGCGCGAAAGGCACCGGTTTGTGCCCAAGCCCCCAAAATAACTGTGTCGGCAACCGTAAAGGGGAAGGACCGTTCCAGCGTTGATGTCTGTGCCAGATAGGCAATATCGGTGCCAGCCATGCCGCCCTTTGATATCTGGCCACCAGAGAGCGGTAATTCGCCAATAATGCCTTTTATCAATGTGGACTTGCCCCGGCCGTTTTCCCCGGCAATTGCCGTTAGGCTGCCCGGTGCAAAACAGCCCGAAAGGCCCCGAATAACGGGATCACCGCCATAATCAATGGCGACATTTTGCAAGTGAATGGGGGCAGGCATCATGGCAGGGACACCGACCAGTAAATCGCACCCCAAATGGCTGCGATCAAAAGCAGGGTTAAACCAAGGCGATACAAGGCAGATCGCGCCAGAAATGACGTGATGAAGATGGGATGTTTGGGCATTGAATGCTCTAACTGAAAAGCAGCGCAGGGCGTGAAGGCAGGATTTGGGGTCTTTGTGATTTGTTATGTTATAACATAACAAATTTGAGGAATTGTCCAGAGGAAATTTTATCAAATCACTTGTGTTTGCGAAGGCGTCAAAATAAAATAACAATCATTACGAAAAAAGATTGACGCACTATCGATCAAACTGTAAATGGGAATGATCGTTCCATAAGTGCCGGGAAAAGCTGAAACCCAGGGGTTTTAGGCGGCATTTGTGTTTAATCTGTCATTCTGAAAGGGCGATCGATGAATCGTTTTGAATCAAAGGTTGTTGTGATTACCGGCGCTGGTTCGGGCATTGGTGCGGCGACGGCAAAGATGTTTTATGACGAAGGGGCCAGTGTTGTTTTGTCGGGCCGTACTGAAGAAAAACTGCTGCGCACCAGCGAACCGTTTGCCAAAGACCGTTCCCTGATTGCGGTTGGCGATATCGGCAAATGGGAAGATGCACAGGCACTTGCCGCTGCGGCTGCCGAAAAGTTCGGGAAAATTGATGTGCTGGTGAATAACGCTGGCACCGGCTGGCTGGGCGACATTGCCGATGACAACAGCAATGCCGAACTGGAACGGGTTTTTGACACCAATGTTAACGGCACGTTCTACGGGATCAAGGCGGCACTGCCATTTCTGAAACAAAGCAAGGGCAATGTGGTGAATGTGTCTTCTGTTACCGGCTTGCGTGGTGACTGGGGCCTTAGCATTTACAATGCATCGAAAGCAGCCGTTTCAAACCTGACGCGCTGCCTGGCACTTGATTACGGCAGTGCCGGAATTCGCTTTAACGCAGTTTGCCCGACCTATATCCGCACCGAACTGGCTGGTCTGGTGACCAATAACCAGGAACTTCTTGATAAATTCTGTGAACGCATTCCGCTTCAGCGTGGTGGCGAACCCGAAGAAGTTGCCGAGGCGATTTTGTTCCTGGCAAGCGATGCCGCACGTTTTATCACGGGTGTTAACCTGCCTGTTGATGGCGGTGTTACCGCGTCCAGCGGCCAGCCGGATTTTCGGATTTAACGGCGTTTTCAAACGCCCTGGGCCAGGCAGACACTTCGTTTCAATTGACGTGTTTGGTCAAACATATGGAAAAGGTCGCAGTTCCGTGCTGCGGCCTTTTGTTTTTTGTCGCAGAAACGATATAAAGCGGCATGAAAAATGCCCGACAGATAAAAGCCTGACCTGCGCCATGAAAGCCCAACCGGCCAAACTGATCAGTTTTGACATGCTACGGACCAAAGCCCGTGAAATCGGCTTTGATGTATGTGGTGTGGCGCGCCCGGAAATTGCTGCGCGCAACCAGCAACGGCTTGATGAATTTGTGGCCGGGCAGGAATTTGGCAGTATGGCCTGGATGGCTGACCCCGAACGCCTGCCGCGCCGCCGCGACCCACGCGTTTTATGGGAAGATGTCAAAAGCGTTATTGTGCTGGGCACCAATTATGGCCCGGCACAGGACCCGTTAACTTTGCTGGATTACCCGGACCGGGCGATGATTTCGGTTTATGCGCAAAACCGCGATTATCACGACCTGATCAAAAAACGCCTGAAACAGCTGGCGCGCTGGCTGATCGAACAAAGCGAGGCGGGCGAACAGGTAAAGGTGTTTGTTGATACTGCACCCGTTCTGGAAAAACCGCTGGCGCAATCTGCCGCCATTGGCTGGCAGGGCAAACATACCAATGTGGTCTCGCGAACCTATGGTTCCTGGCTGTTTCTGGGCGAGGTTTTTACCACTCTTGAACTTGCCGATGCACCCAATCGGGCAGAGATTGATCATTGCGGGTCATGTCGCAATTGTCTGGATGCCTGCCCGACAGCGGCCTTTCCTGCGCCCTATAAACTTGATGCGCGCAAATGTATTTCGTATCTGACGATCGAGCATGATGGCATGATCCCGCGCGAATTTCGCGTTGCCATGGGTAATCGCATTTATGGCTGTGATGATTGCCTGTCGGTCTGCCCGTGGAACAAATTTGCCAGCCGTACCGAAGAACTGGCCTTTATCCCGCGCGCCGAGCTGACAGCACCGCGACTGGCCGATTTTCTTGATATGGATGATACCGCGTTTCGGGCCTTTTTTACCGGATCGCCGATCAAGCGGATTGGCCGGGAAAAGTTTTTCCGCAATGTTTTAACTGCAATTGGCAATGCCGGGGACAGGCAAGTGATCCCGCAGTTACGCAGCCTGTTGGCGGACCCATCCGCCCTGATCCGCGCAAGTGCGGTTTGGGCATTATCGCGCCTGATGGGGCGCGATGAATTTGCCGAAGTCCGCCAAAGCCACCTTGCCGATGAACGCGATGAAACCGTTCTCACCGAATGGAATGCCGCCGCCTGAGGCTTGAAGTGTGAGGTCCGATGTCTGTGGTATCTAGATTTTCGGGTTGGGCACTGTTTCGACGTGATAACAGACCGACGCATCATTTTCATTGATCAGGGCAATGCCATAACCCGGTTCCAGCCAGGCTTTGTCAGGCAGGCCGGTGCCGGGCTGCATGGCAAGGGGCTGCCCGGTATAGCTGCTGGGTCCGCAAGTCCAGGGGATGTTGCGCCAGATGCCATGGCAGGGGCGGTGCAAATGCCCGAAAAAGATGTGTTTCACATTGCCATGCATTGAAATGACATCGCCAAATTCGTCGGCATTTTGCAGATTGATGGAATCCATAAACGGCAGACCCACGGCAACCGGCGGATGATGCATGAAAATCAGCACCGGCAGGTTTTGCGATGTGGCCAGTTCGCGCGTCAACCATGCCAGCCGCTTTTCGCATAAAATGCCGGCATCCTCGCCCTCGATCAATGTATCAAGAAATACAAGCCGTATGCCTTTGTGTGTAAAGGCATAATTGATGAAACCGTTTTCATCGCGCCCGGTTGCGGGCAGGCCTGCCAAAAGGGCCGCGCGGGCATCATGGTTGCCGGGAATGACATGGACCGGCATGGGCAGGGCATTAATGGTGCTGGCAAACAGGCCATATTGCAGGGCGGTACCATCATGGGTCAGGTCGCCGGAAATGATGCACAGCTCGGCATCGCTTTGCCATTTATTGATATCGGCAATCACGTTTTGCAAGGTGTGTTGCGGGTGTGCTTTGCCGGCTGCGGCGGCATCTTTTGGGGCAGGGTCGATGAAATGGCAGTCGCTTAGGTGAATTATTTTCATGACGTTCCCGTTTGTCCCTGACTGTGGGCGTGCTTGCTGCTAGGGTCTGCAACCTGGGACTATATCGTGCTGTTTTATCAGTTTGTTCAATGGAATATTTGATGAATAACCTTGTTCGCAAACGATCAATCACGATTGCCGGGCATCGTACCAGCTTTTCGCTTGAAGATGCCTTCTGGCAGGAATTGCAGCAGATTGCAGAACGCGAAGGCCACAGCATCGCGGAAATGGTGGCGCTGATTGACGAAGGGCGGGAAGGCAATTTATCAAGTGCCTTGCGATTGTATGTTCTGGGCGATTTGCAACGCCGTTTAAGTGACGCAGGGCAGGCGGAAAATGCCATTTCCATATCCGAAGAAGGCGAACAGGAATAAATGAACACACCCCTTAAAATGGCAGTGACCGGCGCGAATGGCTTTGTCGGACAGGCCGTTTGCAAAGCAGCCCTTGCCGATGGTTTTGCCGTGCGTGCCCTGGTGCGCAATGATGCCGCCCTGGCGCAATTGCCCGATGAATTAAAGGCCGATGCGCGGGTTGTGGGCGACATTGACGGAAAAACAGATTGGACCGGGCATTTTGACGGGGTGGATTGTTTGGTGCATCTGGCCGCGCGTGTACATGTCATGAGCGAGACTTCCACCAACCCGCTTGCTGCCTTTCGCGCGGTAAACGTGGATGGCAGCCTGAATTTGGCCCGTGCCCTTGTTGCGCAGAATGTACGCAGGATGGTTTTTGTCAGTTCGATCAAGGTGAATGGCGAAGAAACGCGGTTTTCCGCCTTTAACGAAAACAGCCCCGTTAACCCGCAGGACCCTTACGGGCAATCCAAGGCCGAGGCGGAAGAAGCCCTTCGGGCCTTTTCGCGCAAATCGGGGCTGGGGTTGACGGTTTTGCGCCCGCCGCTGGTTTATGGACCAGGGGTAAAGGCGAATTTTGCTGCATTGGCAAAGCTGACAATGAAGGGCGTTCCCCTGCCATTTGGTGCTATTCGCAACCATCGCAGCCTGATCCATGTTGATAATCTAGCTGATGCCTGCGTGGTGGTCGCAAGCCACCCAACAGCCAGCTATCAGACCTATCTGGTATCCGATGGCGAGGATTTTTCGCTGGGCGAAATGATCACCTTTTTGGCCGAAGGCATGGGCAAAAAGCCGTTTCTGATTCCGGTGCCAACAGGTTTTCTAACCCTTTTGGGCAAAATAACCGGTAAATCGGCGCAAGTGGCGCGTTTAACCGGGTCCCTGCAGGTTGACAGCCGCGCCATTCGCCGTGATTTGCGCTGGTTGCCACCCGTTGATGCCCGCGAAGGTTTGCGCCGGGTTGGGGCCTGGTTTGCCCTTGATCGCAAATCGCGCTAGCGGGGCAGCATAAATGTGCGGGCTTGCCGGAACCACAGACCCCAATGCAAAGGAATGGGTGATTTCGGCATCCGCCAGCCTGGCCCATCGTGGACCCGACGGCGATGGTTTGTGGCAGGACAGGGCTGGTGGGCCATTTGCCCCAGTTGCATCGTCTGGTGACGCAGTTGCTGCCACGGATCGTGCCGCTGGCAAGGCTGCTGTAAGTTATGGTCCCATTCTTGCCCATCGTCGCCTGGCAACAACCGATCTGCGGGCGGTGGCAGCACAACCAATGCCAAGCCGTGATCAGCGCTTTGTCCTGATTTTTAATGGCTATATCGCCGGGCATCGTCGATTACGGGCACGCTTGAACCGGTATCAGCAGCAGGCAGGCAACAGCCTTGCCGCACGGCATATGCCAACTGCCGAGCCAGCATTGGCCGATACGGGAAATCTGGCTGGAGCACTCTGGCACACTGCGACACAGGTGCTGGGCGCTGGGGATGATGGCGAAATATCGACCGCCGATACAGCCGTTCTACTTGCATTGTTGGGGCAAGCCTTAACCTGTTGCGATGATGGCGCAGGCAATGGTGGCGCATCAATGACGGACAAGGCTGCCAGTCTTGCCCGGACCTTGGCGAAGGTTCGGGGTGCCTATGCCATAGTACTTTGGGACCGCCACGCGCAGGCTATGTGGCTGATGGTGGATGGGGGCGGGCAAAAGCCGCTTTATGTGGCGGAACGTGAAGACGGGCACATCTTTTTTGCTTCCGAATTAACGCCGTTATTGTCCGCACCGGGCATAGTCCACCAGCGCGATGATGATGCCTTTGATCAGGCGCTCGCCCATCTGTTTATTCCAGCCCCAAAAACAGCCTATCGCACCGTCCGTCAGTTGGAACCGGGCGAAATTATGTGTTGGCATTCGGGGAAGGTTGCGCGGTTTTCCGCGTTGGCCGCATTACCGCAAAAGGCCAGCAAAGCCCCTGCGCCGTTACCGGTTGCGGATAACCAACGCATTGCCGCCCATAACAATACGAATACTGTTTCTGCACTACGTGCGGGCATTTATCGTGCGGTGGCCGATGCCATGGCATGTGATCGGCCGGTTGCGTGCCTGCTTTCTGGCGGTATGGATAGTGCCGGGATTGCCGCACTGGCAGCGCGGGTGGCCCGGCGACGGATGCAAAAGGGTGACATGCCCACAGCGATTGTGATGGGGTTTCCCGGCCTGCCCATGGATGAAACGGCGCGTGCCCGGCAAATGGCGCGGCATTTGGACATGCCGTTAAAAATTGTCGCAGCCCCCAGCGGTGGGGAGGAGGTTTTGCAGCGCCTGAAAGCTGCCATTCGCGCCTTTGGCGGGCCGTTTTCCAACCCGGCGGTTATTCTGGCCCACCGCCTGGCCGAGGCCGTGGCCGAAACAGCCTCGGTGTGCCTGACAGGGGATGGCGGGGATGAGATATTTGGTGGATATCGGCGTTATCGGATGGCGGCTTATGCCCAACAATATCTGAGATTCCCACGTCCAATTCGCCAGTTGGCAGCAGGCGGGGCAGGTGGGTTTGCGCAAGGTTGGCCGTTCGCAGCTGGCAAAGCAGGCCTTCACGCCGTTGCCAAATTCCTGCAGGCCACGGCAGGGCAGGAAGATGATGTTTTCACCACCTGGAACAATCGTTGCGTGGTGCCGGGTGTCGGGCAACTGAAAGCGGTTTCACCGCAATTTGCGGATGAGGCCACAAACAGTGCGGGACGTTCCTTCGCCCTTGGCGAAAGAATGATGCAGCTTGATCAGATGGTAACACTGCCCGGTAACCAACTGGCGATCAGCGATCGGATGGGGATGGCGGCGGGTGTGGAATATCGCCCGCCATTATTGGATCAGGCAGTGCGCGCGCTGGCAGTAAAAATACCGGCGCGTGAGCATTTGCAAGATGGCGGCAAGGCGATTTTGCGGGCGGTGGTTGAACCCTTTGTACCCGAAGGATATTTGCGTGCGCCGAAAGCGGGTTTTAACCCGCCGATTGGCATATGGTTGCGCGATGTATGGCCGCTATTGTGGGCGACGCAGCAGCAGGCGCAAGACAGGCTGTTTTCCCCGTTGGCTGTTACAAAACGCCAGCAACAAACCATTTGGGCGCGTGCCATGGCAAATGAATTTGATGCCGCTCTGACGGTTTGGAACCTTTTGGTCTGGTATGTGTGGTCATGCGAAATGGTGGCGGATCAAATCAACTGATTGGTGGTCGTTGCTGGGGCAAAGTGCTTTAGCCGTGTAACTTGAATGGTGGTTATGGCGGGTCAGGTCATGGCCCAGGAACGGCTGCGGCGATACAGGTTCAGGGCAGTCAGGGCGGTGGGGGCAAGCTGCACAACCTTGCGGGAAAGTTTGATCAGGTGATGTTCGTCAATATCGTCACGATCAAACAGGTCGTGGGCGGCATTGCACAAATCGGCCAATTGGCGCAGGCCAAAAGTATCGGACGTGCTTTTCAGCGCATGGACTTCATCACGAACGGCGTGGAAGTCGTAACGTGACAGGGCATCGTCAATTTGCACCAGCCGGGATTCGGTTTCGCTGATGAAAAGTTCGATCCCTGTTGCCGCACCGTCAATTCCGGCATCGTGATAAAGCTTTTCCAGGATTTTAACATCCAGCACCGGGCTGGCCGGAAGCTCGTTCTGGTTTGATGTAAAGGTGCGGTTGGTTTGTTTCATGCGCGCGACCGGGGCCGGGGCGGGAATATCGCCCTTTTGCCCGGCAGCGCCGTTGCGCAGCAGATTTTCGCCAATCACGCGCAGCAGGCTGGCCCGCTGGATGGGTTTGCTGATGAAATCGTTTACACCTGATTGCCGGGCAATCATGTTCCAGTCGCGTGTGCGGTGCGCGGAAAAGGCGATGATGGGAATGCGCGAAGACGGGCCATCCATATGGCGGATGCGGCGCGTGGTGTGCAGCCCATCCATGTCGGGCATTTCCACATCCATCAGGATGACATCAACGGGAATACCGCGCCGCAGAATATCAAGCACGGATTGACCATCGCCTGCCTCCATCACGGTAAAACCCTCAGCCTGGAGCATGCGGCGCGCGACCATGCGGTTAGAGGCGCTGTCATCAGCGACGAGAACCGTGCCGCGTTTGTGGTTTTCCACATCGGCAATGGAAGGGCGCAATTCGCTGGCGTGAATATGAGGGCGCACAAGGCAAACCGAAAGCATGCCGCCATTATCGAGACTGGTTTCGTCAAATACCAGATCGTCTTCTGCAATGCCGGTAATCAGTTGATTCCAGGCCGGATTTGCAAAAATAAGACGTTCATTGGCATCAAATAACGCGATCCCCGCATTTGACTGCGAGAGTGCATCCAGGATCTGCTTTTCCATAGGCCACCTTGTTTAACCGGCGCCCTTGTCCCGAGTAATGTAGGATTTTTGTTTTCAGGGTGTTGTATTTTCACACCACTTTAACCGCCATTTTCCCTATTTTCGTATAATAAGTCCATGATTTTGTTGTCTTGCAGCATTTTCGCGGGCATCGTTATTTTCGGGGACAGTCAGCAACGCATATTCAACCTGCGCATGATGATGCGCGCCTGTTATCGTGCAAAATTAACGTCCGCCACCTGCCTGGACCGGGCAGCGCCTTGTGGGGCTGGTGGGGCAGGATAAAGGTTATTGGGCCGGGAACAGGTGCCGGAACAGTCGGGCCAAGGGTGCCGCGATAAGGGCATCCGGATTTCGGTGGATAGATGCGATTGCTGAATAAAAATGCCAGAAGGTATGAACCGGGGCTGACGGGACAGCCCCGGCTGGGGAGAGAGAAGATGAAACCGGCAAGGACTATTTTGTGGAGCCTGATGCTGCTGGTTGCCATGGCAGGGGGAATGTCAAAGCAGGCATTGGCCCATTCCGAGACGATCAAGCAGAAAAGCCGGTTTGTATCGATTGGCACCGGGGGACCAACGGGGGTGTTTTACCCGGTTGGCAGTGCCATTTGCCGTTTGATCAACCAGTCGCGCAAATTGCATGGCATTCGCTGCACGGTCGAGTCCACGCGCGGGTCGGTTTACAACATCAATTCGGTGCATTCGGGCGCATTTGATTTTGGCATTGTGCAGTCCGATATTCAAAGCGATGCCAATAATGGCACCGGGACATTTGCCCCCACCGGCCGCATTGACGATATGCAGGCGGTTTTTTCCCTATATGTCGAGACATTTACCGTGCTGGCCCGGGCGGATGCCGGAATTATCGATTTTGATGATTTGAAAGGAAAACGGGTGAATATTGGCAATCCCGGTTCCGGGCAGCGTGACACGATGGAGCGTGTGATGGCCGCCAAGGGCTGGACACTGGATGATTTTGCCATGGCATCCGAACTGAACCCGACCGACCAGATCAAGGCTTTGTGTCAGAACCGCATTGACGCGACGGTTTATACCGTGGCCCACCCATCGCGTGCGATTGCCGATGCCATGAAGGCCTGTGATACCGTGTTGGTCGATGTGGATGGACCGGCAATTGACCGGCTTTTGGCTGATAACCCGTATTTCCATGCCGCACGCATTCCCGGCGGGCTTTATTATGGCAATCCCGAACCGGTTGATACCATCCGTGCCGGGGCGGCCTTGATGGTTTCATCGCATACTGACCCCGGCATTGTTTACGAACTGGTGAAAACGGTTTTTGAAAATTTTGGCAAGTTCAAAGGGCAGCATCCAGCGCTGGCCGAACTTTCAAAGGATGCGATGGTGAATGGCGAGGCGCCGTCGCCCATTCATGCCGGTGCCATCCGCTATTACCGCGAAGCGGGGTTGATGCATTAAAGTCCTTTGATGCGGGCTAAAAACAAAACCGGCGTCACCCTGGGGAAAGAGTGACGCCGTTTTGCGTTTGCGGGGGGAGAAAACCCGCGGAAGAAGACGTTCGTTCGTCCGGGTGTTTGCGACACCGGCAAATGTACGGGGGGAGGTAAACATTTGCCGTCTCCACAACCTGGCACCGGTTGTGTGTTGTCTGCCAACACCGATTATAATGACAAAAATGACGGGGCCTGTGGGGTCACGTATCTTCACGCTTTCGTGAAACTGTAACATTGGCCGTTACGGCCTGCTGGAATCCGCAATTGCCGATGAACCCCGATAAAGATTGTGACGGTGGGGTGCAGATCACAGTCCTGCCGCCCGTTTGCTTGACATGCGGGGGCCTGTTTTACAAATATGTCACCAGAAGTCATGCGGCAGGGGATCGGGCCGGTACTGAAATGTGACTTCCGGAGTTTGGGGAACCTGTATCACGATGATGTTGTCGACCGGACGCAGCCTGTGCCGAACCGCGATGGGACTGGCAACGATGATCATAATCTCGTTGCAGACACCTGCGGCATTGGCAGATAGCATCCAGACCCCGGAAATGACTGTGGTGCCTGCTGGCTGGTTCTGGCAGGGGTCCGACGCCATCGAGCGTGATTATGCCTATCGTATTGACGAGCAGATTTACGGGCAGGACGTTGCGCATCGTAATCGCTGGTATGATTCCGAAATTACCAAATGGCGCATTTACCTGCCCCAATTTGAAATTTCGACCACCCCGGTCACCAATGCCCAATATGCTGCCTTTGTCAAAGATGCGGGGTATCCAGCTCCCGGCGTGACCAAGGAAATATGGGATACATATGGCCTGGTACACGGGTTTGAAGCCACCCGACCTTTCACCTGGAAAAAGGGTTTGCCGCCATCGGGCCGGGAAAACCACCCGGTTGTTCTGGTATCCTGGCAGGATGCTGTGGCCTATACCCACTGGCTGAGCGAAAAAACCGGCGATAGCTGGCGCCTGCCCAATGAAGCCGAATGGGAAAAGGCCGTACGCGGGCCTGATGGCACCTTTTACCCGTGGGGAAATATTTATGACCCCACGCTTTTAAACAGTGCCGACCGCGGCCCGTTTGATACGATGCCCGTCAAATCCTTCCCCGCCGGGCCCTATGGCCTGTTTGACGGGGCAGGGCAGGTTTTTGAATGGACAATGACGCAGCAGCAGCCCGGCGCCCGGATCGTAAAGGGTGGATCATGGGATGATCGTGGTTGCGGTGTGTGCCGCCCCGCCGCCCGGCACAGCCGACCCGAGCATTTGCGTCATATTTTGATCGGTTTCCGCGTATTGCGCGTATCATCACAGGACAAGTAAGTATTTTTACTTGTAGTTTTTGGTCACAAGCGTGACTGTGTTGGGGCTGGCTTTCGGTCAGCTCGACAATTCCATTCGACCAGGTCAGGAGTGGACGGTCGACTTATCAAGTGGTGATAAAACCATGACGGAACTTGAAATTGACTGGTCGGCACTGTCCACCGGCCAGTTAAAAAACATGATGGCAGCCGGGCGCGATGTCATGGAATGCCACCGGGTCCTTTCGGCCACTGGTGATAATATTGTTGGTGAGCTGATCCGCACTGCCGGGGCGTTTTATGAATGGACGCATTACCCGCAGGGTGATGTTTATGATCGGACCAGCCACGCGCAGTTCTATTATCATGCCCATCCCAAAGACCAGCAGCGCGAATGGAACGAACATGGCCATTTCCATACCTTCATGCGCCCGCGCGGTATGCCCGACTCGGTCCGGCCGCTGGCGATAGAAGGTTTTGAAATGCCCAAGGGGCCTAACGAGGCCCTGTCGCATCTGGTGGCCATTTCCATGGACCAGTACGGGTTTGCCCAGCGCCTGTTTACCACCAATCGCTGGGTGACAGGCGAGGTCTGGTATGATGCGCAAAGCGTCATTTCAATGTTGGACAATTTTATCGTGGATCATGCGCAGCCATCCTGGCCGGTAAACCGGTGGGTGTCGGGCATGATTGTTTTCTATCGCCCACAAATCGAAATTCTGGTGCGCCAGCGCGATGCAACCATTGCTGCCTGGGCGGAGTCGCATGCCAATAGCGATGTTTACGAAGATCGCGATCTGGAAGTGACGTCGGAATGTTCGATTCGGGTGGAAGAACAGATGCGTGCCATTGCTGGCGAGTTGAATAACCGCCGCTAAAGCTCTTTGCCAGCTTGCGCAGATTACGGCCATGCAAAAGGCCGCTCCGATGGCCGGGGCGGCCTTTTGCTTTTGGGATGTCATGCTGGCACAGGAACGTGCCGCAGAATGGATCAGTTCTGCTTCAGATATTCGGTAACGTCCTGAATGTCCTGCTCGTCTTTGAGCTTGAAGGTCATTTTGGAACGTTCTTTGGTCTGGGCAATGGCGCTGATCTTGGCTGACGGATCTTTCAGGTATTCGTCAAGGAATGCTTCATCAATGGTGAAGCCCTTTTCGCAAGCGTCCTGATAGCCCTTGCTGTATTTGTAGTCGGAAATCGCACCGCATTCGCGGCCGACAACACCATGCAGCGACGGGCCGACCTTGTTTTTGCCTTCTTCGATCGAATGGCAGGCGGCACATTTCTTAAAGACTTTCTCGCCTTTTGCAGCGTCGCCAGCAGCAAATGCAGCGGTGCTGAACATTGCGGTGGCGGAAACGGCAATAGCGAGCATTTTGATAGAATTCATTTAAAAGGCCTCTCTCTTGGCATGTGGCGTGGAGCCCACGCCGAACGCAACGCGGGGAACGTTCTGACAGCCCCCGGCGGGTAACGCAATCAAAGCACGACAGATGGTGGAATCATTATAAGTCGCGTGCTGCAATCACGAACAGGTTATCCTAACCAAATTTACAAGTGAATAAATTGCGTTCAATCAATGGGCTCTTGGGTGTATAGTAACAAGTGTAACGGCAGGTGGAATTTCCAGCCGTAGCAGGAGAGGTTACGTGGCCCCGATTACGAAAAACGATGTCGCCAAACTGATTAACGATCCGTCGGGTAGCAACCGGGCAGAAGCCGCTGATAAAATCAGCAAGCAGTTCAGCGACGACGAATTATCCGAGAACGAGCGTTTGCTGGCGGAAGATATCTTTCGCATCATGATCAAGGATGCGGAAGTCCGGGTACGAAAGGCGCTGGCGCGAAACCTGAAGCAGACGCCGTTATTGCCCCATGATGTGGCGGTAACCCTGGCGCGCGACGTTGATGCGGTTGCCCTGCCGATTTTGCAATTTTCCGAAATCCTTAATGACAGCGACCTTGTCGATATTATCGGCGATGGCCCCGACAGTGTTGAAAAGCAGCGCGCCATTGCCACGCGCAGCACCGTTTCCGAGGCGGTATCAAGCGCATTGGTACAGGCCGGTAACGAGGATGTGCTGGTTGACCTGATGGGCAATGAAGGGGCGGAAATTTCCGAACAGTCCCTGCAAAAGGTTGTTGATGATTTTGGCGATAATGAACGTATTCAAAAGCCGATCATTTCGCGCAACCATCTTCCCATTACCATTGCCGAACGCATGGTGACCCTGGTTTCCGACCGGTTGCGCAGCGAACTGGTGTCGCGCGGACATCTGCCCGAAGGCATTGTAAATGCCGTGATGACCCAGTCGCAGGAAAGCGCCACCATCGGCCTTTTGGGCGATGACAGTGGCGGTCGCGATGTCGAAATTCTGGTCGAACATCTTTATGCCAATAACCGTTTGACCGGCGGGCTGATCCTGCGGGCGCTGTGCATGGGGGATATTTCTTTCTTCGAGGCCGGGATCGCACGGCGGGCATCGGTATCGCTGCTTAACAGTCGCATTCTTATTCACGACTCCGGGCTTTATGGGTTGCAGGCGATTTATAACAAGGCCGATATGCCCGCCAGCTTCTTTCCCGGTGTGCGTGCCGCCCTTGAAGTCGCCCATGAAACCGACCTTGATGGCCGCGAAAAGGACCGTGAACGGTATTCGCGCCGCATGATTGAACGCATCCTGACGCAATATGGTGACCTAGGCGTTGAATTTGATTCCGATGATGTCGATTACCTGATGGGGCGTATGTTGCAATTGCCAAGCGAAAGCAGCCTGCACTAAGCCTTCTGCCCTTTAGGGCGCCATGATTGATGCGCACCAGCCGGTTTCTGCCGTCTGGTGCGTTTTCTTTTGGGCTGTGGGGCTTGGCCCGGCGGTTGTTTTGGCCGGTTGCCCGTTGCTGCGCGGAGCATGGCGGGCTGGGCGCGGTAATGTGGTGAAAGAAGGGGGAGGGCTGTAATGCAGCCCGATGATCCTGTTGCTGTATATGCCGCAGACAAAAAGAAACCCCGTCGCCATGTTTCAGGCGCCGGGGTTTCGAACTGATGGTCGGAGCGAGAGGATTCGAACCTCCGACCCCTGCCTCCCGAAGACAGTGCTCTACCAGGCTGAGCTACGCTCCGTCAGTGTCGGCGATTGTCTATCCTGTCTGGTCTGTCAGTTCAAGTATAATTGCGGTTGGTTCGGGCATTTTTTATCGATTTGTTCAAACGGTTGAACGGGCCGCCATTTGAGGATGTTTGCGGTTTTATGATGGCTGCCGGTGCAGGCAGGAAGCCCGTGATAACCCGATCCGGGAAAGGACAAGCGGGGAAGTGACCAGGAGGGAATGAAATGCAAAAGGCCCTGAAACGCCAAAGCATTTCAGGGCCTTTGAATGATGGTCGGAGCGAGAGGATTCGAACCTCCGACCCCTGCCTCCCGAAGACAGTGCTCTACCAGGCTGAGCTACGCTCCGTCATTCTGCGAGCCGGGTATTAATCGGTATTGAACCGGCGCGCAAGGAATTTTTTTAACAACATCCCGTGGCAGGATGTTGTGCAACCCTTAATAGGGCCGGGAAATGCAGAATTCGACGGCTTCGATCATGGCATCCTTGATCGGGCCATCGGCAAAACCGGCCAGGTCATCAATGGCAAGCTGGCCATATTCGCGGGCGCGATTCATGGTGGCTTCCAGGGTGTTATGCTTGCGGATCAGGCCCTGGGCATGTTCAAGATCGCCATCCTGGAAATCCTGGTCTTCCATGCAGCGGCGCCAGAAGGCCTTTTCGTCCTCGTCACCCTGGGCATAGGCGATGATAACGGGCAGGGTAACCTTGCCATCGCGGAAGTCGTCGCCAACGGTTTTGCCAAGGGTGGCCTGATGGGCCGAATAATCCAGCACATCGTCGATAAGCTGAAACGCGGTGCCCAGATGCAGGCCATAATCGCGCAGGGCGATTTCTTCGTCTTCGGGGCGGGCGGCAATCACGGCACCAATATGCGATGCCGCGCCAAACAGGGCTGCGGTTTTCGCCATGATGACATCAAGATAGGCCTGTTCGGTCGTTGCCATGTCATTTGCTGTTGAAAGCTGCATGACTTCGCCTTCGGCAATAACGGCCGATGCTCGTGCCAGAATATCAAGAACCTTCAGCGAGCCGTTTTTGACCATCAGCACGAAGGACCGGGCAAAAAGGAAATCGCCGACCAGAACGCTGGCTTCGTTGCCAAACAGCGCATTGGCGGATTCCTGTCCGCGCCGAAGCATGCTTTCATCAACGACATCGTCGTGAAGCAGCGTCGCGGTATGGATGAATTCGACACAGGCAGCCATATTGACAGCTGAGTCACCTTCTTCGTATCCGCACAGGCGCGCGGAGGCGAGGGTCAGCATCGGGCGCATGCGCTTGCCACCCGCAGCAACCAGGTGGCTTGCCAATTGCGGGATAAGCGCAACATCGCTGTGCATGTTGTCGATAATAACCTGGTTGACCCGTTTCATATCGGCGTCAACAAGGCTGATCAGGGAATCCAGACTGGGCTGTATGGTGTGCTGCGTTGCAGTGTTATTCACGCTCTTTTCCGAAACAATTCGTGCGTCACACCCGCAAACCGGGGCAGGCAACGCTGGTTTCATAATGTGGCCAGGGGCCGCCAAAAAGATGGCCCCCAACCGTTGCCCAACATAATGACGCCGGGTGTTGACGGTCAAGTGGACAAATCAATACCGCTTTCTGCCGCATTGAACAATAATATGCTATGGTATGACTTTGGTCCCAGATGCATGAACTTTCAGGGAGAACCCGTCTGATATGATCGAACTGATCCGCAGCAATGATCCGGTTGAGCTGAGCTGGGTGCAGTCCATTCTGGCTGACGAGGGAATTGAAAGCCTGATTTTTGACTATCATGCATCCATTCTGGATGGTTCAATTGGCGCATTACCGCGACGTTTGATGGTCACACCGGATGATGAAAGCCGGGCGCGTTATGTTTTGGAAATTGCCCGGCGGGATCTCGGGCGTGATGCTGTTGCCACATCGGGTTTTGACGATGAAGGGATTGGCAATGACGACCTGCCGGGGTAACAGGCGGGTTATGCGCGGAAATTTTTTAACATGGATGTCATTCTGCGTTGCGTGTTTGTTGTCTTTGTTGTCCGGTGAAATCTTTTCTGACAGTCCGATGCCCCAGTTATGACCCAAAGTGATGCCGAAATCCTGTCTGCCAATCAGACCGATGCCTTTGTTGTGCCGCCCTTTCCCGAGGCGCGGATCAGCCACGATTTTTTGCAGGGCGGTGCGGTAACGCTAAAACAGCCGGTCGATGGTTATCGTGCGGCGGTGGATGCGGTGTTACTGGCGGCGTCCGTTCAGGTCGGCGGGCGGCGGGACCAGAAAATTCTGGATGTGGGCGCGGCAGTTGGGTCTGCCGGGTTATGTGTGGCGCGCCGGATCGATGATGCCATCGTCACGGGTGTTGAATTGCAGGATGACCTGTATGCCCTGTTTTGCCGCAATATCGTTGAAAACGGTTTTGTTGGCCGGGTGCGCGCCCTTCATGGCGATATCAATGACCGGCAATTGCCGTTGGTGGCCGAAAGCTTTGACCAGGTTATTTCCAATCCGCCCTATTATGCGGGCGGGACGCGATCAAGCAATGAAAGCCGCGCAACCGCGCACCAGGAAGGCAGCGCCGACCTTGCCGCGTGGATTGGTTTCTGTTTGAAAATGGTGCGTCAAAAGGGGCGTGTAACCCTTGTGCACCGGGCGGATCATCTGGACCGGATTATTGGCCTTTTATATGGCCGGGCCGGGGATATGACGGTTTATCCGATCTGGAGCAAGGCCAGCGCGGATGCACCCTTGCGTGTGATTGTATCGGCGCGTAAAGGGGTTTCATCGCCGCTTAAAATGCGTCGCGGGCTGGTTCTTCATGATGAAGCCGGGCAGTATTTGCCCGAAATTGATAGCCTGCTGCGCAAGCCAGCCCAACTGCCCGGTTTCTAAACCGGAATTAATTGATTATAACACTGCCAGAACGCCAGGCGGCATGACCCGTTTGTGCGAAAATGCATTCCGGGGACGTCCATGCTCAGTCTGTCACAAATCCTGTTTACAGCCCTTGTTATTGTGGTGGTATGGCAGGCATCGCGGTTTATGGGGCGCAAAGGTGCCAACCAGAATGGTCGTGATACGGTGCGTGGCAATGCTCGCAATAAATCGCGCAACCCGGAAAATGCCCGTCAGCCCGCAACCCAGGATATGGAAAAATGCCCCCATTGCGGCGTTTACCATGCCGAAGGACTTTCGCATCGCTGCGAAAGCTGATCTGGCGCTGTTTGCCTGAACCATTTTTGTCGAGGTGATGCCGATGGATGCCCTGCGTTATTTTCTGCGCGGTGATCCTGTCGTGCTGACCTGTGCTCCGGCCCAGATTTTGCCGCGACCACGCCAAGATGCGCAGTTTACCTGACATTATCGGCATTATTACGCATCGCAGCAAAAATGTGGCGGTGTGGTCTTGAATACGATTTTCGATGTTCCAATGTCGCCACCTGAAGGTTTTGTCCACTGCATGGGCAAAGCCTGATGATGTGAATTTAGCGAGGACATCGATAACCGATCAACGTACTGGCTCGCGGGAAATTTGGCCGTTTGTGCCCGAAATCACTCGAAAACATATGTGATTTGTATCGATTGCCTTTGATAGGGGCTGCGCCGCGTCCAATGGCGCTGGCATCGTGTCTTTTAAGGTAATCTAAATGGAATTTCTGACCCGCTTGAAGATTTCCCGCAAGCTGATGGTGGCTTTCGGGGTGATGCTGCTGCTGAACATTTTCACCAGTGTTTTTGCAGTTATGAAGATGCAGGCTATTAACAGTTCATCGACGGAAATTGCCGAGAACTGGTTGCCCAGCATCAAGGCAATTAATGATATCAACGACAGCATCAACCGTGTGCGGATTTTCCAGTTGGCACATGTTCTGTCCAACGTTCCCGAAAAAATGGCGGAATATGAAGCCAAGATCGCACGTCAGAACGAGGCGGCGCGCGTTCAGGCCGATATCTACGAAAAGCTGATTTCATCAAAAGAAGAACTGGCCCTGTGGCAGAAGGCAAATGACCTGATTTCGCAATATGAAACGGTCTGGCAGCAGATTGCCGTGCTTTCAAAAAGCAACCAGGATGACTGCGCGCGCGACATGATGCTGGGTAAGGGTGAGCAGCTTGTGGTCGAAGTGCGCGGCATTCTTCAGCAACTGGTGAAGATGAACCAGGATGGCGGTAATGCCGCATCCGAGCGCGGGGACGAGGATTATACCTGGTCGCGCCTGCTGATGATTGGCGTTGCGGTGCTGGTATCGTTGCTGACGATTGGTTTTTCGATGATTTTGTCGCGCAGCATTGCCGCCCCGATCATTGCCATGACCAAAACGATGTCGCGGCTGGCAGGCGGTGAAAAATCCGTCGAGATCCCCGGTGCCCAGCGCGAAGATGAAATTGGCGAAATGGCCGCTGCCGTTGTTGTGTTTCGCGATAACATGGTCGAAGCTGCCCGCCTTGCCCATACCGAAGAACAGCGTAACAAGGAACGTGTTGCCCGTACCGCGCGGATTGATGCCCTGACCGCTGATTTCGACCGCAATGCCGGCTTGACCATCAACGCAGTGGCATCGGCCGCAACCGAATTGCAGGCAAATGCCCAGGCCCTTACGACCCAGTCGGAAAAGGCATCGCACCAGGCATCGACAGTGGCATCGGCGGCAACCCAGGCAACCGGTAACGTACAAACCGTGGCATCGGCAGCCGAGGAACTTTCGGCTTCCATTAGTCAGATTGCCAATGACGTATCGCAGGCTGCTGCTGTTTCCAAAGAAGCAGTGGACCAGGCCGGGCGCACCGGGCGTGTTGTGGGTAATTTGCAGCAATCGGCCGTCAAGATTGGTGAAGTTGTCAGCCTGATCAATGATATTGCCAGCCAGACCAACCTTCTGGCACTGAACGCAACCATTGAAGCCGCCCGCGCAGGCGAGGCGGGCAAGGGCTTTGCCGTGGTGGCAAGCGAGGTTAAAAACCTTGCCAACCAGACAGCACGGGCAACTGCCGATATTGGCGAGCAGATTGCCGCAACGCGTAGTGCCACCGACGAGGCCGTTACCGCAATTGCCGATATTGTCGAAACAATCGAGCGGGTAAACTCGATCGCCAGCAATATTGCCGCTGCCATAGAAGAACAGCAGGCGGCAACCGGCGAGATTGCCCGCAATGTCGAGCAGGCATCGCGCGGCACGCAAAATGTGAATGCCAACATCTTTGACGTGACAACGGCCGTGCAGGGTACGGGCGGGGTGGCACGCGATGTGTTGGATGCCTCTTCGGAACTGTCACGCGAAGCCGAAAAAATGCGCGCTATCGTGCGGGCGTTTCTGGAAAATGTGAAAGCAGCCTGATTCCTGGCCAGGAATCCGCCGGGCCGGACCATGATGATTTGTGGTCCGGCCCTGATTTTTTGCAGTGCGAATTCGCGATTGCAATAATTTTGCCTTTTTGCTTGGTCAGCATGGACATTCCCGATGATTGGAACGGAGGGGAAAAAGCAGGGCGAAAGGTTGCGTGAAATGCATGCAATCGTCGCAAAAATCGGGCACCTGGGCGTTATGTCCATCGGCTAGAGTAAAAACATCAGGGTTTGATGTCGCGAATTGGCCGGTCTAAGCGGTTTTGCCTTCTTGACCGCAATGGGGTGTGACGTTAGCTTGCCGCAGTTTTAAAATTTGTTTCACCATTTGATCAGAGAGTACGCGCAATGGCGCTCGACGGGTCGCAACGTCCTCCTTCGTTTCAGGAAATCATTCTTCGACTGCAAAGCTATTGGGCTGATCAGGGATGTGTCATCCTTCAGCCTTATGACCTTGAAGTTGGCGCCGGTACGTTTCATACCGCAACCACCCTGCGCGCGCTGGGCCCGGAAAGCTGGAATGCCGCCTATGTGCAGCCTTCGCGCCGCCCAACCGATGGCCGTTATGGTGAAAACCCCAACCGTCTGCAGCATTATTACCAGTTCCAGGTATTGATGAAGCCGTCGCCTGCCAATGCGCAGGACCTGTATCTGGGGTCGCTTGCGCATCTGGGCATTGACCCGATGGCGCATGATATCCGCTTTGTCGAGGATGACTGGGAAAGCCCGACTTTGGGCGCCTGGGGCCTGGGCTGGGAAGTGTGGCTGGATGGCATGGAAGTCACCCAGTTTACCTATTTCCAGCAGGTTGGTGGTTTTGAATGTGACCCGGTCCCGGTCGAGCTGACCTACGGCCTGGAACGCCTGGCGATGTATATTCAGGGTGTCGAAAACGTTTACGACCTGGATTATAACGGCAATGGCGTTTCCTATGGCGATGTGTTCCTGCAAAACGAAAAGGAACAGTCGACCTATAATTTCGAGGTCGCCAACACCGAAATGCTGTTCCGCCATTTCAAGGATGCGCAGGCAGAATGTGCGGTGAATATTGAACGCGGTCTTGCCCTTCCGGCTTATGAGCAGGCCATGAAGGCCAGCCATATCTTTAATCTTCTCGATGCGCGCGGTGTTATTTCCGTTACCGAACGTGCCGCTTATATCGGTCGTGTGCGCGAGATGTCCAAATCCTGCTGCGAAGCGTGGCTTCGTTCGCGTGGACATCTGAAAGAGGAGGCATAAGACATGGCCGAACTGCTGCTTGAACTTTTTTCCGAAGAAATCCCGGCCCGTATGCAGGCGCGTGCCAGTGCCGACCTTGAAAAGCTGGTAACGGATGGCCTGAAGGCTGCCGACCTTTCATTTGGCAAGGTTGAAAGCCTGGTAACCCCGCGCCGCCTGACCCTGATTATTGAAGACCTGCCCGAAAAGCAGCCGGACCTGCGCGAAGAACGCCGCGGCCCGCGTGCCGATGCCCCGGAAAAGGCGATTAACGGCTTTTTGACCGGCAATGGCGTGACGCTGGAACAGTGCGAAAAGCGTGAAACGCCCAAAGGCGTGTTCCTGTTTGCGATTGTCGAACAGAAGGGGCGTGCGGCCTCGGTCGTGCTTAAAGACATCATTGAAGATGCGATGAACAAGCTGCCCTGGCCGAAATCCATGCGCTGGGCTGATCATAAGGTGCGCTGGGTGCGCCAGCTTGACCGTATCCTGTGCCTGTTTGATGGCAATGTGGTGCCGGTCAGCTATGGTGTTGTTACGGCAGGTAACATTACCAGTGGCCACCGTTTCCTGGCACCGGCCCCGTTTAGCGTTAAAAACGCGTCGGAATACAAGGCAAAGCTGAATTTTGCCAAGGTGATGCTGGATCGCGAAGAACGCAAACGCGTTATCGCCGATGGTTGCCGCAAAATTGCCGATGATGCCGGTTTGAAACTGGTTGATGACCAGGGCCTGCTTGATGAAGTTTGCGGGCTGGTTGAATGGCCGGTCCCGGTGATGGGCAAAATTGACGACCATTTTATGGATGTGCCGCGCGAAGTTCTGGAAACCTCGATGCGCGAACACCAGAAATATTTCGTTCTTGAAGATGCCAGCGGCAAGCTGGCGGCACGCTTCATTACCATTTCCAACATGATCACGATGGACGGTAACGCCCAGATCATTGCCGGGAATGAACGTGTTTTGCGCGCCCGCCTGCATGATGCCAAATTCTTCTGGGATCAGGACCGCAAGGTTACCCTTGAAACGCGCCTGCCGAAGCTTGAAACCATTGTGTTCCATGCGAAACTGGGCACGGTTGCCGAACGCGTATTGCGCATGCGCGGCCTGGCTCGCGAAGTTTCATCGGCCATTCCGGGCTGTGATGTGAAACTGGCAGACCGCGCGGCAGAAATTGCCAAGGCGGACCTGGTTTCAAACATGGTGTTTGAATTCACCGAACTTCAGGGCCTGATGGGCAAATATTACGCCGAAAATGACGGCGAAAAACCCGAAGTCGCCCAGGCCATTGCCGAGCATTATGCCCCGGCTGGCCCGTCGGACACCTGCCCGACAGCCCCGGTTTCGGTCGCTGTGGCCCTGGCCGAGAAACTTGATACCCTTGCGGGTTTCTTTGCCATTGATGAAAAACCCACCGGGTCGAAAGACCCGTTTGCGCTGCGTCGTGCAGCATTGGGCGTTATTCGCCTGGTGCTGGAAAACGGCCTGCGTTTGCCGCTGCGGCGTCTGTTTGCCTATGCGGTGTCCCAATACCCGGCGTCCATCCGCCGGGATGCGGCAGTCGAAGAACTTCTTGCCTTCTTTGCTGACCGTTTGAAAGTTCATCTGCGTGAACAGGGCGTCCGCCATGATCTGGTGTCTGCTGTGTTTGCACTGGATGGCGAGGACGATCTTGTACGCCTGCTGGCCCGGGTTGATGCGCTTGCCGATTTTGTATCGGGCGAAAGCGGCGTCAATCTTATGGCTGGCTACAAACGGGCTTCCAACATTTTGCGGATCGAAGAGAAAAAGGACGACACGTCCTATGACGCGACAGTGGATGTCGCGCTTCTGTCCCAGGACGAGGAACGCCGTTTGTACGAGGCGCTCATCGACGTCCGGCATAAGGCTTTGCCCCTGCTTCGGGCCGAGGATTATGCCGCGGCGATGGCTGGTTTTGCAGAATTGCGCGGACCGGTCGACGCATTCTTTGAAAAAGTAACGGTCAATAGCGACAATGCCGATGAACGGGCCAACCGTTTGAAGCTTCTCGCCCAGATCCGTACGGCAATGCATGATATTGCCGATTTTTCAAAGATCGAATCGTGAATAAGGCTGCGGATAGAAACACCAACGCCAGATGAGGAAAAGGCAAGATGACCAAATGGGTGTACGGCTTCGGCGGCGGTAGCGCCGAAGGACGTTCCGATATGCGCGAACTGTTGGGTGGCAAGGGGGCAAACCTTGCCGAAATGTCCAATCTCGGGCTTCCGGTTCCACCAGGTTTTACCATCACGACCGAGGTCTGCACGGCGTTTTATGAAAACGACCGTAACTATCCGGCCGATCTGAATGATGACGTCGAAGCGGCTCTCAAGGCAGTGGAAAATCTGGTCGGGCGCCAATTTGGTGATGCCGCCAATCCTTTGCTGGTTTCCGTGCGCTCTGGCGCGCGTGCCTCGATGCCGGGCATGATGGACACGGTTCTGAATTTGGGCCTGAATGACGATACGGTTGAAGGTTTGGCGGCGGTCTCTGGGGATCGCCGTTTTGCGTATGACAGCTACCGTCGTTTCATTCAGATGTATGGTGACGTTGTTCTGGGCGTTGACCATTACAATTTCGAGGAAATCCTTGAAATCCATAAGGAAGACAAGGGCTATGTCCTTGATACCGAAATGTCCGCCGATGATTGGCAGGCCATTGTCGAAGGTTTCAAAGCCAAGGTCGCCGAAGAACTGGGCCGTCCCTTCCCGCAGGACCCGCGCGAACAGCTTTGGGGCGCGATTGGTGCGGTATTTGGCAGCTGGATGAATGCACGGGCGAATACCTATCGCCGCCTTCACAACATTCCGGCAAGCTGGGGCACGGCGGTTAACGTTCAGGCCATGGTATTTGGCAATATGGGCGATGATTGCGCAACGGGCGTTTGCTTCTCGCGTAATCCCTCGACCGGGGAAAACCGTTTTTACGGCGAATATCTGATCAATGCCCAGGGCGAAGACGTGGTTGCGGGTATCCGCACCCCGGCGCCGTTGACGAAAATTGAACGCGAAGAAAGTGGTTCGGACCTGCTGTCGATGGAAGAAGCCATGCCTGCGGTGTTTGCCGAACTGGTTGCCGTGCGCGACAAGCTTGAATCCCATTATCGCGACATGCAGGACATGGAATTCACCGTGGAGGCCAACCACCTTTACATGCTGCAAACCCGTTCGGGCAAACGTACCGCCAAGGCGGCCCTGCGCATTGCCGTTGAGATGTGCCAGGATGGTGTGATCAACCGCGAAGATGCACTGAAACGTGTTGATCCTGCCCAGCTTGACCAGCTTTTGCACCCGACCCTGGACCCCGATGCCGAAAAACAGGTGATTGGTATGGGCCTGCCCGCATCACCCGGTGCTGCATCGGGCCAGCTGGTGTTTTCGGCGGAAACGGCTGAAGACTGGGCCCATAACAAGGGCCGCAAGGTGGTGCTGGTGCGTATTGAAACCAGCCCCGAAGATATTGCCGGTATGCATGCCGCCGAAGGCATTTTGACCGCGCGTGGTGGCATGACCAGCCACGCCGCCGTTGTGGCGCGTGGCATGGGCAAGCCCTGTGTGTGTGGTGCCGGTGCCATCAAGATCGATTATCGCGGCGGCACGATGAATGCTGGCGGCGTGATGCTGAAAGAAGGCGACGTGATCACCATTGATGGTGGCACGGGCGAAGTGATGCTGGGCGAAGTTGCGACCTTGAAACCTGATCTGTCGGGCGATTTTTCGCAGTTGATGGAATGGGCCGATGATGTGCGCCGCCTGAAAGTCCGCACCAATGCCGAAACCCCGGAAGATGCAGAAACCGCCCGTGGTTTCGGGGCCGAAGGGATTGGCCTGTGCCGTACGGAACATATGTTCTTTGATCCGGCACGTATCATTTCCATGCGTGAAATGATTTTGGCTGAAACCGAAGCAGGCCGCCGCAGTGCGCTTGCCAAACTGCTGCCCTATCAGCGTCAGGACTTTATTGACCTGTTCCGCATCATGAACGGGCTGCCCGTTACGATCCGTCTGCTTGATCCGCCGCTTCACGAATTTCTGCCGCATGGCGACAACGAAATTGCCGAAGTTGCCAAGGCTGCCGATGTTTCGGAAAGCATTGTTCGCCGCCGTCTGCTGGATCTGGCCGAAGCAAACCCGATGCTGGGGCATCGTGGGTGCCGTCTGGGGATCAGCTATCCGGAAATTTATGAAATGCAGGCCCGCGCCATTTTTGAAGCCGCCATCGAGGTTTCAAAGGATGGAGGCGATCCTGTCATTCCGGAAATCATGATCCCGCTGGTGGTCGGTAAAAAGGAACTCGAAATCCTGAAAGCCGCGATCATCAAGGTGGCGGGTGAAGTGGAAACCGAACAATCGGCGAAACTGACCTATCTGGTCGGCACCATGATCGAACTGCCGCGTGCGGCCTTGCGTGCGGGTGACATTGCCGAGGAAGCCGAGTTTTTCAGCTTTGGCACCAACGACCTGACGCAGACCACCTTTGGCCTGTCGCGTGACGATGCATCACGCTTCCTTGATACCTACATCGCCAAGGATATTTTTGCTGGCGACCCGTTTGTATCGCTTGATCAGGAAGGTGTTGGCGAGCTGATCGGCCTTGCTGCCGAACGTGGCCGTGCAACGCGCAGCGATATCAAACTTGGTATCTGTGGTGAACATGGTGGTGATCCGGCATCCATTGCTTTCTGTGAGCAGCAGGGGCTGGATTACGTATCGTGCTCGCCCTATCGCGTGCCGATCGCCCGTTTGGCGGCAGCACAGGCGGCCCTTGCCAAGGCGGATTTATCCTTTTGCGGTAAATAACCGATATAATAAGAACGGCGGCCGGAAATGGCCGCCGTTCTTTGTTTGAGTACCAGTTTATGATCCGGGCTTAATCGCGGGCAGGCAGTTGCACCCATTCCGGGATATGGACGGTGATGCTGGCATCGCCGGCCTGTAATTTGGCATCCTCACCAATCCGTTCCAGCCGGATCATGGCAAGACCGGCTGTGCCGTGGATGCTTTTGATGGTGCCTGCTTCCTGGTCTTCATTCATGATGAAGCTGCCGATTTCCGGTGCTGGTCCATCAATTTCGATGGGCAGCAGGCGTTTGCGCACAAGGCCGCGATATTTGGTTCGCGCGGTCAGTTCCTGGCCCATATAGCAGCCCTTTTTGAAGTCAACGCCGCCCAGTTCTTCGAAGCCGTTTTCAAGCAGGATAGCTTTGTCGACTTCCAGTTCCTCGCTGCCATTGGGCAGGCCAAGGCGCACACGCCGGGTATGATAGGCGTCAATCGTACTTTTGCTGGCACCTGTGCCAGCAAGGGCGCTTTCTTCACCCTTGGGCAATAAAACACGGCAACCCATGGCTGCCAGGCGCGGGTCCACGGCCTTGATGCCATCTGCAAGGCGGGCCGTGCTGCCAGCCTGATCGGGCAGGGACAGGGCCGATGTGGCATGATCACCAAAAACAGCAATGACATCATAGTCATTGCTGACATCTGCCAGCTCGACCTTGGCGCGCAATTTATACATGCGCAGCTTTTTAAACAGGCTTTCGGCCCGATCACCACCTTCACATTCGATCAGCAGGCTGTCTTCATCCTGATAATACATGAAAAAATCATACAGAAATTTGCCCTGCGGGGTTAACAGGGCACCATAACCCGATTGCTCCGGGCTGATTTTTTCGACATTGTTCGACACAAGCCCTTGCAGAAAATCGACGCGATCAGGGCCACTGACGCGGATGACAGCGCGGTCGGGCAGGGGGGTGTACAAAGTTTCGCTCATTTCCAGGGTGGCTCCGTAATGTCGGAATTCGTTGGCGAAATGTGGGGCAAACGGCCCGGTTTGGCAAGGTCCGAAGGCCATGATTGCCATGGTCATTATCTGCAACTGCGTTTTGATAATTGCATGGCAGCGGGTTGCAACGGTGTTTCCAAGCTGGATGCGGGTACGGCGCGCCGGGGATGCCAAGGCATGATTATGGCAGATAGAAAAACCTTCATTAACCCCCAACAACGCGATAAAACCCAGCTATGAAAATATTGATGCTAGACCGTTCGATCCGGTTTGAACCTGAAGATATCGTCACCCGGCCGCTTGGTGCGCGCCAGCGGGGTTTTATCGCGCTGGCCGAAGCCTTTGCCGCGCGCGGGCACGAGGTATTGGCACGCCGCCTTGATGGCGCCTATATCACGCGAAATGGCGTGCGCTGGGGCCAGCTTGCCGACGAGGCACCTGCCTTTGGTGATGCGTTGCCGGATCGCATTCTGGCATGGCGTGATCCGCTTTTGCTTGATGCCCGCCCAGTTGCCGAGGATGGGCAACGCTGGCTTTGGTATGATGGCGGTCTTGCCCGGCTGGATGAAAACGAATGCCGCATGGCCCTGTTAACCAGCCTTGCCCGCATCATTTTTACCGATCCGCGCCAGCGTGACGGGTATCATAATGATCTTGGTTTTATACCGCGTCTGATCGCACCGGGGGCCAGCCCGGCCTTTGTTGCGGCGGGGAATGACCATATTGCAGTCGCGGACCGCGAACCGGTGGCAATAACGGTTGCAGGCTGGAATGATGGTCTGGCCGACATTGTGCGCATCTGGTGCGAGGAAATTGCCGTTAAACCGGCGCATGCCCGTTTGGAAATTTATTCGGCTGCCCTTGCCAATGCGCTGGCCGGGCAGGAAAGCAATGTGCCCGATGTGCTGGTTAACCTGGTACGCGATGCGTTAGGAGATGGTGTGCGCGTTTGCATGCCGTTAAGCGAGCAGGACATGGCTGCGCGCATGGCTAAGGCAAGGGTGTTTTTACATCATGGCGGCAACCGTTTTAACGGTGACCACGCCGGGACCTGGCTGTGTGATGCGCTGGCGGCAGGAACGCCGGTGGTATCGTTTGGTGGTATTGCCGAAGCCCGCATTGAAAACGGGCGGAATGGCTATATCGTGCCCGATGATGCGGCATATGGTAATCTGGTGGCGCAAATGCTGGGTGATGATGCCTTTTTTGCAGGCCAGTCCGAAGCGGCCCGCAACGGGCGGCGCGAATGGCTTAATGTTGCCGCCGATCTGGAGAAACTTTAAGCGTGCGCCTGCTTTTTATTACGTCTAACCGGCTGGGGGATGCGGTTTTATCGACATCGGTTTTGCGCCATTTTGTTGAAACCCGCCCCGAATTGCGCATTACGGTGGCCTGCGGCCCGGTTGCCGCGCCAATTTTTGAAGCCGTTCCCAACCTTGAACGCATCATTCGCATGCCCAAACAAAAACGCGGCGGGCATTGGTGGAATTTGTGGAAATCGGTGGTAACGCACTGGTGGGACGTGATTATTGATCTGCGCGGCAGCGCCACGGCCTATGTCCTGCCCGGTCGCAAACGCATTGTGCTTTCGGGTAATGATGACAGCATGCACCGCGTTGAACAGCTTGGCCGGTTGATTGGCGTAAACCCGCCGCCGCGTCCCATTTTGTGGACGCGACCACAGGACGATGCCCGCGCCAGAGAGATTTTGCCAATTGGTGAGAAAAAGATATTGGGTATTGGTGCAGGTGCAAACTGGTTTGGAAAGATATGGCCCGCTGAGCGATTTGCCGAGCTTGTTGACCATTTGACTTGCGCTGGTGGGGCTTTTGAAGGTGCGCATGTGCTATTTTTGGGCGCGCCAGATGAATACGATCTTTCCCGTCCAGTGATCGATCGTGTTTCTGAGAATAGACGGTCTGCTATTTTTGGCGATGAGCATTTGCTAACGGTTGCTGCGTGCCTGAAACATGTTGATTTGTATGTTGGTAATGATTCAGGGCTGATGCATATGGCGGCTGCTGCCGGTGTGCCTACTGTCGGGCTTTTTGGGCCATCCAAAGAAGAAAATTATGGTCCATATGGGCCATTGGGATGTCCTGTCAGAACCGATTTGAGTTATCGTCAGATTATTGACGCGCGTGAAGACCGCTTTGACGGTAAAACTTTGATGACAAGTTTGTCGGTCGGCAAAGTTGAAGCGGCCATTGGGCAGCATATGCAGAAGATTACGGGGTAAGACAACGTGACCAAGACACCAAAACTTTCAGTGGTGATGTGCGTTCATAACGAAGAAGAACGGCTTGCTGCTTGTCTTGAACATCTGCGTTTTGCTGACGAGCTTGTCATTCTTTGTGATAAATGTACCGATAGCAGCGAGCAGATTGCCCGTGATTTTGGGGCCAAGGTTGTTGTTGGGCGCTGGGATATTGAAGGTGAACGTCGAAATCAGGCACAACGGGAAGCATCTGGAGACTGGCTTTTGGAGATTGATGCCGATGAGCATGTGAGTGCAGAACTGGCGCATTCCATTCGTGCTATAATTGCCAATCCGGAATTTGACCGTTACCCAGTTTACATTGATAATTACATTGGTAAGCGGCTGGTGAAATATGGTTGGGGGGCTTCGTTTGGAACCTCGATTGTTTGCAGGTTGTTGAAACCGGGGACAAAACAGTGGGGCATGCAACGTGTGCACCCCTCGATTACGTGGTCCGGCCGTGAAGGACCTGTTTTGAAAGGCAGTGTTGCACATTATCTCGATCGGAATATTTCCGATATGGTGCGGCGACTGGACAGCTACAGCACAGCGCGCGCCAAAGACCTGAAAGCCAGCGGTAATATTGGCACACTGGCCAATAACATTCGCAGGTTCTTTTCGCGGTTTATTAAGTGTTTTATCGGTCGCAAAGGTTATCGGGAGGGAGCGTTGGGGCTTCTCATTGCGATCTTTGCAGGTCTGTTTCCGCTGATCTCCTATATCAAGGCGAAATACGACGATATTTGAGACTGGGGTGTTTGTAGACCGCATCCCGTGAAAAACGCCGGTGCAGGTATAGTATTTCGTGTTTTCCAGTTTGGAATTATCCAAAAAGGGGTGATTCCCTAGGCGTCGGTATCGTGATCCAACATGTTGTTTTTAAAATAAAACATATGTCGCATCTGTTTGGGAACCTTTTGCGATCCCAAATGTTCAGTTGGTAATGTTTTGTTAAAGAACGTGTCCGGAGGATACAACAATGTCGTGGGTAGAGCATTTCGCCTTGGGCGGCATTTTGGTTTTTGCAGCGACCCTGTCACTGCTTGCCGCAAGCAACATTTTGCATGATCCGCAGAACAGCCCGGTAATGGCCCATTCCAGCGGGACGCCGATGTATAATTTTGACAAGCTGCACCGGACCTCAACGCAGGCCTGCCTTTCGGGTTGCGAGATGATGGTGGTGCGTCGTGCGCAGGCACCGATCGGGCATAATGCATCGGCAGATCTGGTGGCCGCCGATTTTCAGGTTAAATGATGGGTAACCGATCCATCACCAACCGGGGTTGAACGTGGCGCGACGTGGACTTGCGATTATTCCCAATCTGATCAAGGGGCTTGTTCGGCGCGACGTGCCGATAAAAAGCAAAGCCCTGTTGCTGGCCGGGCTGGTTTATCTGGTAAGCCCGGTGGATTTGATACCCGATTTCATGCTTGGCGCGGGCTGGATCGATGATCTGGTGATTGTGCCCCTATTAGGCTGGTTTTCCTGGCGGGTCTTGCCGCCAGCCGTGCAGGACGACATGAAAAAAGACTGAGGTGCCAATTTTAAACAGGCACACAGTGTCATGTTCGCGTCCTGTTTTATCTTTCCTTCCCGTTCATATAAGCGAACCGATTTCGCACCCGGAGGTTATCGACCTGTCTGCCTAGGCAAGAAGTCGAATTGACGGCCTTGGCATTTGACAAACTTCGCCCCTGCTTCCTACCTTTTGCCGATAACAGTTTTTCCGGGAGGTAAGGATGAGCGAGAAGTTTCGAGCCCTGGTTCTCAATACGGCGGAAGACGGCAAGGAAGTTTTGCCGGAATTCAAAGACCTTTCCATCAATGACCTGCCGGAAGGCGATGTGCTGGTGCGTGTGGCCCATAGCACGCTGAATTACAAGGACGGCATGATCCTGAACGGGCTGGGGCGTTTGGTGCGGCAATATCCGCATGTGCCCGGCGTCGATTTTGCCGGTGAAGTGGTTGATTCATCAGATGCGCGCTACAAGGCTGGGGACAAGGTGATCCTGACCGGGTGGCGTGTTGGTGAAAGCCATTGGGGCGGATATGCCCAAATGGCGCGCGTCAAGGCCGATTGGCTGGTACCCCTGCCGGACGGTTTAAGCACCGAACAGGCAATGGCAATTGGCACAGCCGGTTTTACATCGATGCTGGCCGTTATGGCGCTGGAAGAACAGGGTGTTTCACCCGATCAAGATGGTGAAATACTGGTAACCGGTGCCGCAGGTGGTGTGGGGTCGGTGGCAATTTCCATTTTGTCGCATCTGGGTTATCGGGTTGTCGCCTCGACCGGGCGGCCCGAAAATGCCGATTACCTCAAGCATCTGGGGGCCAGTGATATTGTTGATCGCGCAGCCCTTGCCGAGGCTCCCAATCGCCCGTTGTTAAGTGAACGCTGGTTAGGCGCAATTGACAGTGTTGGCAGCACAACGTTGGCCCATATGCTTGCAGAAATGAAATATCATGGCGTGGTTGCGGCATGTGGCCTTGCTGGCGGGCCAGATTTGCCAGCAACGGTTATTCCGTTCCTGCTGCGCGGTGTAAGGTTGATTGGCATAGATTCAGTCCTGTGCCCCTATGAAAGGCGGGTTCGCGCCTGGCAGCGTTTGGTAACCGATTTACCGGCCAAGCGTCTGGGTGAGGCAACTGAAACAGTGCCATTATCGGCTGTTTTGCCTTATGGCGAAAAAATCCTCAAAGGCGGGGTGCGTGGCCGCTTGGTGATTGATGTAGCCGCCGGATAATCACCAAACGGGAATTTGGGCGCATATAAGGCTTAACCCGCGTCGGACGGATAAGATTGCGTTCCCATTTAAAGTCTGGTTTCAATGACTTGGGTCGATAATATTGCCGCAGGTAATGATGTGCCGTGATACAATTTGCCGTGCGATGGCAGGTTGTTCATGGCACCTCGCCACCTGTATGGGTTGCTGATGGCTTCGTAAATTCGCAATATAGGGCGACCTGCCTTCGGGTTTGGGCCAGATTTATAAAACGGGCTGACCGGCAGATTTACCGGTATGGCATAGCTGCTTTGGGATGTCGGACAGATGAACGAAAACCGTTTTCGCATTTTGCTGGTCGAAGATAACCCGGGTGATGCCTTTCTGGTGCAGACCTTGCTGGAAGAAGCCGGCGAGACCTTTGATATCGAACACCGCATCAATCTTGCCGGTGCGCTGGAGCTGTTATCGGCACCCACACCGGAAAAGCGGTTTGATGTGGTGCTGCTGGACCTGACATTGCCGGATTCATCCGGTGTGCAGACCATCAGCCGCATCCGCGATGCCGATGGCAGGGTGCCCATTGTGGTGCTGACCGGGCATAAGGACGAAGAACTGGCCTTTGATGCCCTTCAACATGGTGCAGAAGATTACCTGACCAAGGAATTTCCCGACGGGCGCATGATCCGCCGCTCGATCCGCTATGCCATTGAACGGTCACGGTCCGAACAGGCATTGAAGGAAAGCGAGGAACGCTATCGCAAGCTGGTTGAGCTTGCCCCCGAACTGATTGCCGTTTTAAGCGGCGAGACGATTTCCTATGTCAACCGGCAGGGGTTGAGCATTTTGGGTTTTGATGATGCCGATACCGTCACGGGTATGAGCATTTTTGACCTGTTATTGCCCGACAGCCGCGAAATTGCCGAAGAGCATATTGACCGTTATGCAAGGGGCTATAACGGGCGGGCGGATTTTGTGGTTTTGTGCCGCCGTACCGATGGTGTTTCGGTGGAACTGGAAGTTTCCGCCATGGCCTTTACCCATGAAGGCGCACCGGCCATGCTGATTGTGGCGGAGGACGTTACCGAAAAGCGCAAAATCGAACGTCAGCTTGTGCAAACATCCAAGCTGGCGACCCTGGGTGAAATGGCGGCATCGGTGGCCCATGAAATGAACCAGCCGTTAAATGTTATTCGCATGGCGGCAGATACCTGCGCGCTGCAATATGAAATGGATATGGTTTCGCCGGCCTTTCAGCGCGAAAAACTGGAACTGATCAGCGGGCAGACAGAACGCATGGCCGAAATCATCCGGCATTTGCGGGTTTATAGCCGCCCTGACGAAGATGATTTTGAACTGTTTGAGCCAATGCAGGCGGTGGAACGCGCTGTTAACATGGTGGAACACGATTGCCACCTGGCGGGCATTGCCATGGATGTGGTGATATCTTCCATCCCTTGCCAGGTTTCCGGGCGTTTGGTGCAGCTTGAACAGGTGTTGGTCAATATGCTGACCAATTCGCGCGATGCCATTGTGGAGAGCCACGAAGATTTTGGCAGCACAGGTGGGCTTATTCGTGTTACCGCCACGGTGGATGCGGAAAATGAATTGCTGCGTATCGCTGTAAATGACAATGGCGGTGGTATTCCGCAGGATGCGATTGATCTGATTTTTCATCCCTTTTTCACCACCAAGGATGTGGGGAAGGGCACCGGGCTCGGCCTTTCTGTCAGCTATGGCATTGTCGAGGGGATGGGCGGCGAAATTGAAGCCCGCAACGAAGGTGATGGCGCCTGTTTTGAAATAATTCTGCCTGCCGTCAATATTGGCAAAACCATCGAAGCACCTTTGCTTGATGATGTTGATGGCGCCTATTGCCAGCGATATCACAGCGACCCAGATAAGGTCGCGCGGCGGGGCAACATCCGCATCATGGTGGTGGACGACGAAGTCGACGCCATGGACATTATTTCGGCCTATCTTGAAGGGCAGGGCTATGCCGTCAGTGCGGCCAATGACGGGGCCGATGCCCTTGCCATTGCCGGGGTGATCACACCCGACATCCTGATTACTGATATCCGCATGCCACAAATGGATGGCAACCAGCTTATCCGGCAGATGCGCGAACGCAACCCGATGATCCCGGTTATTGTGATGACGGGCCATCCCGGAGATGCGGAAATGCCCCATGATACTGGTGACGATGCGCCCGTTATGGTTATGGCAAAGCCGCTCGACCTTAAGGAACTTCACGCCATTGTCGATGAATTGGTACAGGCGCTTGATATCGGCGGTTAAACCTGCTGTCGCGTAATTGTTTGGTCGACAGATGTTTGATCTGATTGCGGGCAATAAAAAAGCAGGCGCCGTTTTGGGGCCTGCTTTTTTGCATCGGGATTATTGCATCAGGAAAATCCTGATCAGGCTTCCCAGCCAAGCTGCATGGCGATTTTAACCGCCTGGGTACGGTTGGCTGCACCCAGCTTTTTGAAAATGCCGGTCAAATGCACCTTTACGGTGATTTCACGCACGCTAAGCTGTTTGGCGATTTCCTTGTTCGACAGACCTTTGGTCAGCAGGGCCAAAACTTCGCGTTCGCGGTTGGTCAACTGACGCAGGGGGTTGTCGGGTTCCAGACCTTCTAGGTCGATTTCGCCGGGGCGAATGGTGCCGCCATCATCTTCAAGCAGTGCCGAGGGAATGTATTTTTCACCCGAAAGAACCAGTCGCAGTGCATTGATCAGGGATTTGCCTGACAATGTTTTGGGCAGATAGCCCGATGCGCCATGTTCCAGAGCATTCAAGACATCGCTGCGTTTAACCGACCCTGACAGGATAACGACCGGAACATCGGGGAATTTCTGCCGCATGACAGTCAGCCCGGAAAGGCCGTTCATGCCCGGCATGTTCAGATCAAGGATGGTCAGGTCGATAGGTTGCTCACCGTTCACAATTGCCAGTGCTTCGGCAAAGTCTTTTGCCTGGGCAACTGTGACATCTGGTGCCGCAGTTTGCAGAAATGACGTGATGCCATCCCTGACTAGATCGTGGTCGTCCGCAAGCAGGATGTTCATGTTATTTGCCATATTCTTTCTTTGATACGCGGATATTCATTACATCCACATATCTGGCACTGCAACACCGGGAAATGTGCCTTGCAGTGCGATATTGTTCATTTTCCCAAGCCGCACTTTCATCAAGTGCGACCGCAGAATTAAATAAAACCGGACCGCTGTCAAACGGATGCAGAGTACGAGATGGGCTAGAGTATACTTACGGCGGCGCGCAAACCTAAAGAAAATCAGCTTCTTCAACATCAGCATAATGTAATGGTATAGGGAAGTCGCAGATTGAGGGCCAGAATCGACCCTTACCCTTAGGGGTTACGCGTTGGAGTTGAAAAATGATCCGCGTTCATAGCGCGAATTTGCATTTGTTGTTGCGATAGCAGCAAAAAGGGATTCGTTTTCAAATGCTTCGCGCGCACGATCAGGTGAACCAGCTGCCTGATCATAGGCATCAAGTGCCTGCTGGCGGCGATTGGCATTCAAGGCGTCATTGGCATCATAAATGGCATTTGCCCCGCCGGAACTTTCCACTGTGCTGGCAACTGCATCGCTGGTTTCACCGGTTGGCGAAATTTCACCCGGCACCGCATCGGCCGTATTGCTGGTTGAACTGCCGGATTCTGTTTGTTGCTGGGCGCTGGCACCTAGGGCCATTGTCGCCTGGCGGAAGGCCGCCAGGTCCGCACCCGATGGCGCATTGGGCGACAGTGCCGCATTTTGCAACGCTGCCAGGGCTGAGCGGTTATTGTCTGCTGAACCGCCCTGTGAATTGATGCTGACATCGACATGCCCGCCAATGGCATAGGCCTTGCCATCCGGGCCGATGGTATATTGATATTGCGGGGCGGATGCATATTGCCCGGCAGCGGCGGCATGGCCTTTTTCTTCCTGTTTGACCGCGGAATCGCGTGCCTGCAGGCGGGCGACTTCGGCCCTTTCGCCGTCGCTCATTTCCGAAAGTGTTTTGGCGGCATCATTGGTGCCGCCTGCACCATTATGATTGGCCGCTTCGCGTGCCTTTTGGTATTCGGCGTTGGAAATGCCGCCTTCGCGGGCCTGTGCGGCTGTCAGGGTGCTGGCGTGAACAGGGCGGGTGTGCCCGGCATTGATGCCGCCATAGGCACCCGAACCACCATTCTGGCCCGATGACCCAACTTCAACGGCTTCATATTCGCTCAGTATATCGCCGTTGGCCGTGCGCGCGATTTCACGAACATTGAGCACAATGCCCAACTGCCCGCCACGTGCGTTGGTAACGACACCACCTGCGCCCATCATGATCGCCAGGAAACCTTTGTCTGCTATCAGGGTAAAATCGAACTTATACAACCATAGCGCATTTTTGCCCGAAAGTCTTGTGACGGTGAACACATGCCGCGCCCGTCCTTTTGGCGGGGCATATTGGCATTGATCGCGCCAAAAGCTTGCACCTTCCATGGGGCGCTGTTAGATCAGAATGCAATTTTCCAGATGGGCAGGTATTGCCCGACCATATTGCCGTTGGCACCAGCGCCGGATTTTGGCCGGATCAGCCGTGGCGAGACCGAAAAACAGGGTATTTCATATGAATTCGTTTGTTATTCCTGCCAATGAAACCGTGCTTGTCACCGGGGCGGCAGGTTTTATCGGATCGCATCTCAGCCACAAGTTGCTCGATCAGGGTAACACGGTGCTCGGCCTTGATAATGTTAATGACTATTATGATGTCACGCTCAAGGAAGCGCGGGTAAAGCGCCTTGAAGCGCGCGAGGGTTTTCGCCTGGTCCGTATGGATCTGGAAAACCGCGAAGGCATTGCCGATCTGTTTGCCACCGAGAAACCGGTTTATGTCGTGAACCTTGCTGCACAGGCGGGTGTGCGTTATTCGCTGACCAATCCGCATGCCTATATCGATTCCAACCTGCAGGGTTTTACCAATATTCTTGAAGGCTGCCGCCATAACGGCGTGAAGCATCTGGTTTATGCGTCGAGCAGTTCGGTCTATGGCATGAATACGGAAATGCCCTTTTCCGTGCATCACAATGTCGATCACCCGATCAGCCTGTATGCGGCATCGAAAAAGGCCAATGAATTGATGGCGCATACCTACAGCCATCTTTACCGCCTGCCGACAACGGGCCTGCGCTTTTTCACCGTTTATGGTCCGTGGGGCCGCCCAGACATGGCGCTGTTTCTGTTTACCAAGGCTATCCTTGAAGGTCGGCCGATTGATGTGTTTAACGAAGGCAAAATGCGTCGCGATTTCACCTATATCGACGATATTGTTGAAGGCGTTTATCGCTGCATTTCCACCATTGCCCAGCCCAACCCGAATTGGAACCCGGCAAAACCGGACCCGGCCAGCAGCTCTGCCCCGTATCGGGTGTTTAATATCGGCAATAACAGCCCGGTCGAACTGATGCATATGATCGAAACGCTGGAAGAAAAACTGGGCCAAAAAGCGCAGAAAAACCTGCTGCCAATGCAGCCCGGTGACGTCCCGGCAACCTATGCCGATGTTGATGCGCTGATTGATGCGGTGGGCTTCAAGCCCGAAACATCTATCGAAACCGGCATTGGCAATTTTGTTGACTGGTATCGCGAGTTTTACGGATAACTTTATCTGCCTTTAATGTGCCAAGGCACGGTTGCAGGGACTGCAACCGTGCCTTTTTTGTTTTGGGGATGGTTTTTCGACAGCAAAGGTTTTAGGCCGCATCCTGTTCCATCAAACCAAGCAGGAAGTTCTGCATGTCGCGCATATTGGCCTGGATACGGTCATAGTGGGCCTGTTGCTGCGACAGGTTTTCGCGCGCGTCGCTTAGCGCGGTGGCATAGTTTCGGTCGATATCGTGGTTGGGATACCATTTTTGCGAAAATTCGCGCCGGGTCGGGGCGGTTTCATCGCTGTAGTGGCTGACGGCCAGTTGCGGATATTGCTTTGACAGGGCCTTGGTGCCTTCACGTGTGATGTAATCCTCGCGGGCCTGGCCGCGCAGGCCCATGTCATTGGCTTTCTGAACAATGCTTTGCAGGGCATAACCGCCACTATGCATGGCAACCCCGCCAGCTTTATCCATATAGCCCAAAATCTGATCGCCATTGGAAAAGACAACCCGGACATCGGATTGCGAATCCGGGTTGTTGGCTTCCAGCGTTGCCGCTGACTGCTTTGCATGTTCCAGCATGGCAGCCTGCTGCTGTTCAAAATCAAAGGGTGAAAACTGCTGCTGCATTTCCAGCCATTTATCATAGCTGGGGATCATTCTTTCATATTGGTCTGCTGAAAGCTCTGTCGCAACCGTTCCATCCGGCCCGGTGACGGTTATTGGGTCCTGCGCGGTTTCGCGCATGGCGGCAATGCGCTCGCGCATCGGGGCATAGGCCTTTTCGTAATACTGTTCCAGATAGGGCCGCATCGCCGGGTCTGAATACATGTCTTCGCTGAAATCAAAATTTGCAGTAAAGCTGGCGTCGTTACCCGCCGTTGCGCCGTTCCCCGATTGTGTCGCAGCAAAATAGGCACTGGTCGCAGATTCGATGACAGACATGATCCCGCCTTTCCCAAACAGTGAAGCTGGCAGAAATCAGCAAATATCATGCCCGTTCAGGCTGGGTGAGCATCTGATTTTAGAGGGGGATTCATGGGCAATACTGCGAATGGAGGAGGCAAAATTACCGACCCGGCCCAAAGTGTAGGAAAAAGATGCCGCAGCGATTTTATTATTATTCAGTTTGGTCGGATTTGCATCCGTTCAGTTGCGCGGTGTGAAGCCAGTCAGCGCTGATTGTGATTAGCTGGTGATGCGTTTGTGGTGTTCACAGCGTCTATTATCGTGTGATGTGTGAGACGGTCGAGGTGATGGCCGTTATTGGCAAGCAGGATATGCAGGGGCATTTCTGACCAAATTCGTGCTGCGTAATGCAGCCCTGTGAACGCAGATTTCTCACCAATGGCAAAGCCATCAGTGCGAACGAAAAAACGGGAATGTCTGGAAAATGGTGCTGCCGGAGAGATTTGAACTCTCGACCTCTCCCTTACCAAGGGAGTGCTCTACCCCTGAGCTACGGCAGCCTGTAACAGGCCGGTTTCGGGCAAATGGTGCTGCCGGAGAGATTTGAACTCTCGACCTCTCCCTTACCAAGGGAGTGCTCTACCCCTGAGCTACGGCAGCAAGAACCCTTGCGGTGCGGGCGGGTTATAGGCTACTGCCTAGCGTCTGGTCAAGCCCGAAATATGCACCTTTTTTAACTGGCGTCCGATCGTCGTTATTTTGCCACCTTCCGGTGTATGTTTCGCGCGGATTGACCTGCTTGTTTCCGACCCGTTCAACGACCAGAAATGACCATGACTGAAAAGAAAAAACAGGCCAAACCCATCCCTTCCCCTGAACGTTTGAAACGCGAAGCCGAGGCATTGCGCGCCAATCTGGCCCGCCGCAAACAGCAGCAACGCGGGCGCAAGGAAGAACCGACAAATGATGACGCTGCCCAAATTGGCGACGAAGACGCAAAATAAACGCTGCCCTAAAACCCGCTGATGCCCGTGATTTTGCGCAGAAGCCGGGGCAAAAGGGCCGGAATGCAGAAAAAAGCAGGCTTTGCGGCGGATAAAAGCATCGTCTGGTTGATCTTGCAGGGCTGGGGCGGGTAAAACCTTGTTGGTATCGAAATTCGTTTTGGCGGAGGTGGGAACATGTCGGTAAGGCCGGATCACTGGATACGCCAGATGGCGCAGGAAAAAGGCATGATTGAGCCATTTGTTGATGGTTTCAAACGTGATGGCGTCATTTCCTATGGTGTCAGTTCCTATGGCTATGATGCCCGGGTGGCAGACGAGTTCAAGATTTTCACCAATGTCGATTCGGCGGTGGTTGATCCCAAGGAATTTTCCGACCAGGGATTTGTGAACCGTAAAACCGATGTTTGCGTTATTCCGCCCAACAGTTTTGCCCTGGCGCGCACGGTTGAATATTTCCGTATTCCGCGCGACACGCTGGTTATTTGCCTTGGGAAATCGACCTATGCCCGTTGCGGCATCATCGTCAATGTCACGCCGCTTGAACCGGAATGGGAAGGGCATGTGACGCTGGAATTTTCAAATACCACGCCGCTTCCGGCCCGCATTTATGCCAATGAAGGGGCGTGCCAGTTTATTTTTCTGAAGGCCGAAGCGGAATGTGACACGTCATATGCCGATCGCGCCGGAAAATATATGGGACAAAAAGGTGTGACCCTGCCGCGCCTGTAATCGCGTAGCAAAGCACCCAGATAAGCACGCCGTGCATCGCACGGTTTAACGAGGATTGAATGGACAAGATCAAGATTTCCGGTGGCCGCCGCTTGCAGGGCAAAATCGCAATTGGCGGGGCCAAGAATGCCGCCCTTCCGCTGATGGCTGCCGCCCTTCTGACCGAAGAAACCCTGACATTAAGCAATCTGCCCCATCTTGATGACATTACGTCGATGGCAAAATTGTTAAGCCAGCACGGCGTGGCATTGCATATGGATGGCAATGCCCCCAATGGCGGGCATACCGGCCGCGTGCTGGACATGCAGGCAAAGGAAATCGCATCGACAACCGCACCTTATGATCTGGTTCGTAAAATGCGGGCATCGGTCCTGGTGCTGGGGCCGCTGGTGGCGCGCTGTGGTATTGCGCGCGTATCGCTGCCCGGTGGTTGCGCCATTGGCAACCGGCCGGTTGACCTGCACCTTAAGGCGCTTGAAGCGATGGGTGCTGAAATCCATTTGACCGAAGGTTATATCGAGGCACGGGCGCCCGAAGGCCTTAAGGGTGGGCATATCCTGTTCCCACAGGTCTCTGTTGGTGCGACGGAAAATGCCATTATGGCAGCGTCCCTGGCCGATGGTGTCACCACCATTGCCAATGCCGCACGCGAACCCGAAGTTGCCGATCTGGCGCATTGCCTGGTGGCGATGGGGGCCGAAATTGAAGGCATTGGCACCGATACCCTGAAAATTACCGGCAAGCCGCGCCTGCATGGCGCAGAATATTCCGTTGTGCCGGACCGTATTGAAACCGGCACCTATGCCATTGCTGCGGCCATTACCGGCGGCGAAATCGAACTGGTTGGTACGCGTGTTGCGCTGATCAGCTCGTTGATTGATGCGCTGAAGGAAGCCGGTATTGAAATTACCGAAACCGAAGACGGCATGATCGTGCGCGGCAACCGCGCCACCCTGAAAGGGGTGGATGTTATGACCGAACCATACCCCGGTTTTCCGACCGATATGCAGGCGCAGTTCATGGCCCTGATGACGGTTGCCAATGGCGCATCGATGATTACGGAAACCATTTTTGAAAACCGTTTCATGCATGTCCCGGAACTGAGCCGTATGGGGGCCGACATTAACGTACATGGCCGTTCGGCCATCGTACGCGGCAGTGCAAAGCTTTCGGGTGCCGAAGTTATGGCAACCGACCTGCGTGCATCGGTGTCAATGGTTCTGGCCGGGCTGGCGGGCGAGGGGGAAACGGTGATCAACCGTGTTTACCACCTTGATCGCGGTTATGAACGCCTGGAAGAAAAACTGGCGGCCTGCGGTGCCAAAATTGAACGCGTGCGCGAGTAATTTTGCGCGGCCACCACTGATAAATGCCCGTCCTGCATAATGGGCGGGCACCTTTGGATGCGAATATTGATTGCGCCTGCCTGATTGGGATGGCAGGCCGCAGAAAGACAACAAAGCGCAAGGCGACTGATTGATGACTGACGACGCAAAGCTGGTGCTGGCCCTGCCAAAGGGACGCATTCTTGACGAGGTAATGCCCCTGGTGCGGGCCGCAGGCATCGAGCCTGAAGCCGCATTTGATGATTCGAAATCCCGTGCGTTACGCTTTGCCACCAACCATCCGAATATCGATATCATTCGTGTGCGCAGCTTTGACGTTGCGACCTTTGTTGCCTTTGGCGCAGCCCATATCGGGGTGTGCGGCAATGATGTGCTGATGGAATTTGATTATTCCGAAATTTATGCGCCGCTGGATCTGGGTATTGGTTATTGCCGCCTGGCAGTGGCCGAGCCCGAAGACATGATCGAAGGCGATGATCCGTCGCGCTGGTCGCATGTGCGGGTTGCCACCAAATACCCCAACGTCACGCGCAACCATTTTGCCGCACGTGGGGTCCAGGCCGAATGCATCAAGCTGAATGGCGCGATGGAACTGGCCCCGACGCTGGGCCTGTGCCGCCGTATTGTTGACCTTGTATCAACGGGCAATACCCTTGTTGCCAATGGCCTGCGCGAGATCGAGCATATTGCCGATATTACATCGCGCCTGATTGTGAACCGTGCGGCCCTTAAAACCCGCCCGACCGAAATCCAGCCTTTGATTGACCGTTTCTCCGAGGTGCGCAATGCCGATTAAATTGTCGATTACCGAAGCATCCTTTGAGGAAGATTTCGTCAAACTTTTGGGCATGAAGCGGGAATCGGATGCCGATGTTGACGCCGCCGTTGCCGACATCATTGCCGATGTGCGTGCACGCGGGGACGAGGCCGTTGTCGAATATACCAACCGCTTTGACCGCCTGTCGATTGATGCGCAGGGCATGGCTGTAACGCGTGAAGAAATTGATCTGGCGATTTCCGATATCGAACCGTCGCTGCTGGAGTCGCTGAAAACGGCGGCAACGCGTATTCGTGCCTATCACGAAAAGCAGATGCCTGCCGATGAACGTTATACCGACGAAACAGGTGTCGAGCTTGGCTGGCGCTGGCGGCCGGTAACGGCAGCCGGGCTTTATGTGCCGGGCGGGCTGGCATCCTATCCGTCATCGGTGCTGATGAATGCGATCCCGGCTAAGGTTGCCGGGGTGGAACGCCTGGTGATGGTGGTGCCAACACCGGATAATAAAATGAATCCGCTGGTGCTGGCCGCAGCCCGCATTGCCGGGGTGGATGAAATTTACCGCATTGGTGGGGCGCAGGCCGTTGCCGCCCTTGCCTATGGCACGGAAACCATTCGTCCGGTCGATAAAATTGTCGGTCCTGGCAATGCCTTTGTCGCAGCGGCAAAACGCCGGGTTTTCGGCCAGGTCGGCATCGATATGATTGCCGGTCCGTCGGAAATTCTGGTGGTGGCAGATGGCAGCAATGACCCGTCCTGGGTGGCGGCCGATTTGCTGTCGCAGGCTGAACATGACCCGGTTGCGCAATCCATCCTGATTACGGATGACGCCACTTTTGCCGATGCCGTGCAAAAGGCGATTGATACCCACCTGGAAACCTTGCCGCGTGCTGAAATTGCCGGGGCAAGCTGGCGGGATTTTGGCGCGGTTGTGCTGGTGGAAAATCTCGATCAGGCACCGGCCCTTGTGGACCGACTGGCACCCGAACATCTTGAACTGGCCGTCGATGACCCCGATGCACTGGCGGAAAAAATCCACCATGCCGGGGCGATTTTCCTGGGCCGTTATACGCCCGAAGCCATTGGCGATTATGTTGCCGGGCCAAACCATGTGTTGCCAACGGCGCGTTCGGCGCGGTTTTCATCGGGCCTTGGCGTGCTTGATTTCATCAAGCGGTCATCGCTGATCAAATGCACGCCCGAAAGTCTGGCGAAAATTGGCCCGGCTGCAATTGCCCTTGCGCAAAGCGAAGGTTTGCAGGCGCATGGACTTTCTGTAGCGATCCGGTCCAACCGCATGTAAGGTTGTTGCATCACAGCATGGCATCACCCAACCGGGGATAGGGGAAAAGATGATGGCAGACGCCGTAAACAACCAGTGTATTGCCGGCATATATCTTGACCAGAAATACAAAATCCGTCGCCGCCCGGAAGTGGAGCACGAACAGGCGGTGGCGATTTATGATCTTCTGGAAGAAAACCATTTTGCCCCGGTTGGTGATTTTGTCGGCCCCTATTCGGTGCATATGCGCATTGAAGACAACCGCATCTATATGGATGTGCGCGGCGACAATGATGACGAAAACCTGACCACCATTGTTTTGCCGCTAACACCGTTTCGCCGCATCGTGAAAGATTACTTCATGATCTGCGAAAGCTATTATGACGCGATCAAAAAGGCATCCGCCGCCCAGATCGAAACTATCGATATGGCGCGCCGTGGTTTGCATAATGAAGGGTCTGAACAATTGCGCGATCTGCTGTCAGAAAAGGTGGTGATTGATGAAAACACTGCGCGGCGGCTTTTTACCCTGATTTGCGTTCTTCATATTCGAGGGTAACGGCAAGTGGCGCAGGATATTCCCGGTGCCGTACTGTTTGCCTGCAGTTACAATGCTGTCCGTTCGATTATGGCGGCCACATTGATGCGGCATTTTCACGGTAACCGGGTTTATGTTGAATGCTGTGGCCTGCGTGCCGGCGACCTTGACGGGTTTGCCGTTGCCGTAATGGACGAGATAGGCCTTGATATTTCCGGCTATAAACCCAAAACCTTTGATGAACTGGAAGACGGTTTTTTTGATTTGATCGTCACGCTGTCGCCCGAGGCCCAGCACCGTGCCGTTGAAATGACGCGCACCATGGCCTGTGACGTTGAATTCTGGAATACCTTTGACGCCACCCTGATTGAAGGCACGCGCGAAACCCGGCTCGAGGCCTATCGCCAGGTGCGTGACCAGCTTAAAAAACGCATTCTTGAACGCTTTCCGCTGGCCCCGGCACCTACATTTTAAATTCCGGAATTTTCCTGATCACCGGTTTGCCCGGGCAGGGCTGATGAAGCATTTCTTTGCGCCATTGGCCCCGTCTTTTGATCAGCCCTGTTCTTCCATCAGGTCGACTTCGGCGGCCAGTGTGGCAAGGGCCGGGCCATCAAGCACGAAAATGCGTTCGCTGACAGCGGGTTTCATGCCGATTTTGCGATAGAATTTTTGCCCGGTCATGTTTTCGGCATCAACAGACAGGCGGATATAATGCCGGTTGGTGCGTCTGGCGTGGGCGGCGACATGGGAAAACAGATAACGGGCAAACCCGCCGCCGCGCAGCGACGAATCCACATATAAATCCTGGATATAAATGCCAGCCTTGCCACGAAAGGTGGAATAGCTGTCAAAATACAGGCACATGGCAAGGGGCATGCCCTCGTTCGTTTCGCCAATCAGGGCATGAAAGGCCGGAATATCGCCAAATCCGTCGCGCAGAATGTCTTCTTTGGTGCTGGTAAATTTATCAAGGCTGTCGGTTACCCGTGCAATTTCGCGCAGCATGGCATGCATATGACCAACGTCCTGGGCGGTTGCGGGGCGAATTTTTGGGAACTGGTCAGGGGTTAGAACCTTTTTCATGCACGATCCTGTATCTGGCGGCGATTTGGGCGATAGGGGTGGCGGTGTTACCTTATGCTACCTATATTGGGTGAAACATGCACGTACCGCATTGCCGGGGCGCACTGTGCGACATGCGAAAGGGCTTGACCTTTTCGCGTGAACAGCGCAGTTTGCGCCAACCGGTCGTTGGTGTTGCAGCACGAAAGTTTAGGAGTCACATGGCTAAAGAAGACGTTATCGAGTTTCAGGGCACAGTTACAGAACTTCTGCCCAACGCGATGTTCCGCGTGAAGCTGGACAATGACCACGAAATTCTCGCCCATACTTCGGGCAAGATGCGGAAAAACCGTATTCGCGTTCTTGCGGGTGACCGCGTCAGCGTTGAAATGACGCCGTATGATTTGACCAAAGGTCGGATCACTTTCCGCTTTAAATAATCCGCAGTTGATATTCCGGTTTGTCGCCGCCTTTGATGTAAAGGCGGTTTTGGGTGCGAGATACCCTGCAAATCGCGATATTTTCCCTGCGTGAGCTGACGCAATGCCGCATGATCCCTGATCTGGCGGCATTTGTCTGTTTTGGGGCAGATTTTGCGACAAGGCTGCCATTGCCAAACAGGGCAATCGGCGTTTTGTCGCCAGGCATGTCCTGCTATGGTGCGCGTCACGTCTGTTTTGCAAATCGGGAGCCGTCATTTGTCTTCGCATGTTTCATCCAAGCTTGTTCTGGCGTCGGCCTCGCCGCGGCGGGTAGAACTTTTGACCCAGATTGGCATTACGCCAGCCGCCATTGCGCCAGCCGATATTGATGAAACACCGTTAAAAGACGAAAGCCCGCGCCGCCTGGCCCTTCGCCTTGCCGAGGAAAAAGCCAAGGCCGTGGCAGATGGTCATGATGGTGCCTATGTGCTGGCGGCCGATACGGTTGTTGCCTGCGGCCAGCGTGCATTGGGCAAACCCGAAGACGCCGCTGAAGCACGCAAATTTCTTGGCATGCTGTCAGGTCGCCGCCACCGTGTTTATGGCGGTATCTGCGTGATTGCGCCCGATGGCACCCTGCGGTCCCGTGTAGTTGAAACGCAGGTTATTTTCCGCAGCCTTAATGAAGGTGATATTCGCCGTTACCTTGCCAGTGATGAATGGCAGGGCAAAGCAGGCGCCTATGGCATCCAGGGGCTGGCAGCGGTGTTTATCCGCCAGATTTCAGGGTCATACAGCAATGTGGTTGGCCTGTCGCTTTATGATACCGATGCGCTGTTGCGCGGGTTGGGATATTTCCCGGAGGCAGGATAAAAATGCGCGCGCAGGGGGACGATGGCGAAAGGCTTTTGCTGATTGATGCGGTGGCCGATGAACGCCGGATCGCCCTGCTGGAAAATGACCGCGTCAGCCGTATCTGGTTTGATCGCGGTGGACCGCGCCGGTTTGACATCCATATTGGCCGTATATCGCGGGTAATGCCGGAAATGGCTGCGGCCATGGTGGTGCTTGATGGCTGCGATGATGGCCTGTTGCCGCTGGACCGTATCGATGGCCCGCTTCACGAAGGCCAATGGGTGATTGTCCAGGTATCACGCCTTGGATTTGATGATAAAGGCCCGAAACTGACCGGGCGTATCGCCATAGAAGGGGTGGGAATGATTTTTCGCCCCTCTGGCGGCATCATCGATATTCCCCGCAAAATCAGCGATCCTGAAACACGCGACCATCTTGCCCATACATTAAAGGCACTGACGCAGCAGGGCGAAAGCATCACCCTGCGTACATCAGCAGCCGGTTGGGATGATGATGCCCTGCGCGGGGAATTTTCCCGGCTTGCCGGCATTTGGCAAAAGGCGCTGGCAGCGCAAAAAAATGCATCGCGGCCGATACGGGTGTTTCAGGCCCTGTCAGATGTTGATCAGGTGATTGAACGCCACGTTCTGGCGGGCGAGGCCTGCATTGTCGATGGCATGTCGGAATATATTCGCCTGCGTGGTCTGGTGCGTGCCCTTGGCGCGCGTGATGATGCCCTGAAGCCTCATAAAGGCGATTCGCTGTTATTTGAGGCCGAGGGCGTTGAGGCCGCACTTGATGAAGCCCTGGCAACCCGTGTTGTCCTGCCTGGTGGTGGATGGATATCGATCGAGGCGACAACGGCATTATGTGCCATTGATGTGAATGCAGGGGGCGCACAGGCGGGGCAAAATGCCGCGCGGCGAAACCAGGATGTAAATTTGGCGGCAGCCGCGGAAATTGTGCATCAGATAAAATTGCGCAATATCGGCGGGCTGGTGGTGATTGACCCCATCCGTATGCCGGGCCGGGCGGCACGCGATTCTTTTGAGGCAGCCATCAAACAGGGATTCGCCGCCGAAATTGATGGGGCTGTGCAAGTTGGCGGTTTTACCCGGCTGGGCCTGTATGAATTTAGCCGCCAGCGCAGCGGGGCCGATTTGGCATCGTTGATATTTGACGATGCGAAAGGCGATTCGTCTGAAAATATGCGCCGGTGGGGCCGTGAAGCGGCAGGAAACGCCGTTTTGCGCGGGATTGCCACGGAAATGCGCCAAAGGCCAGTGGGGGCAACGCGGGTAAGATTGCATCCCGATATTTTGGAATTATGTGGTAATCGCGAAAATTTTCGCCGAATTCTGGGCGAAATTTTTGGCCGTGCACCGCAATGCGTGGCCGATATGGCATTGGCGCGCCATGAATATGTGATTGAAAGGGACTGAATAATGGCCAGTAAACCCAGCGCATCGGCCAAGGGAACGGCACATGGCAGCACCACGGAATGCGCGATGTGCGGTGCGCCAGTGGTCGAGAAATACAAGCCTTTCTGCTCGAAACGCTGTGCTGATCTGGATTTGGGCAAGTGGTTGAACGCCAGCTATGCCGTGCCCGCGACCGAGCCGCCAGAGTATCTTGAAGACCTTGAAGATGAAGACGAATTTTAAGTTCAAAAAAAATGCGAAAACAGGCTGGACAAGGTGAAAGCCAGCTTGTATAACCCCGCTCGTTCCGCAGGGAACGCTTCCGGAAACGGAAATGCTTCAAGGTTGCCCGGATAGCTCAGTTGGTAGAGCAGTGGACTGAAAATCCGCGTGTCGGTGGTTCGAATCCGCCTCCGGGCACCACTTGAACTTCAAAAAGAACCTGGCTTCGGCCAGGTTTTTTTGTGCCTTTTTTCAGGGCGCTGGCAAACGCCATTTGCTTTTATGTCCGTCGCACCGCCCGCTTTCCCGGTCTTGCAAGAATCCGTCAGACCCTGACGGCGCATTATCCGATTTGTGATAGCCGGAATTTCGGCAAGTCCCAGCCAAATGCGCGAAACCTTTTAGAGTCGTGTCGGTTTGAACATGGCTTTGCGCCTATGTGCATTCAAATGAACATGGGAATTGCGACCGATGATGGTATCGGTAAAAATACTTGCATTTCCGGCGTCTAGCCTGATTTTTACAGGAATATTACCAGTAAATGACATGCGCTTGAGCGACATCATTTCAAATTGCTGAAATATGTTTCACGATAGAACTACCTTCAGGTGGTGTATTTTTGGCACCTGATGAGACAGAATGATACAGAAGGAACCGGCATGGCGGAGAAACAGATCGAGATCGAACTCAAAATGCGGATCGATCCGAAACATGTGAATCGTCTTAAACAGGCTCCTGTTCTGCGTGAAGTGAAAGAAGGCCGCCGCCTGACCACCACGCAGCTTGTTTCCATCTATTACGATACGCCGAAACTGGCCCTGTCACGCAAGGGGCTGGCCATTCGTGTGCGCAAAAAGGGTGCTACGGGCTGGGAACAGACGGTTAAGGCATCGAACGGATTGCGCGCAGCCCTGCCAGAACGCCAGGAATGGACGGTCGAGCTGGAAAATGGTGAACTTGATCTGGCCAAATTCACCGATGCCGATGTGCTGGCGTTGCTCGACAAGCTGGCAAAGAACAAAAAGATCGACCGCATTTTTGAAACCGACCTGTCGCGCGCCAGCGTTGACCTTGGCTATCGCGATGCGGTGATGGAACTTGCCATTGATCAGGGCGTGGTGCGTGCGGGCGACCGCGAAGCCCCCATTTCCGAGGTCGAACTGGAACTAAAAGAAGGCCACCCGGCAACCCTGTTTGACCTGGCGCTTGAATTACAGCGAACGGTGCCCCTTTACCTGAGCCTGCGGTCCAAGGCATCGCGCGGGCGCGCCCTTTATTTTGATGAACAGCCAACATTTTACAAGGCAGACCCGGTGGGCCTGCATGAGGGGATGAGCGCGGAAGAAGCCTTTCGTGCCGTGATCGCCCAGGGTCTGACGATGATTTTGGGCAACGAAATTTGTGTGCGCCGCGATTTGCACCCGGAAGGCTGCCATCAGATGCGCATTGGCATGCGCCGCCTGCGTGTGGCCTTTAACCTGTTTCGTCATAACCTGCCAGCGGGCGAGTCAGTGCTGATTCGCCGCCTGCTGAAATCCTGCACCAAGGGCCTTGATGCCCTGCGGGATTGGGATGTGTTTTTGGGGGAAACCCTGCCAGCCATTGAACAGCGTTTTCCCGACAAAGGCGAAAACGGCCCCAATGCCGAATTGCGCAAGGCGGCATCGGGCCAGCGTGCGCACGCCCTGAAGGCGGCATTTGCGATGCTGGAATCATCCGATTACCAGCAGCTTTGCCTGTTGTTGGGCGCATGGGCAAGCTATTCGCGCTGGGCATCGGGGGCAAGTGCGGCACAAATGCGGGCCATGTCCGCCCCGATTGGTGAACTGGCCGAACCGCTGCTGGAAAAAGCACGCAAACGCATGGCCAAACGCGGCAGCAAGGTTACCGAGCTTAGCATTGCCGGGCTGCATGCCTGGCGGCTGGATGTAAAACAGATGCGTTATGCCTGCGATTTCTTCTATGAAATTTACGGTGGTAAATCGGTTCGCAAATTCCGCAGCAGCCTTGCCGAATTGCAGGATATTCTGGGTCAGTTGAATGACGCCGCCGTTGCTGAAAGCAGGCTGGCTGTTTTGCAATCCACCCTGGGCAAACAGGGCATGGTTGGTGTGGGCCGCATTGCTGGCTGGTATGGTGCGCGTGCCGATTACCGCCTGCAGGGCATTGCCGATGCCTGGAAGGCGTTCGACAAGCAAAAACCATTCTGGCGCTAAGCAGCGATCCTGATGGATGAAAAAACGGGCTGATGTGCAGATGCAGATCCGCCCGTTTTATGTGTTTGCTTGTCTTGTCTTGTCTGGCTTAACCGGCAGCGTCGCTATCGGCTTTCATTTGCTGATAGGCTTCCATGGCCCGGTCGCGGCCGGCTTTAAGGTCCACAATCGGTTCGGGATAGGTTTGGCCCAGTGTGACGCCAGCCCCTTTAAGGACAAGGGCCGGGGCCTCCCACGGTTTATGGATGTGGGAATTCGGCAGGTCGCGAAGTTCCGGCACCCATTGACGTACATAATCGCCTTTGGCATCAAATTTTTCGCCCTGAAGGACCGGGTTGAAAATGCGGAAATAGGGGGCAGCATCGGCACCGCTGCCGCCAATCCATTGCCAGGAAAACGGGTCGGCCGCCGGGCAGGCATCGACCAGGGTATCATCAAACCAGTCCAGCCCGTGCTGCCAGTGCAACAACAGATGTTTGACCAGCAATGACCCCACAATCATGCGCACCCGGTTGTGCATATAGCCGGTATGCCAAAGTTCGCGCATCCCGGCATCGACAATGGGATAGCCGGTTTTGCCGCGCTGCCAGGCTTTAAGTGCGTCGTCGTTATCGCGCCAGGGGAAATGGCGGAACTGGCCCTGTAGCGGTTCGGTACGAAGGTCATCGGCGTAAAACAGCACATGGTGGGCAAATTCCCGCCAGCCCAGTTCGGACAGAAATTTCGATGCGGCTTTGCCCTGGCCCGGTTCGGCCTCGGCATGGTGGCTGATGGCATGCCAAATTTCGCGCGGGCTGATTTCGCCAAAACGTAAATGCGGTGATAGTTCCGACGTCACCAGCCGGTCCGGGCGGTCGCGCATTTCGGCGTAATCCGCCAGGCGGTCATCGATAAAATCGTGAAGCTGTTCGCGTGCGGCGCCCTCGCCCGGGGTAAACCGCTCGGCAAAGCCGGTTGCCCAGTTAACCGGTTTGGGTGACAGGTCCAAGGCCGTGATCGATACAGCCTGTGCCGGGCTGATGCCGGAAAGGGGAATGTCCTTTGGTGCCGGTTTGGGGCGGGCAGGCGGTGGCATTTTAAGACAGGCCCGCCAGAAGGGCGAAAAGACCTTAAAGGATGTACCAGCCCCGGTTTTGACTTCCCAGGGTTCGTAAAGAAGGTGGCTGTTGAAACTTTCGCATTCAAGTTTCAGGTCATCCCGGCAATGCTGTTTTAAGGCCTTGTCGCGTTCTACCGATTGCGGGTCATAACAGCGGTTCCAGAATACCGCGCCGATATCGTGATCATCACACAGATGCGATAACACGTCCTTTGCCTTGCCTTTGAACAGGCGCAGGCTGTTTTCGGCCGTATCGCCGGCATGGGTGCTGGCTTTTTCCGAAATGGATTTTTCAAGCACCCCCAGGCTGTGTTCCAGCCACCAGCGGGTGGCACCGCCCAGTTGCCGTTCCATTACATCATCAAGGATATAAACCGGCAGGATGGTGCCGTCATGGTCGCGTGCCCAGGCAATTGCGGCGGCAAGGGCGGGGTTATCGGTCAGGCGCAAATCATTGCGAAACCACATGATGGCAATGGGGGGACGGGGCATCCGGGCCTCTTGCTATGCTATTGTCAAATCAAGAAAAGAGCGCGCCGAAACGTGACTTGCCAGGGGATAGCATGAAGGCGCGCTCTTTCTCTGGCTCGGGGTACTTTAATTGTTACGTCGCAAAATACGGACCAGATCACCAAAACTTTGTTCAAGCTGCGATTTTTCCCAGCCGGCAAACCCCATGATCAGGCCCTGCCGATCAGCGATGTTTTCGCTGTGCGTTTTGTCATGGAAATAGGATGACAAAAACCGGCAGTCGATCTGTTTGGCCAGCAGGGCTGGCTGATATTTTTGGTCGGGTTGCCCGTTGATCAGGCGGGCGCATACGTGAAGCCCGCCATCATTGACGACAATGTCCAGAAGGTCGCTGGCGCGATCATTGATAAGGTTCAGCAGGTGCTGGCGCCGGTCCCCATAAAGCAGGCGCATGCGGCGTACATGGCTGCCAAAATGCCCGTCGGCGAAAAAGGCGGCAAGGGCGGCCTGCGCCGTTGGGGCAGGCACACCATCGGCAAAGCTGCGCAAACCACGAAAAACCGGCACCAGGTCATGTGGTAAAACCAGATAGCCCAGCCGGATGCCGGGAAACAGCACACGGGAAAATGTGCCGACATAAAGTACCCTGTCTTCGCGGTCCAACCCCTGAAGCGAGGATAAAGGCGGCCCGTCATAGCGATATTCGCTGTCGTAATCGTCTTCAATGATCCAGCCGTCATTGTCATGCGCCCATTGCAGCAAAGCCAGCCTTCGCGCCAGCGACAGCGTGGTGCCCATGGGATAATTGCGCGATGGCGTGGTCACAACCATACGCGGCGAGATGTTTGCGCCTGCTTTCGCATCCATACCCGCATTAGCATCCGCACCCGCACCCGCCTGCTGCCCTTGATGACCGGTGTTATCCTGGCTTTGCGGGTGGTTCAGGGCACTAACCTGCAATCCTTCTTCGTCAACGGGGATGGGTTGAATAACCGCGCCATTGGCGGCCAGAACGCCGCGAATACCTTCATAGCCGGGGTCTTCAAGGGCGACGATGTCGCCGGGGTCAATCAGGGCGCGGCCAATAAAATCCAGTGCCTGCTGTGCGCCTGAAACGATCATGATTTGCGCGGCACTGCAATTCACGCCGCGGGTTTGCCGCAGCCAGCCTGCAATTTCCTCGCGTAAATCGGCAAGGCCCATGCTGTCATCGGGGGTGACTATGGCCGGTTTGGGCGCGCGCCAGGCCCGGCGTAACAGCCGCGCCCAGATATCAAAGGGAAAAGCCGACAGGTCTGGTGCCGCCGGGTTAAAGGGCCGTGATACCGGAAAATGCGGGTGCTGGCGGGTGAAGGCGAGGCTGCGTTGTGCACTTTTGCTAATGCGGAGCGGGCGTTTTCGGCCCTCTGCCATGCTTTTATTGGCACTACTGCCCGTTGGTGTCGCCGGCGTCGGGCGCTGCGTGGTGGCTGGTGCGGACGGGGAACAGGCCTTTGGGCTGGCAGGTGGTGTTTTACCAACATTGTTGCTGGTAGCAGTGTGAAACAGGTGATCAGGCAGGCTGGCGGCAACGAAGCTTCCGGCGCCGATACGCCCTTCCAGGTAACCTTCGGACATCAGCAGGTCAAAGGCATTGACGATGGTATTGCGCGAAATGCGCAACTGTTTTGCCAGATCGCGCGTGGCAGGCAGTTTTTCACCTGGTTTTAACCGCCCATCAAGAATGGCCGCACGAATACCCAGGTAAAGCCTGCGATAGGCAGGCTGGCGGGCATCGTCTGGCTGGCTGGCAAAAATCCAGGAGAAAATCGTGCTCATGCCCCGTCCGTCATTTTCAAATTGGTTCCATCAATTTTATTATATCGGTTCTTATGAAAAGTCCAATTTTGGTGATGATGCGAGGAGAGAGAGCCAACCAAGCTGACTGAGAGACGCCTGATGAGCACCACCGATTATGATATTCACCCGCGGACAAAACTGGTGCGTGGGCATAACCGCGCCAGTTATGACCGTGAAACGGTACATCGCATTATTGATGAAGCCCTTATCTGCCATGTCAGCACCGTGCTGGATGGCCGCCCGGTTATGATCCCGACGGCGCATTGGCGAATGGGTGAACAGTTTTATATTCATGGTGCATCGAAAAACCGGGTGCTGGCGGCAATCGCCAATGGGGCCGATGCCTGCATTTGCGTGACGCATCTGGACGGGCTGGTAATGGCGCGTTCTGCCTTTCACCACTCTGCCAATTACCGGTCCGTGGTGATTTACGGCAAAGGCCGGGTTATGGATGACCCGAATGCAAAAATGGAACAATCCAGACTGTTTGTCGAAAAGCTGGCACAGGGCCGCTGGGATCAGATCCGTCAGCCCAGCAAGCAGGAATTGAAGGCAACCATGTTCCTTGAATTCGATATGGAGGAGGTTTCGGCCAAAATCCGTTCGGGTGACCCGGTTGATGACGAGGAAGATTACACCCTGCCAGTATGGGCTGGTGTTTTGCCCTGCCGCACGGTTTGGGATGCGCCCATTGATGACAGCCGGCTTGATCGCAGCCTTTTGCCGAATGCCACCCCGGCATAAGGCAGCGAAGGGGGCGTGGGGCGGCTTCTCAACCGGTTGGTCCCACGCCCCTTTTTAATGGGCAAATAAAAATGCGGGCCGTGTGTGGCCCGCATTTTGCGGTTTTGGTATCGGGTGGTGTAATTGCCCTGTGGGCTGCCTATTTTGCGCGGGCAACCGCGATTTGGGCAGCAAGGCGGGCATTGTTGCGCACCAGTGCGATGTTGGCTTCCAGGCTTTTGCCCTTGGTGTGCTGGGTAACACGTTGCAGCAGGAAGGGCGTAACCTCGCGGCCATGAATATTCAGGCCTTTGGCTTCGACCAGGGCTGAATCAATGGCATGTTCGATGGCTTCCAGGGCAAGTGCCTTGTCTGCGGGCGGCGGGTTGCCAATCACAACGCCACCTTCCAGGCCGAAATCCCATTTGGCTGACAGGAAATCGGCAATCTGTTCGGGGCTATCAAGGCGCAGCGGGGCCTTCTGGCCGCTTTTGACAGTATAGAAAGCAGGGAATTCGTCGGTGCCATAGGCAATAACCGGCACGCCCAGCGTTTCGAGATGTTCCAGCGTCATCGGAATATCAAGAATGGCCTTTGCCCCGGCGCAAACAACCGCAACACTGGTTTTGCCCAGTTCCGTCAGGTCAGCTGAAATGTCAAAGCTGGTGGCAAGTTCGCGGTGAACGCCGCCAATGCCGCCCGTGGCAAATATCGAAATACCGGCCTTTTCCGCCAAAATCATGGTTGCCGAAACGGTGGTTGCCCCGTCGCATTTTTTGGCAATGGCATAGGGGATATCGCGGCGCGACAGCTTCAGGATATCGGTGCCTTTGGCGAAATATTCCAGCTCGTCTGGCGAAAGTCCGATTTTGCAGCGCCCGCCAATAACAGCGATGGTTGCCGGAATGGCACCATTATCGCGCACATCCTGTTCAACTGCCTGTGCCGTTTCCAGATTTTGCGGATAGGGCATGCCATGGGAAATAATCGTGGATTCAAGGGCAACGACCGGCGCGCCGCTGGCAAAGGCTTCGGCAACTTCGGGGGCAAGATCAATAAATTCGGACATCCGTCTGCTCTTTATGTGGTGGCAATTCAGTGTGCAGGCCCATTTGCAGCATCAGGCGGGGGCTGGTTTGCCCGTTGATCCTGCAAATGGGTCAACACACCGGCATCAGCATTAACCACAATATCCTTATTTATCCAGCCCAAACCGGGATATGCACCCTTGCGCATTTGCATGCCAGCCCTGAGGGTGCCGCAACTAATTTGCCCCGAATCCCGCGATTTCCTGCGGAATTTAGCCCCGCTTTCCATTGTGGGTACCGTACGGCCGGTGCCTGCTTTGGGCTGTGCAGGTGTGATTTACATCGCGGGTTTATGCTGTAATTCGCTGCTCAAAACGTCCAGAAAGTGACGAATGCGTGGGGGTAAAAACGGGTGTTTTTCAAAGGTTGCGTAAAGGGCAATGTCATCGCAGGCGTAATCGCCCAGGCATTCAACCAGGGCCCCACTTTGGATATCCTCGGCAATGTCCCACATGGCTTTCAGGCCTATGCCGCGCCCGGCACGGATCAGGGCGTGTAAAACCTCGCCGCTGCTGGTTGCCAATTGGCCCTTTACCTGCACGTGGCGCTTTTTACCGTTTTCCCGAAATACCCAGCGGTCGAATTTGCGGTTTTTGCGCATCAGGCAAATACAGTTGTGATAGAGCAAATCTTCCGGGCGTTGGGGCGTGCCATTTTTTGCCAGATATTCCGGTGTGGCGCATACGGCACGGCGACTGGTGATCAACTGGCGCACAACAATGTCGGGGGCTTCGGGCAGGCCGATGCGAATGGAAACATCAATATTGGCATCATTCACATCGGGTTGGTCGTCTGACAGGGTAAAGCGAATATCGATATCGGGGTAAAGCGCGCTGAATTTTGCAATGATCGGTGTGATCAGGGTGCGGCCAATCTGCATTGGCGCGCTGACCCGCAACAGGCCACTGGGCTTTGCAGTTTTGGCAGTGATTTCCGCCTCGGCGGCATCAAGCTGTGCCAATATGGTCTGGGCGCGTTCGTAATATAAAATGCCTTCATCGGTTAGCGAAAACCGCCGCGATGACCGTTGAAACAGCCTTACCGAAAGCCGGTTTTCCATGGCTGAAAGGCGGCGGCTCATGGTGGCGGGGGAACTGTCGCATTGGCGGGCAGCCTCGGACAGGTTACCGGCATCGACAATTTTGCAAAAAAGTCGAAGGTCGCTGATTTCATCATTCATGGCAGGGGTGTTTTCACTGTTTTCTTTGCAGGTATTGCAAAGATACTGTGCATCCTGCCTGATTGTTCCGCAAGGGCCAAGGCCCTATCGTGATGCGAATTGAACGCATTTTTCAGGCATCCAAACATGACGACTAAACCCGAACTCACCCCGGGGCTGATCGCACTGATGGCCGTTGGTAGCGGCCTTTCTGTTGCCAGTAACTATTATGTCCAACCGCTTCTTGAGCTGCTGTCGCAGGAATTCGCCCTGACATCCACCCAGGCTGGCTTGATCGTGACGGTATCGCAACTGGGTTATCTTGCCGGGCTGATCTGTGTTGTGCCCCTGGGCGACCATCACGAACGGCGCAAATTGTTAACCCTGACCACCGCCCTTACCGCCGCCGGGTTGATGGGAATGGCCTTTGCCAAAAGCTTTGGCATCCTGCTGGCTGTTGCGGTTGTGGTGGGGCTGACCAGTGTTACGGCGCAAATTCTGGTGCCGCTGGCCGCCCACCTCGCCACCCCGGCCAAACGGGGGGCCACCGTCAGCACGGTTATGAGCGGCCTTTTGATTGGTATTTTGCTGGCGCGCACATTTGCCGGGCTGGTGGCCGAATGGGGCGGCTGGCGCGCGGTTTATATGGCAGCAGCCATTTTGATGGCGATGTTTTCCCTCGCCTGTTATCGCTTTTTGCCCCATATCGCGCCAACGTCCCACACCACCTATCGCCAGCTTTATGTCTCGATCCTGCATCTGTTTCGTGATGAACCGGTATTGCGACGGCGTGGTTTTCTGGGCGGAATGCAATATGCTGTCTTTGGCATTTTATGGACGTCGATGGCTTTTATGCTGGCCAAAAACTTTCATTACAGCGAAGGCGTGATCGGCATGTTTGGCCTGTTAGGGGCCGTTGGCGCACTGACCGCAAAATTTGCCGGAAGGCTGGCTGACTGGGGCTGGGCCCGGTTGGGGACTGGCGGCTTTATTCTGATGACGACGCTAAGCTGGTGGCTGTTATATTCCGGGCAATGGTCGATCATTGCCTTTGGCCTGGGGGTCGTGTTTCTCGATCTGGGTGTGCAGGGTGCGCATATTTCCAATCAAAGCGAAATTTACCGCCTGAACCCCGATGCCCGAAGCCGCCTGACCACCGGTTATATGTCCTGCTATTTTCTGGGCGGGGCGGCCGGGTCGGCTTTGTCGGCAACATTTTATGGTATCGCAGGCTGGAGCGGCGTTTGCATGATCGGCGCTGCCGTATCGCTGGTTTCGTTCCTGTTCTGGGCCGTGACCGAATTTCGCATGCCGCTGCAACGCATGCGCCACGCACCAAGCCCCCATTAATAGCAGCGCATTTGCAACGGGCTTTGTGCCCAACGTTAATGGTCGTCCGGTATCGGGCGGCCATTTTTTATGGGGTGGATGGCGGCGGCCTTGATCACTGAATGGGGTGACTGACCGATATAACCATAAAAAAAACGGCCGCCCATTTTGCAAAGGGCGGCCGTCTTTAATTCAACCTGAAAAGATTAGTTCTTTTCTTTGTCGACCAGTTTGTTGGCGGCAATCCACGGCATCATCGCGCGGAGTTTTTCACCAACTTCTTCGATCTGGTGTTCAGCGTTCAGACGGCGGGTTGCCTTGAACATCGGCTGGCCGCAATGCATTTCCTGAACGAAGTCACGAACGAATTTGCCTTCCTGAATGTCAGCCAGAACGCCTTTCATGCGTTCTTTGACAGACGGATCGATCACGCGCGGGCCGGTGACGTAGTCGCCATATTCAGCGGTGTTCGAGATCGAGTAACGCATGTTTGCCATACCGCCTTCATACATCAGGTCAACGATCAGCTTCACTTCGTGCAGGCATTCGAAATATGCCATTTCCGGTGCATAGCCAGCTTCGGTCAGGGTTTCAAAGCCGTATTTGATCAGCTGGGTCAGGCCGCCGCAAAGAACAGCCTGTTCGCCGAACAGGTCGGTTTCGCATTCTTCACGGAAGCTGGTTTCGATAACGCCGGAACGACCGCCGCCAATAGCCGAAGCATAGGACAGAGCCAGTTCAAGGGCATTGCCCGAAGCATTCTGTTCAACTGCGACCAGGCAAGGAACGCCGCCGCCACGGACATATTCGGAACGAACGGTGTGGCCCGGGCCCTTCGGTGCGACCATCATGACGTCAAGGTCAGCACGCGGCTCGATCAGGCCGAAATGAACGTTCAGACCATGAGCAAACATCAGGGCCGCGCCTTCTTTCAGGTTGGCACCCAGTTCGTTTGCATAGATCGCAGCCTGGTGTTCGTCCGGGGTCAGGATCATGACAACGTCAGCCCATGCAGCGGCTTCGGCCGGGGTCATGGTCTTCAGGCCGGCAGCTTCGGCTTTCTTGCGCGACGAGGAACCTTCACGAAGGCCAACAGCAACTTCGGCAACGCCGGAATCATGCAGGTTAAGGGCATGGGCATGGCCCTGGGAGCCGTAACCGATGATGGCAACTTTTTTGGTCTTGATCAGGTTAACATCTGCATCGCGGTCGTAATAAACACGCATCTTTCGATACCTCTGGACGTTGGGCCACGCTTGTTTTCTGATTTGCGTGGTCGCTGGATTAAAAGGGTGAAATGTATTTGGCGTCCGCCCCGACCCGTGCCGGGGCAGGGCAAATTCACATCATCAGGGTGCCGCGCGAAATCGCGGCAACACCGGTACGGGAAATTTCCGAAAGGCCAAGCGGCTCCATCAATTTATTGAAGGCATCAATCTTTTCAGGGCTGCCGATGATTTCGAAAATAAAGGAAGTGTTGGTCGCATCCACGGCGCGTGCCTTGAAAATATCGGCAATACGCAGGGATTCGACACGTTTTTCGCCGGTCGCAATGACCTTTACCAATGCCAGTTCGCGTTCAACGCTGGGGCCAGCCAGGGTCAGGTCGCTGACCTTGTGAACCGGTACCAGGCGCCCAAGCTGGGCTTTGATCTGTTCGATCACCATGGGCGTACCCGAGGTCACAACCGTAATACGCGACTGGCGCGAATTGGCATCAACTTCGGCAACGGTCAGGCTTTCGATGTTATAGCCACGGCCGGAAAACAGGCCGATGACACGGGCGAGAACGCCCGCTTCGTTGTCCACCAGAACGGAAATGGTGTGTTTTGAGATTTCGGTTTCTTTCACGGTCTTGCTCCGCTGGGGTCGGGGCGGGCGATTGTCTGTGATCGCGCCGGCCCCGCCTGTCATCATGAAAATATCGGTTCTTCGGGTGCGCTTTCGCGCAGCAAAAAGGCCAGTTAGACCAGGACCATCCCTTCGTCGGAATCGATGGCCTGGGCATCACTTGTTTCATGGCCCAGCAACATTTCATTGTGCGGTTTGCCAGACGGAATCATCGGGAAGCAGTTTTCCTTGTCATCCACCGCCACATCCAGAATCACCGGCCCGTCAATATCGAGCATTTTCTGAAGGGCATCATCAAGATCAGCCGGGTTGGTGCAGGTCAGGCCGGTAAAGCCAAAGGCATCGGCCAGCTTGACGAAGTCCGGCAGGGTTTCGCTATAGCTTTCGGAATAGCGCGACCCGTGCAGCAACTGCTGCCACTGACGCACCATGCCCATATAGCGGTTATTGAGGATGACGGTTTTGACCGGCAGGCGATACTGGGTCAGCGTTGCGCATTCCTGGATGTTCATCATGATCGATGCATCACCGCTAAAGCAGATAACGGTGGCATCGGGATGGGCAACCTGAACGCCCATGGCAGCCGGAAGGCCATAACCCATGGTGCCAAGACCACCGGACGTCATCCATTCATTGGGATGTTCAAACCCGAAATGCTGTGCCGCCCACATCTGGTGCTGGCCAACATCGGTGGTGATGAAGGTTTTACGATCACGGGTCAGGGCATGCATGCGGCGAATAACATGCTGCGGCTTGATCACGTCATTGGGCTGGATATAGGACAGGCAGCGTTTTTCACGCCAGCCTTCAATCTCGCCCCACCAGGAATCAAGGGCAGCCTGATTGATGCTGTATTGCTTGGCCTTCCAGATTTTCATCATGTCTTCAAGGACATGGCCAACATCGCCAACAATGCCAATATCAACAGCAACGTTTTTGTTGATCGAGCTGGGGTCGATATCGATCTGGATTTTGGTCGAACCGGGCGAGAAGAAATCGATATTGCCGGTGACGCGGTCATCAAAACGGGCACCAATGGCAATCATGACGTCGCAATCATGCATGGACAGGTTTGCTTCGTAGGTGCCGTGCATGCCCAGCATGCCAAGATACTGTTTATCCGATGCCGGGTAAGCACCCAGGCCCATCAGGGTCAGGGTGATCGGTGCGCCGGTCAGGCGGGTAAATTCGGTCAGCAGTTTACAGGCCTGCGGCCCGGAATTGATAACACCACCCCCGCAATACAGGATCGGCTTTTTGGCCGAAGCCAGAATTTCAACCGCCTTTTCGATCTGCGAACGATCGCCCTTAACCTGCGGATTATAGGTGCGGTGCTGAACCTGTGAGGGTTCAATATAGGGTGCCGGGCTAACCAGAATGTCTTTCGGCAGGTCGATCACGACAGGGCCAGGGCGACCAGTGGTCGCAACATGGAAGGCCTCGTGCATCGTGCGCGCCAGACGGTCACTTTCCTTCACCAGATAATTGTGTTTGGTGCAGGGGCGGGTAATGCCGGTGGTGTCTGCTTCCTGAAAGGCATCATTGCCAATCAGGTGTGTCGGCACCTGGCCGGTCAGGCAGACAATGGGAATAGAATCGAGCAATGCATCGGTCAGGCCCGTAACGGCATTTGTCGCACCGGGGCCGCTGGTAACCAGAACGCAGCCAACCTTGCCGGTGGAACGCGCATAGCCTTCGGCGGCATGCACGGCAGCCTGTTCATGGCGCACTAGAACGTGACGAATGTGATTCTGTTTGAATATCTCGTCATATAGCGGAAGCACAGCGCCGCCGGGATAGCCGAATACGACTTCCACACCCTGATCTGCCAGGGCCTGCAACACTACTTCTGCACCATTCATAATACGTTCTGCCATGATTCTTCGAGCCTCTTACTTAGCGACAACAACGTGTCGCGTGATAACCGCGAGATTGCAACATGATCGATCTACCCTGTAATTGGGGTTGAAAAAGCCGCCGAAACGGCGGTTTTCCGCCATTTCACCGGCGGAGAGGCCAAACTATCGCCTCACTTTGGCGCGGTCAACAGAAATTGGTGAACAAGATTACGCAATTTGCTTGCCAGACTTTCCGAATATTGCGCGTCGATGGTTTCGCGGTCCGTCATCTGGTGGCGAAACCAGGTCAATTGGCGCTTGGCATATCGGCGCGTTTCACGCTGTGCGAGGGTTTTTGCATCGGCCAGTGACAGGGCGCCAGATAGGTAGGCACCCAGTTCGCGCACACCTACCGCCTTCATTACCGGGGATTCGGGTGGAAGGTTCTGTTCAAGCAGCAGGCGCACTTCTTCGATCGCGCCCTGTTCGATCATCAGATCAAACCGGCGATTGCAGCGGTCATAAAGAATGTCGCGCGGCGGCATGTAACAGAATTTCAGAAAAGCCATGCCCGGAGGGGGAGGCAGCATTGCAGCGCCGTGCCAATACGCCAAACCATGCCCGGTCGCCCGTAAAACCTCGGCGGCGCGAATCAGCCGCTGGCTGTTGGCGGGGTCAAGTGTTGCGGCCGTTGCTGCGTCCTGTTGCTGCAATCTGGCAAAAAAGGCCGCATGGCCCATGGCCTCAAGCTCGGCGGTGACCTGGTCACGCACGGATTTGTCGATATCGGGAATCGGGGCGATGCCATTGGTCAGGGCATTTAAATACATGCCTGTGCCGCCTGTTACGATGGGCAGTTGCCCGTTTTGATGGCAGGCGGCGATTTCGGTCAGGGCCATTTCCCGCCATTTCCCGGCCGAGCACGCCTCGGCGCCGGACAGCACACCATAAAGGCGATGCGGGGCCCGTGCTGTTTCGCTGTCATCGGGCCGCGCGCTCAGGACGCGCAATTCGCGATAGACCTGCATGCTATCGGCATTGATGATGACGCCGTTAAATTCCTTGGCCAGATCCAGTGCCAGCGCTGATTTACCACTGGCCGTTGGCCCGGCCACAATAATGACGGGCAAAAACCGGCCGCCTTCGCCAGGGGCGGCGGCATCGGCTGGTGCAGCGTTTGGCGATGCAGGGGCAGCGGGGATGTTGGTATCACTCATCAATGCAGTTCCGTTTTGCCGGTCGGATGGACGATGGGGGCCTGTTTTCCGGCATATTGCCGAAATGCCCAAAGCCATCGCCGTCTGGCGGCGGATATAACAGGTGCAAGGCACCCTTATCCATAAACTGTTTGCATTGGAAATGTAAGAAAGGCCGCAAAGGGGCCGGGCATTTATGGCGAAACCCGGCAAAGGGTGGGAATGGTTTCCCGGCAGGCCAAATTCTTGGGATGTTTCAGGGCAGGAAGGGATGGGGGGATTACCACCGCATGAAATCGGCACCATCGCCGGTGGCCCCTAAAATGCGGTGGGCACAGATGATATGGTCCTGTTTGACTAGCCGTCAGGGTTACACGGCGCGTCTTCGGGGGCATCCCACGGGTTACAGATGGTGACACCGGTTTGTTTGAATTCATCGGTATTGCGGGTCACAACCGTCAAGCCATGCACAAGGGCGGTCGCGGCAAGCAGGGTTGCCCCCTCGGAATGCGGGGTATGGCTGTGGAACTGTGCAAATTTGCGCGCCACTTTTTCGTTGATCGGCAATACCCGGCCATCAAAGGCGGGAACGACCTGGTCATCAAGCCATTGGCGCATCATCGGGCCACGTTCTTCGTCCTGCCATTCAAATTCCAGAATGGCGATTTCCAGTTCAAGGATGGTGATTGCTGACAGAAAAGTCCCTGCCGTGGGGACGGAGTTCGCCCAGTTCACGACATTTTCGTTGGCTTTTCCGGTGCCAGCTTTTCTGAGTTCGACGATGACGTCACTGTCTAGCAAATACATTATTCAAAATCCGCAATGTCGGACATGTTCTCGATGCGCTGGGGTTTCAGGTCGATATCGGCCGTTTCGGGCTTTGCCAGCAGATCCACGATGGAAGGCGCAAGGCCCAAAATCTTCTGATACTGCTCTATCGACAGCAGGACATGGGCCGGTTTGCCCCGGTCGGTGATGAAAACCGGACCCCGCAGGCTGGCTTTTTTGGCCTTGCTGGTGTCCTGGTTAAACTCGCGGGCGGTGAATGTGCTGATGTCCATAACTGGCTTTCATAACGGACGGAAATTTCATCCATGAATGTTCAAAGTAACAGGGCTTCTTATTGTATCAATGTTTCTACGCCGTTGATGTTCCGCTTTTTCCGAAACTTTTCTTGTCTTTGACCTGTGCAATCAGGATAAAGACAGCACGTTTTTCATCCTTACAGCCAGCAAGGAGCCTGCAATAAATGGATCTGGTCCTGACCCTGATCACAGCGCCCAATTCCGGTGCCCTAAGCGAGGGCATGATTGAAACGGCAACAGCCGCCCTTCGTGCCAATGGCGCGGAAACAGGCGAGATGCGCTGGCTGGCAACAGGCGAGGCCTGTGACCTTTTCTTTACAGGTGTAACGTGCGAAGCCGCCGAAAAGGCATTGGAAAACTGCGATATTGCCGCTGATAAAGTGGTCCAGATCACAGAAGGGCGCGCCAAAAAGCTGCTGATTGCCGATATGGACAGCACCATGGTGACAGGCGAAACCCTTGATGAACTTGCCGATTTCGCCGGCGTCAAGGACCGTGTCGCTGCCATTACCGCGCGCGCCATGAATGGCGAGCTGGATTTTGAAGCCGCCCTTGATGAACGGGTCGGTTTGCTGGCGGGCATGTCGGTTGCGATGCTTGATGAAGCCTGGAAGCGGGTGGAATATACCGGTGGTGCGCGCACCCTTGTTGCGACCATGCGCACCAATGGGGCCTTTGCGGCCCTGGTTTCAGGCGGGTTTGATTTCTTTACATCGGCGGTACGTCGCGAACTGGGCTTTGATTTTGACCAGGCCAATGTCCTGTTGACCGATGATGGCAAAACCCTGACTGGCAAGGTGCAGAAACCCGTGCTTGACCGCCAGGCAAAGGTTGATGCCCTGGAAACGCTGGCAGCACAGAACGGCATCACCGTTGCCGATGCCATTGCCGTGGGCGATGGAGCCAATGATTTGCAGATGATCTCGCTCGCGGGAACGGGCGTTGCCTTTCATGCCAAGCCGTCTGTCCAGGCGCAGGCGCGCATTCGCATCAATCATGGTGATTTAACCGCACTTCTGTATTTGCAGGGCTATGCCCGCGATCAGTTTGTTGAAGCCTGATTAACCGGTTGGGCGTTTGAAATACAAAAGGGGCGGTCCATTTGCAGGACCGCCCCTTTCTTTTCAAGACTGAATGCCTTCAGGTCTTATTTGTCTTTTTTATCGAGCGTCAGGCCGAAATAACGCGGACCGGCAGACGTTTCGATCAGCATCAGAATGGTGCGTTTGCCGTCATCCTGTGCCGATTTAACGGCTTTCTGCACTTCATCGATATTGGTGACTGACTGGTGCGAGGCTTCAAGGATGATATCGCCCGGGCGAACACCCTTTTCAGCCGAGAAGCTGGCGGTATCAACATCGGTCACCACGACACCTTCGGTATCGGCGGTCAGGTTGAAGCGCTGGCGCAGTTCGTCATCAATGTTGGCAACCTTGAGGCCAAGGGCATCAATGGTGGCTTCGCTGGAAGCTTCCGGGGTTGCCTGTTCCTGCTGGTCGCCAGAATCATTTTCTGCAACCTGGTCTTCTTTCAGCTCGCCAAGGTCAACAGTGACGTCTTTTTTCTTGCCGTCGCGCCACAGTTCAACATCGACGGATTTGCCGATCTTGGTTTCTGCAACGATGCGCGGCAGGCGACGCATGCTTTCAACCTTTTTGCCATCAAAGCGCAGGATAACGTCGCCCTGCTGGATGCCGGCTTTTTCAGCCGGGCCGTCTTTGGTGACACCAGCAACCATTGCGCCATAGGCTTCGTCCAGGCCAACAGAATCGGCGATGTCATCGGTCACGGTCTGGATGTGGACACCCAGCCAGCCACGACGCGGACGGCCATATTCCTTGATCTGTTCGACAACGGATTCCGCAATTGCCGAAGGAATGGCAAAACCAATGCCGACCGACCCGCCAGAAGGCGAATAGATGGCGCTGTTAATGCCGATCACGTCGCCATCCATATTGAACAGCGGACCACCAGAGTTGCCACGGTTGATCGAGGCATCGGTCTGTATGAAGTCATCATACGGACCCTGGTTGATATCGCGGTTACGTGCCGAAATGATACCGGCGGTCACGGTGCCGCCCAGACCAAACGGGTTGCCAATCGCCATGGCCCATTCGCCAACGCGGGCTTTGTCCGAATCGCCCCATTTAACGAAGGGCAGGTCTTTTTTCGGTTCAACCTTCAGAAGCGCGACGTCGGTTTTTGCATCACGGCCGATCAGCTTGGCTGGCAGGGTTTCGTTATCATGCAGGGTAACCGAAATTTCGTCGGCGCCATCAATGACGTGGTTGTTGGTAACGATATAGCCGTCAGCCGAAATGATGAAGCCCGAACCCAGGGCCGTTGCACGGTGCTTTTTAGGCGCGTTCTGGTCGCCGCCTTTGCCCTGGCCATTGCGTTCCATAAAGTCACGGAACAGGTCTTCAAACGGGGAACCGGGAGGGAACTGGAAGTCAGGACCCTGGCGGTCGGCGACAAGCTGGCTGGTCGAGATATTGACAACGGCGGGAAGCAGCCGTTCAGCCATGTCGGCAAAACTGTCAGGTGCGCTGCGGGCATACGCGCTTTGCGCGATGCTCGTCACACCGAATAACACAATCACGAGCGCCGCAGACAGCTTGCGGGCCGGATTGTAAAACGCTTTTCGCATGGTATTGATCCTGTTTGTTGCCGCGTTCACGGAGATTTTTATGATTTGTGCAGCAGGCGATGCAAGGGACTGCACCGCACCTTTCCCAAATTAGGGGCGAGTTTGGCGAAAAAAGGGCAAGTCTAAGGTAGAAGTCTGTTTTCTGTAGGGGAATTTGTGTCAGGGGTGCTTTCTGTGACGTATCAATGGGTAATCGTCACAGTTTAAGGGGCCATTATTGCCAGAACTGGCGCATTGCCCAGATGGCACCGACACATAAAATGGCAGCGGCCAGTCCGCCGATCCGCAATTGGGTTTCGGAAATTTCCTGCATAAGTTCCATGACCCGTTTCGCCCCGCGCGGAAACAGCGAATAAAACATTCCCTCCAGCGCGATTGCCAGAAGAATGGCTGTGGCGAGTTCTTTCATGGGGGCGGACGTTCCGTTTTTTATTTATGAATCAAAAAGGCGACCGGCAGAGTATGCCGGTCGCCCTGTCAATTTGTCTAGCGGCTTGCGCGGGGGGCTGACTGATTAAAGTACTTGAAGAATTCAGAATCCGGCGACAGGACCATGGTAGTGCCGTTATCAAGCGCCTCGCGATAGGCCTGCAGTGAACGGTAGAATTCAAAGAATTCCGCGTCTTTGCCATAGGCCGACCCAAGGATCTTGTTGCGTTCCGCATCACCTTCACCGCGCAGGGTTTCGGCCTGTCGGCGGGCTTCAGCAAGGATCACGACTTTTTCACGGTCGGCATCAGCCTGGGTTTTTGCCTTGATTTCCTCACCTTCGGCGCGCAGTTGCGATGCTTCGGCAATACGGGCCGAACGCATACGGTTATACACCGCCTGCGAGGTTTCTTGCGGCAGGTCGGTCCGGCCGATACGAACATCGATCAGCTGAACGCCAAAATCCTTCGCCGGTTCAACCAGGGCCGCCTGGATTTTCTCCATGATGCGGGCGCGGTTGTCAGACAGAAGGGCAATCAGCGGGGACTGTGCCAGTTCGCCACGGATGACCGAGTTCAGACGCTGGCCAAAAATCTGCACGAACTGTGCCGAATTGAGCGCGCGTTTGCGGAACTGCAGGGGATCAACAATTTTCCAGCGCGCGAAGCTGTCAATATTGACGCGCTTCTGGTCGGAAAGAAGAACCTGCTGTACCGGCGGGTCCAGGTCCAGGATGCGGCGTTCATAATATTCCACATTCTGGATCGGCAGTTTGAAATGCAAACCCGGTTCGGAAATCGCATGGACCGGATTACCAAACTGCAGCACCAGTGCCTGCTGGTCCTGACGGACCGTGAAGATGCACATGGAGCCGACAATCGCGGCAATCACCAGAACAACGGCAGCGGCAATAAGTTTCGGGCTACCCATCAGTTATTGCCTCCTGAATTCTGGGTGGCAGACTGTTTCTGGATTTCAGGCAGCGGCAGATAGGGCACGACGCCATTGCCGTCTTTCTGGTCCAGAATGATTTTGTTCGAATCTTTAAGAACCTGTTGCAGGGTCTCAAGATACAGGCGGCGCTTGGTCACGTCTTTGGCAGTCAGATACGAATTGTAAACCGAGTCAAAGCGTGATGCTTCACCCTGTGCGTCCTTAACGACCTGGTCCTTATAGGCGCGTGCCTCAAGGATCATACGTTCCGCGTCACCCTTGGCGCGCGGGATGATGTCGTTACGATAGGCAAGGGCTTCGTTGCGCGAACGATCGCGGTCCTGGCGGGCACGCTGCACGTCGTTGAAGGCATCAATAACTTCACGCGGCGGGTCCACTTTCTGCATTTTGACTTCAGAAACAAAGATACCCGACTGGTAACCATCCAGAATGCTCTGCAGAAGGGTGCGGGTCTGTTCTTCGACCTGCACACGACCAACGGTCAGGGCTTCTTCAAGGTCGGTTTTACCCACTACTTCGCGAATAGCACTTTCCGATGCCAGCTTGATGGTGGTTTCAGGGTCGCGAATGTTAAACAGGTAGGCACCTGCATCGCGGATACGCCACTGAACCACGTAATCAATATCGATGATGTTCTGGTCGCCGGTCAGCATCAGGCTTTCTTCGGGCACGTCACGCGTGCCGCTATTGCCCATTCCTGAACCGCGATAGCCAACTTCGATCTGGTTGGTGCGTTCGACGTTCGGCGTGATGACTTCACCAATCGGGGCGGGCAGAAAGTAATTCAGACCCGGTCCGGTGGTGCCAACCCATTTGCCAAACAGAAGCGTCACGCCCTGTTCACCCGGCTGCACCCGGTAAAACCCGGTCAGAAGCCAGATGCCAATTATGGCAAGGCCAATCAGGACGATGCCCTTGGCACCGCCACCACCACCCGGAAACATCTTTTTCAGACGGTCCTGGCCTTTGCGAATCATTTCATCCAGATCGGGCGGCGTGCTGCCACCTCCGTTCCCGCCTGAAGGACGTTTTCCCCACGGGTTCTGGCCGCCATTATTGCCGCCACCATTACCCCAGGGGCCACCGCCCCCTTGCGAATTCCATGGCATCGAGTGTCTTCCCCTCCTTGCCGTTCGGTGTTTCTCTTTGATTACCCGGCTCTTCCGCCTTATATGACAGCTAGCCGCGCAAAACAACGATAGGCACCCATATGTCCCAACTGATCAAGGACATAAGCCGAAAATCGGAGACCGCAACATGAACTCGCTCACACGCGAAACAATCCTTGATGCCCTTAAAGGTGTTACCGATCCCGCCGATGGTAAAAGCATCGTTGAAAAGGGAATGGTACAAGGTGTTGATATTAATGGTGAAAATGTAACTGTCATGATTGGTGTTGATCCCGAACGGGGACCGGCACTTGAGGATTTGCGCCAATCGGCGGAGCGCGCGGTAAATGGTGTGAACGGGGTCACAACAGCCCGCGTCGCCCTGACCGCCGAACGCCGCAGCAATGCTGGCGCGGGGGCCTCGCAGGGGGGCAGTGCGCCGGCGGGGCATTCGCACGCGCACGATCATGGCCATTCACACAGTCATTCGCATGGCCATTCTCATGGTCATTCCGCTGCGGGTGGGCAGGGCGCACGCCCGGCTGGTGGTGCCGGTGCCGCTGGCGGACCTGGTGCAGGTGGTGGGCAACGCCCGCTTGATCTTGGTGCCATTCGATCCGTCGTAACGGTAGCATCGGGCAAGGGTGGTGTTGGCAAATCGACCACATCGGTCAATCTTGCCCTGTCGCTGGCCCGTCAGGGGCTCAAGGTTGGTCTGCTGGATGCCGATATTTACGGGCCGTCCCTGCCGCGCATGATGGGCCTGCGGACTGCAAAGCCGACCCATTCATCCAAGGAAGGCAAAATCACCCCGCCCAGTGCCTTTGGCATCAAGATCATGTCGATTGGCTTCATGATCGACGAGGAACAGCCGGTTATCTGGCGTGGGCCGATGGCAATGGGCGCGCTTGAACAGTTGCTGCGTGATACCGACTGGGGCGAGTTGGACGTGCTGGTGGTGGATATGCCCCCGGGCACGGGCGACATTCAGCTTTCAATGGCGCAGCGTGTGCCGGTAACCGGTGCGGTTATTGTTTCAACCCCGCAGGATGTGGCGTTGCTTGATGCCCGCAAGGGCCTGAACATGTTCCGCAAGGTCAATGTGCCGATTTTCGGCCTGATCGAAAATATGAGCTATTATCAGTGCCCCAATTGCGGGCATGTTGACCATGTGTTTGACCATGGTGGCGCACATAAGGCGGCCGATGAACTGGGTGTGCCGTTCCTGGGCGAGATCCCGCTGGACCTTAAAATCCGCCTGGGAGCCGATGAAGGCAAGCCGATCATTGAAACCGACCCGGATGGCGCCCATTCACAGGCCTATGCCAATATTGCCCGTCAAATCGCAGCTTCGATTGACGAACAGGTTGGCCCGAAAACCAAACCAAAGAAAAGCCTGTTTCCGAAAATCAGCTTTCGTTAATCGCACCTGCAATGCGTAAGGCATGCGCCTTACTGCCCCGAAATCAGAATAAGGCCGGTCAGTTTCGCTGACCGGCCTTTTTTATGGCTTTAAGCGTGATTGCCAACCAAAGAAAACCCCGCCGGGCGATGGCGCGGCGGGGTTTAACGTGAAGTGATAGATAGGCAAAAGGTGAGGCGTTAGACCTGCGCCATGCCGCCATCGACAAACAGTTCGATCCCGTTCACAAAACTGGCCGCATCGGACGCCAGAAAGGCGACAGCCTTGCCGATTTCTTCGGGTTCGCCCAAACGGCCCAGCGGCACCTGGGCAGCCAGGAAGTCATAAAGACCCTGGCGGGCATCATCGGGGACCAAACCACCAAGGCCGGGTGTGCGGACCGGGCCGGGGCTGATGGCATTGACGCGAATTTGGCGATCTTTCAGGTCCAGCGCCCAGGAACGGGCAAAGTTGCGAACGGCGGCTTTGCTGGCGCTATAGACGCTGAAATTTTCAGTGCCTTTGATCGAGGTTGTCGAGGATGTCAAAATCACCGATGCGCCCTTTGTCAGCAAAGGCAGTGCCTTTTGCACGGTAAACAGAACGCCGCGAACATTGGTGCCAAAAATGCGGTCAAACTGTTCTTCGGTAATGGCACCCAATGGCAGCATGTCGCCGCCCCCGGCATTGGCAAACAGGATATCAAGTTTACCGGCCGATTTGGCGATTTGGGCATATAGGGCATCAAGGTCCTGGTTGTTGGCGGCATCGGCACGGATGCCGGTGGCATTGCCCCCAATGGCCTGGACGGCGGCATTAAGTTCTTCTTCGCGACGCCCGGTGATGAAAACCCGTGCGCCCTGTTGGGCCAGTTCCTGTGCCGCAGCAAGGCCGATGCCGGTGCTGCCACCCGTTACAAGTGCGACTTTTCCGTCTAGCTGTTTGGTCATGGTCATATCCTTTTCAGGTTTGGGCGGGGCGGAAAACCGCATCAGTCGGATGATTTTCCCATGGCCCGCAGCCCGTTATTTGGTGAATGACCAAAAGGTAGACGCTACCTGTTTGTTGATAAATCCACTAAAATTGAAATGACTATTCATGTGAGTGTATAATAAAGCATCATAACAAACAGGAATGCGGGAATGGACCAGTTACTGGCGATGCGGGCCTTTTCGCGCGTGGTCGAGGCAGGCAGCTTCACCCGCGCGGCAGATTCGCTGAATATGCCCAACGCCACCATGAGCAAGCTGGTTCAGGAACTGGAGGCGCATTTGGGTGTACGGCTGTTGCAACGAACCACGCGCCGCGTAACCGTAACACCCGAGGGTGAGGAATATTATGCCAAGGCCCTGTGCATTTTGCGGGATCTGGAGGCGATTGATTCGTCCTTTAACACCGCGCACCGTAATCCCGGCGGCAAGTTGCGTATTGATGTGGGCGGATCAACGGCAAGCGATGTTTTAATACCGCTGTTGCCTGCGTTTTTTGACCTTTACCCCGATATCAAAATTGAACTGGGCGTTTCCGACCGGGCGGTTGATATGATCAGCGATAATGTTGACTGCGTAATTCGCGGTGGGCCGCTGGAAAATTCGTCGCTGATTGCACGCCATATCGGCAAGGCATCCATGATCACCTGTGCCGCACCGGCATATTTGAAAAAATACGGCGTTCCAGCCTATCCGAATGAACTGAAAAACGGGCACAGGCTGATCAGTTATAATTCAACGCGCGATGGCCGGCCGTTTCCCTTTCGCTTTTTGCAGAATGGCGAAAAGATCGAGATCAAGGTTGAAAGCCGTTTCAGTGTGAATGAAAGCAACGCCCATCTTGCCGCCGTGGTGGCAGGGTTGGGCATTATCCAGACATTTTCCTATGCCGCCGGTGCAGATTTGCAAAACGGCAATCTGGTGGAGATTTTGCAGGACTGGCGGCCTTCATCCTATCCGTTCCATGTGGTTTATCCGCAGAACCGATATGTCACACCGCGCCTGCGCGTGTTTATCGACTGGCTGGCGGATGCTTTTCCCGAAAAGGTCGCTGGTCCAATGATTTAACGGCAAGGCTGTCGGGCAGGGCAAATAAAAACCCCGCCGGGCGATAGCGCGGCGGGGTTTGATAGGACAGCAGAACCGTCTGACCGATTGATCAGTTGATGGTTGCAGCCATGTAGTTGGGCATCCAGCCTTCGTGAACGTCGCGCAGATCGGCAAGTTCAACGGCGTCGTCACCTTCGATGGTGATGGCAGTGCCACCGGCATTCCCAACGATAACGGCATTGACATTGGCGCTGGCCGCAGCGTTCAGCACGCTATCGGGGTCGCGGGTGGCAACCACGTAACGGGCCTGGTCTTCACCAAACAGCCATGCGATTTCGCTGCCTTTTTCCGGCAGGTACACATCGGCACCGATATTGCCAGCCAGGCACATTTCAGCAATGGCGACCAGCAGGCCACCATCGGAAACGTCATGGCAGGTACGAACCAGGTTGCTTTCGATCAGGCCGCGAACCAGGTTGCCAACGCGTTTTTCTGCATCAAGATCGACCGGCGGCGGGCTGCCTGCTTCGCGATTTTCGATGTTTTTCAGATAAACCGACTGGCCAAGTTCACCGGTTGCAGTACCCAGCATGATCAGAACGGCGTCTTTGGCTTTGACATTGACGGTCGCCATACGGCCGACATCGGCCAGCAAACCAACGCCACCAATTGCCGGCGTCGGCAGGATGCCTTCGCCATTGGTTTCGTTGTAAAGCGATACGTTGCCTGAAACGACCGGGAAATCCAGCGCGATGCAGGCTTCGCCAATACCCTTACAGGCACCGACAAACTGCCCCATGATGCGCGGACGTTCCGGGTTACCGAAATTCATATTGTCGGTAATTGCCAGCGGTTTTGCGCCAACGGCCGTCAGGTTGCGGTAAGCTTCGGCAACGGCCTGTTTGCCACCTTCAACCGGGTCCGCCTTAACGTAACGCGGGGTACAGTCGGTGGTAACGGCAAGGCCCTTGTTGGTGTTGTGAACACGCACCACACCCGCATCACCACCCGGGCGGACAATGGTATCAGCCATGACCATGTGGTCATACTGTTCCCAGATCCAGCGGCGCGATGCCAGGTCAGCCGAACCCATCAGGGTTTTCAGGGCTTCGCTGTGCGGCATTTTCGGTTCGATGCTGTTCGGATCAATGCGGTCCTGCTTCGGGGTTTCTTCCCACGGACGGTCATATTCCGGTGATGCTTCAGCCAGCGGGTCAATCGGCAGGTCGCCAGCGACGTCGCCATGCCACATCAGGGTCATGCGTTTGCTATCGGTCAGTTTACCGATAACGGCAAAGTCCAGTTCCCATTTATCGAAGATCGCCTTGGCGGCTTCTTCGCTACCGGGACGCAGAACCATCAGCATGCGTTCCTGCGATTCTGAAAGCATCAGCTCGTAAGGGGTCATGCCTTCTTCGCGCATCGGGACTTTATCAAGCCACAGCTCGACGCCAACACCACCCTTCGATGCCATTTCAAATGACGACGAGGTCAGGCCCGCAGCGCCCATATCCTGGATGGCGACGATCATGTCAGTTGCCATCAGCTCCAGGCAGGCTTCAAGCAGAAGCTTTTCGGTGAACGGGTCACCAACCTGGACGGTCGGCCGCTTTTCTTCGGATGCATCGTCAAATTCAGCCGATGCCATGGTGGCACCGTGGATGCCGTCACGGCCGGTTTTGGAACCGACATAGACAACCGGGTTGCCGACACCTGCTGCTGCCGAATAGAAAATATTGTCGGTATCGGCCAGACCAACCGTCATCGCATTGACAAGGATGTTGCCATTGTAAGACGGGTGGAAGTTGGTTTCACCACCGATTGTCGGCACACCCATGCAGTTGCCATAACCGCCAATACCTTCGACCACGCCCGAAAGCAGGTGACGGGTTTTGGGATGTTCCGGCGCACCAAAACGCAGGGCGTTCATATTGGCAATCGGGCGTGCGCCCATGGTGAACACGTCACGCATGATACCGCCAACACCGGTCGCCGCACCCTGATAGGGTTCGATAAAGGACGGGTGGTTGTGGCTTTCCATTTTGAAAACGGCAGCCTGACCATCGCCAATGTCAATGACACCGGCATTTTCGCCCGGGCCCTGGATAACCCAGGGGGCTTTGGTCGGCAGGGTTTTCAGCCATTTTTTCGATGACTTGTACGAGCAATGCTCGGACCACATGACAGAGAAAATACCCAGTTCGGTCAGGTTCGGCTCGCGACCCATGATTTCCAGAACCAGTTTGTATTCGTCCGCGGTCAGGCCGTGGCTTTTGATAACGTCCGGGGTGATCTCGCTCATGCCAGCGCCTCCAAAAGCGAATCAAATATCAATGCGCCCTGGGTGCCGCGATGCAGCGGTTCAATAACGCGTTCGGGGTGCGGCATCAGGCCGAAAATACGGCGTTCTTCATCAACGATCCCGGCAATGTTATTGACCGAACCATTGATATTGGCGGCATCGGTGGCATTGCCTTCGGCGTCGGTGTAACGCAGAACAACCTGGCCTTCACCTTCAAGGCGCTTCACGGTTTCCGCATCGGCAAAATAATTGCCATCATGATGGGCGACCGGGATCTTGACGATTTCGCCATTGTTGTAATGGCTGGTAAAGATGGTGTCGGTGGTTTCGACCCGCATCGTGACATCTTTGCAGATGAATTTCAGATCGCGGTTACGCATCAGCGCGCCGGGCAGAAGGCCTGCCTCGATCAGGATCTGGAAGCCATTGCAAATGCCAAGAACCGGCGTGCCAGCCCGTGCGGCGGCCACAACGGCGCGCATGATCGGGCTGTTGGCGGCCATGGCACCACAACGCAGATAGTCACCATAGGAAAAACCACCCGGAAGCACGATCAGGTCGGTTTTCGGCAGGGCGGTTTCCCGGTGCCACACCATGTGCGGCGCAGTACCCATGCGTTTCTGCAGGGCCACCTGGACGTCCCGGTCGCAATTCGAACCGGGGAATACGATTACGGCAGCTTTCACTGGCCAATCTCCCTTTTATTCGGGCGGGTAGGGCTGGGGTCAGCCTCAGGCCCGCATCCGGTTCAAGCGACGATGTCGATGTCGTAGTTTTCGATCACCGTGTTGGCGAGCAGCTTTTCGCACATTTCTTTAACGTCGCTGCGGGCTTTTTCCACGTCGGTTCCTTCAAGTTCAAGTTCGATGAACTTGCCCTGGCGGACATCTCCGACGCCGGCAAATCCGAGGCCCTGAAGGGCGTGATGAACTGCCTTGCCCTGCGGATCGAGGACACCGTTCTTCAGGGTGACATGAACACGTGCTTTCACGAGAAGCTCCTTGCTTGGTTCGCTTTCGCCAGAGGCGATCGTCAATTGATATTAGACTCTGCCGGTCGTACCACCGAGCCGGCGCAAATAAGATCAGGGCCGCGCAAGCGCGGCCCTGGGTAATCACGTCGTCGCGTCTTTGTTGAGCGACTCTATGTCGGCGGATTCAGGCAGGACACCAAGACGGCGTGCCACTTCCTGATATGCCTCTTCGACACCACCAAGATCGCGGCGGAAGCGATCCTTGTCCATTTTTTCGTTGGTGATGGCGTCCCACAGGCGGCAGTTATCGGGGCTGAATTCGTCAGCCAGAACAAGCTGCGAAAATTCGTTGTCGAACAGGCGGCCAAATTCCAGCTTGAAATCAACCAGTTTCAGGCCGATGCCACGCATCAGGCCGCACAGGTAATCGTTGATTCGCAGCGAATAACCGACGATTTCCTCAAGCTCTTCGGGCGAAGCCCAGCCAAGAGCGAGAACATGTTCGTCAGAAACCAGCGGGTCCCCAAGATCGTCATCCTTGTAATAGAATTCAACGATCGGGCGCGGCAGCTTCATGCCTTCTTCAAGGCCAAGGCGCTTTGCCATGGAACCGGCGCAAATATTGCGGACCACAACTTCGATCGGCACGATTTCAACTTTGCGAACAAGCTGTTCGCGCATGTTGAGACGGCGAATGAAGTGGGTGGGAATACCGATCTCGGCCAGGCGAGACATCACGAATTCCGTGATCATGTTGTTGAGAACACCCTTGCCGGCGATCGTGCCGCGCTTCTGGGCGTTGAACGCGGTGGCGTCATCCTTGAAATACTGGATGATCGTGCCCGGCTCGGTACCTTCGTACAGAACCTTGGCTTTGCCCTCGTAAATCGGCCGTTTTCTCGACATCTGGCGGGATCTTTCACATTTTGGCAGTTAGGCCAGCACCTGGCACCCGGAAACGCCCTTCCTATAGCAGTGCTGGCGCGGAAACTCAATTGTCGCGTAAAGACTATTTACGCAGGTTTGATAATCAAATTCTGCAATGATTGCCCTTTTGCAACCATCCCGGAAATCCTGTGGGCGACATCACCAAATAGTCGTCTGGCGATGTTCCCCATAATAGCGAATTGCCACCAAAAGCCTATAGGCTGATAAATGCTTTTCGGATGTAAAACCCGTCAAATTCCCCTTGGCGGGAAAGCCGGTTTTGAAACAGTCAATTACGCGATTGTTACAGGGCCATAATAGCCTGGCTTGCTGGTTATTACAGTTCTACTGGCTGGAAGGGCACCCTGTCGGGCTGGCCATTGGCAAACAGCCAGATCGGGCGACGGGGCAGTTCGTTTTCGCTGGTGGGAATGCCAGGCAGACCGATCAGCGATGAACAGACCGTTTCAAAGCCGATATTGCTGCGAACCAGCATGGCATCGGCGCGAATATCATGATGTTCAAGGTCGGGCGGCAGAATGCCGGTATCGGCCATCAGGGCCTGCCAGGCAAACCAGTCGTCGGCTTCGGGGTTGGGAATGGGCGCGCTGATAAAACGCGGCAGGTTGCGCGCGGTCCGTTCGCTTTTTTTGGTGTCATTGATGTCATGCGCCGTCAGGATGGAAAAGCCATCGGGAATTTCATGAATTTCAATTTTGCCATCGCCCCGGTTTGCCAGCCAGTAGGCATCGCGGTTATCGGCAATAACCATGTTAAACGGGCGGTAGGCATCACCATCAAGGGCGGCCAGGGCCTGGGCGGCATCAATGGCATCGGCATGATCAAGGGCTTCAAGCGGAAGTTCCCCGCGGGACCGTTTGTCATCGGCCGGGCCAAGCGTGCCATAGCGGTTTAGCACGGCTGCAACAACCCCGTCTTCGTTCATGCCAAGCCAGGTGCCACCACCAAGTTCATCGATCCCGGCAATAACGTCGGGCCGGTCTTCCCAGTGGCGGGCAGGGGGCTGCCAGGGGCGGGTTTTCATTTCGTCGCGATTGGCGCCAATCAGGACAGGCCATTCATGGTCGGGGCGGCGTAAAATAATGACTGTGCACATGTTCCAGATCAAAGCCGTTGAAGGTGGTATTTGTCAAATTGAAAAGAAAAAAGCCGTGCAGTGCATGAAAATGACTGTAACCGCACACAGATATATAGCCGGTGCGCTATGTATCGCCAGGCACAAAAGAAAGGGAAGCGACCATGAGCGGAATGACGGATCGCGAACGCGGATTTGAAGCCAAATACAGCTTTGATCTGGAGCAGAACTTTCGGGTGGAAGCCCATTTATATAAACTTCTGGCAAAATGGGCTGCGGCTGAAATGGGGATGGATGATGCCCGCTCAGCGCAATATGCCAATGAAATTGTCGGGGCCGTGGTGGCAAATCCCCGTGAAAACGGCGTTGCGGTAACCATCCTGGCCGATTTTGCCCGGCATAACATCGATATGACGATTTCACAGGTCAGTGCCAAGCTTGAGGAACTGCGTCCGCAGGCACGTGCAGAAGTTCTGTAAAAAGACAGGCCAGATTGTGTAGCCCGATCCGTTTTATTCATAAAATTGAATAAAACGGATCAAACTAACCAGTTGCTATTTGCAAACTTTTTGGGCCTCGCCTATTCTGTCTATCCGGTCAGTTTTGATTGGAATTGTCTTCGAATAACTGACAATATTTAAACAGTATACGGTTTGGGGCAAAATGCCTTGCATCCGCTAGAGAAAGGCGAGAGTTTTGCGTATCCTTCTTGCAGATGATCACGATCTGGTCCGTGAGGCGTTATCTCTTTTATTTCAGCAGTATTTTGAAAATTGCGAAGTCATTGAGGCCGGGGCACTTGAACCCGCGCTTGAGCATATCGATCCGGATAACCCGTTTGATCTGATCCTGCTTGATTTGCGGATGCCGGGCATGAATGGCCTTGAAGGTCTTAAAGTCACGATTGAAAAGGTCGGGCCGGGTGTTCCGGTTGTGCTGCTTTCTGGCGCATATAACGGCGAAGATGTTCGCCACGCCATTGAAAACGGTGCCCAGGGCTTTATTCCCAAAACCTTGCGTGGCGAAGCACTGGCAAATGCCATTCGTCTGGTGCTGGCCGGTGAAAAATACCTGCCATCAAGCATCCTTAGCAATTTTGCCGAAGGTTTTGGCAATAACTCCGATTCAGGCAGCGGCCGCCATGCTGGCCAGTTTGGCAGCGATGGTGATTTTGCCCGTCTGACCCCGCGCGAACGCGAAGTGCTGGCTTTGTTGTCGGAAGGGCGCCCGAACAAGGATATTGCCCGTCATCTCGACCTGCGCGAAATCACGGTGAAATATCACCTGAAAAACGTTTACCGGAAGTTGCATGTATCAAATCGTGCGCAGGCGGTGAAAATTGCGCTGGAAGATATGGCGCGATCGGGGTCTTTGTAGTATTCCTGAAAAAGGCAGCGGTGCACAAACACGTTGCGAACCGGTCCGTTGATGCGGGCCGGTTTTTTGTTGGTTGCTGTTGCTCTCCTCGATTCATCACGGGATTATTTCCCGCATAACGAGGTTAAAAATGACAGAAATCCGATTTGCCCTGGTTGGTGATTATAACGAAGCCGTTACCGCCCATCAGGCCATTCCCCCGGCACTGAAAATTGCAACCGATGCCCTGGATGACGGCAGTTTTGAAGCCCGCATCGAATGGGTTCATACATCCGATCTAGCCAATGGTGCGGCAAAAGGCATCCTTGCCGGGTTTGATGGCATCTGGTGTGTGCCAGCCAGCCCGTATGCCAGCATGGATGGCGCGATTGATGCCATTTGCTATGCGCGCCAGGCAGAAATTCCATTTTTGGGCACCTGTGGGGGCTATCAGCATGCGGTGCTGGAATTCGCCCGCAATGTTTTGGGCCTGCACGACGCCGATAATGCCGAGGTAAACCCCGATGCCACCCTGCCGCTGGTCGCCCCTTTGACCTGTGCGCTGATCGATCAGGCCGGGGATATTACACTTGCCCCCGACAGCCTGATTGCAAGGCATTACGGTGCGGACCGTGCCAATGAAACCTATCGCTGCAGTTATGGTTTTTCGCGCCAGTATGTGCCGTTGTTTGACGGCAGTGACCTTCGCGTAAGTGCATGGGATGACGAAGGCGACCCACGCGCCATTGAATTGCAAAGCCATCCGTTTTTCATTGGTACGGCCTTTCAGCCAGAGCGTTCAGCCCTGAAGGGTGAAAAACATAACCTGATTTCGGCCTTTGTGCGCGCAGCCCGGGACCATCAGGTAAAGGCTGCAAAGTAAACCCGCCACGTAACGGGATTTCAGCTATAACCGGCTGTTTCCACAATGCCAAAAAAAGAAGCCCCCTGTATGTGATGCAGGGGGCTTTGATGTTCTGGTGCCAGCCAGGGGCAAGCCAGAACCCGCCCGACTGGTTGAGAGACGGGCGGAATATCGGGGATATTCAAGGCAAAGGGCTTTAATTGCAGGTCGAAGGTGTTGTTGCGGGGGCTGATCCTGCTGTTGGCTGATCCGTCACGTTTGATCCATTGCGGGGTGTCGCGGTGGGGGCTGGCAATTGCCGCCCGGTCTGCATGGTGAAAACACCGATCAAAATGGCCCCGGTTGCTGCCAGATCAAGCATTTCAAGTGGTTCGCCATTTAAGACGCAACCAATGAACAGGGCGACGACCGGCGGCACATAGGTGACGCTTGCGGTGCGAATGGCGCCCAGTTTCTGGACCAGCAGATAATACAGAATATAGGCAATGCCGGTGCCGACCGTGCCAAGGCCTAAAACCAGACCAAGAGTTGCCTTTGTATCCTGCAGGATCGCACCGACACCGGTCATATCAACACTAACAATCAGGGCAACGGCACCCAGCCCCATTTGATAGGTGCATAATGCAGCCGGGGCGATGCCAAGCGGGCTGATGAATTTGCGGGCATAGACAAAGGAACAGCCGATGCTAAGCGACCCCAGAACGATATAAAGCACACCCATCGGGTCGACCATGCCAAGGCCGGTTTGCCAGGGGCGGGCAATAACCAGAATGCCGGCAAACCCCAGCAACATGCCACCAAGAGAACGGCGGTTCAGCGGTTCATCGCGCAAAAATAGCAGGGCGCACAGGCAGGAAAACAGGGGGATAGCCCCGCTTAGCATGCCTGCCACACTGGAAAGCAGCAGGATCGTGCCTTTGGCAAAGGCAAGATAATAAAGTGCGGTGGCAAGGGCGGCCATCGCCAGAAAATGATGGGCATGTCGCAGGTGCCACCTTTTCAGGGCGCGGGTTGCCAGCGCAAATAACAGGACCGGCAAAAAGCCGGAAACAACCCGGATCAAAACGATTTGCGCCGGGGTGATATAGGCCGCTGCCCAATGGGTAAAGATAAAGGGGGTGCCCCAGATCAGGCCCAGAATGGCAAAGGGAATATAGGCTGAATTCTTCATGGCATTTCCAATGCGCCAGAAACAGGATTTGCCGGGGATTGTAGGTTCGCTGGGGATCGGGTACAAATCATGTTATCTGTCCAATGGAATAGAAAAACTGTATCATGTCGGATATTCCCCCACTCAAAGCACTGCATTCCTTCGATGCTGCTATGCGATTGAATAGTTTTTCTCTTGCAGCAGAGGAATTGAACGTCACCCCAGGTGCCGTTGGGCAGCAAATACGCAAACTGGAAGACTGGCTGGGCATTACCCTGTTTACCCGCCATGTCCGCAAGATTGAACCAACCGCCGATGGCCTGGCCTATGCGGCGCGTATCGCCCCGGCATTGGCGCAAATTACCGATGCCAGCCGCGCACTTCGTCATCAGCATGCCCATTCTGTACGGGTGGTGATGCCGCCAAGTTTTGCGGCCAAATGGTTTTCGCGGCGCATGTCGCGCTTTTTAATTGCCCATCCGGGGACGGAACTTCAGGTGGGGTCATCCTCCGAGGTGGCGGATTTTGGCCGTGACCCGGTGGATATCGCCGTGCGCTATTTTTTCGGTGATGATGACAGTCTTGAATGCACCCTTTTGCACCGTGGGCAGGCTGCACTTTTCTGTTCACCACAATATCGCGATGAAATTGGCCTTCAAAGCCCGGCCGATCTGACACGGGCAACCCTTTTGAATGACACGTTGCATGCCTGGTGGCCGCAATGGCTGGCAAAATTTGCCAATATGGACAAGGCCGCCATCAGTGCCATGCGCAAGATCGATGTTGATCTGACATCGGTGGCAATTGAATCGGCCATTCACGGGCAGGGCGTTGTTCTGGCTGTGCCGATGCTGGCCGAGGAAGACGTGCTGGAAGGCAAACTGGTGCCGCTTTTCCCGGAATCGGTCCTGATGTTATCGTCGGGTTATTTTCTGGTGCATCCGAAAAATGTGGAGCTGCGAGGCCATGTTAAAATGTTCCGCGACTGGCTGATGAACGAGGCCCGCGATATCGCGATTTAGGCGGCTGTTTAAGACGCGGTTTCAGGCAAAAAAACACCCCTGCAGGATTTTCCTGCAGGGGTGTTTTGATTGCGGCTGGTCTATTGCTTAGTTTGCAAAGACGCGGGCAAAAATCGTGTCGACATGCTTGGTGTGGTAGCCCAGATCAAACAGGGCTTCGAGCTTGTCATTGGGGATGCGTGCGGTAACGTCTTCGTCGGTTTTGAGCAGCGACAGCAGGTCGCCTTCGCGGTTCCAGACCTTCATCGCGTTGCGCTGAACGATCCGGTAAGAATCTTCGCGCGAAACGCCATACTGGGTCAGGGTCAGCAGCACGCGCTGCGAGAAGACCAGGCCACCCATCTGATTAAGGATTTCGTCCATCCGTTCGGGATAGATCACCAGGTTTTCAACAACGTTGGTCAGGCGCATCAGGGCGAAATCAAGGGTCACGGTCGCATCGGGGCCGATATTGCGTTCAACCGACGAATGCGAAATATCACGTTCATGCCACAGGGCAACGTTTTCCATTGCCGGGATCGCCATCGAACGAACCAGACGGGCAAGGCCGGTCAGGTTTTCGGTCAGGACCGGGTTACGTTTGTGCGGCATGGCCGACGAACCCTTCTGACCCTTCGAGAAGAATTCTTCAACTTCGCGAACTTCGGTGCGCTGCAAATGGCGGATTTCGGTTGCCAGATGTTCGATCGAAGATGCAATCACGCCAAGGGCTGCGAAATAGGCCGCATGGCGGTCACGCGGGATCACCTGGGTTGAAACCGGTTCCGGTGCAAGGCCAAGTTTGGCAGCAACATGTTCTTCAACGCTGGGGTCGATATTGGCAAAGGTGCCAACAGCACCCGAAATGGCGCAGGTGGCAATTTCTTCACGTGCGGCCAGCAGGCGCTTTTTGTTGCGGTCAAATTCGGCATAGAAGGTTGCCAGTTTCAGACCAAAGGTCACCGGCTCGGCATGGATGCCGTGCGAACGGCCCATGCAGGGCACGTCTTTGGTTTCATAGGCGCGCTTCTTAAGGGCAGCCAGAAGCTTGTCCATGTCTTCAAGCAGGATGTCGGTTGCCTGAACCAACTGCACGTTAAAGCAGGTGTCGAGAACGTCCGAGCTGGTCATGCCCTGATGGACAAAGCGGGCTTCTTCGCCAACCTGTTCGGCAAGTTCGGTCAAAAAGGCGATAACGTCATGTTTGACTTCGGCTTCGATGCCGTCAATGCGGTCGATACGGTCCTGGGTGTAGGGCTTGTTGCCTTTTTCCCAAACCAGCTTGGCGGATTCTGCCGGGATCACACCGAGTTCGGCCAGTTTGTCGGCAGCGTGGGCCTCGATTTCAAACCAGATGCGAAACTTGTTCGCCGGTTCCCAGATGGCAGTCATCTGTTTGCGGGAATAACGGGGGATCATGCAGGGTCTCCGGGCAAGGGGGTTCTGGTGCGGGGCCCTCGCGGCACGTGATCCGCACGCTTTGTGCGTCGGATAGAGGATTTCGCGACTTTTATCAAGCCTGACGATGCCGTTTTCGTATGATAAAGCCGTAACGGCCTTCAATGTAGACGATCTTTTTAACAGCGATATGGTCGTCTGTGGGGGTGGAAAGGGGCCTTACGCGTTTCGGCTGCTTTTGGGGCTTTTCAATTATTGTCGAACTGGCTAGGACAATGCACGGGGTGGTGTAAAACCGCCTGTTGTATTGATAACGGGTTTTTCGAGAAAATGGATGGGCGCGACCATGCAGCGTGAGGTCAGACGTGGAACCGTTTGATATCGCCGATGTCGGCTGGCTGATGATTTGTGCCATCGGGTTGGCGCAGGCCGTTTTTGTCTTGCTGCTGTTTCGCGGCGAGGGCAAACGGGCCTTTCGTGCCAACCGGTGGCTGGGCGCGTTTGTTCTGGCGGTTGGCTTCAGCTTTTTTAACAGCATGGCCTATATCCTGCTTGATCTGCGCTGGAATTTGTATCTGGTGCCGTTTTTTGGCGCGCTGCCATTTACCTATCTGCCCTCGATTTACATGTATTTCCGGGAATTAAGCGGCCGCCCCGTGCGCCGGCCGGTTTTGCATTACCTGCTGCCGGTGGTGGCGGTGTTTGTGCTGGGCCTGGTTGTGGCCGTGCAGTTGCGCGATTTCGGCCCGCTACTGGATGACGTGCGCCCCGATATTGATGCCGATGTGTTTGAAAGCCCGTTACAGGGCGTTCTGACATTGTCGATCATTGCTGGTTTGCATATCCAGCTTGTGACCTATCTGATCTGGATATGGCGCATCACGCTGCGTTATATGCGCAAAATCAGCGAACAGTTGGATGGCGAACAGCCCGGTTTGCGGCGCTGGCTGACGGAATTCGTGCTGGCGATTTCGGCGATCTTTGTTCTTTACACCATCATCACCATTCTTGCCCTGCTGCAAATTGAAAGCGACTGGCTATATGCCGCGATGGATTGCTGCTTTGTGCTGGTGTTTTTCCGGTTAAGCCACCTGATCGCGGTGAACCCGTCGCTGTTTGTGGCCGATGATTACCTGGAAGACGGGCAGGGGGCAGATACCGGGACCATGCAGGCGGTAATTGCGGCAAACCGCACTGGCACCCCGTCCCCTGCCCAACAGGGCGATGATGCCAAGGATCCGCCGCGTGCTACGATTGACCCTGACGAGGTCGAACGCATTTGCCGCGCGCTTGAGAAACTGGTCGCGCAAACCGACATGCTGTTTGATCCGTTATTGACCATGCCGAAAATGGCTGCTGCTGTTGGCACAAAACCCAACCAGCTTTCGATGGTGTTAAACCGCCATATCGGCAAAAGCTTTTTTGATTACGTCAATGAATACCGCATCGAGGAAGCTACCCGTCTTTTGATGAAAGAACCCGATCGCACCATTCTTGATATCGCAGTCGAGGTTGGCTTTAATTCAAAGTCGACATTCAACCTGGCTTTCAAAAAAATTACCGGTCATACGCCATCGTCCTATCGGCAAATGAAACCTGCCATTTCAAAGGCTTGATCTGTCCGGATAATCATTCGTACGCCGGTTGGCCAACCGGCCGGTGCGAACTTGTAGAAACGGACGCCAGCATCCGCAAGACACCGCACTATCGGCACATCAACCAATTTCGGGTGTGACGATAAATGCAGTTAAATAACAAAATACAGGGCATGGCCTATCTGGCAATTGCCTTTGGGGCGGGTGTGTGTGCGATGGCTGTTGTGCTGACCTTTTCGGAAAGCGCACACGCACAGACAGCACAGACACTGGTATCAGGCACAGCAATGGCAGGGGAAGGCAGCCCTGCACCGGTACAATCGGGAAGTAACCAGCCCGTAAGCCTTGTGCCGGAAACGGCCGAAGCAAACACAAATGCCGGTGGTGAAGCCGGTGACGATAATGATGATGATGACACCGCCGATCCATGGCTGGGTGGTAAATGGCAGATCGGCGCGCTAGGCACCGTTTCAACCAGCATATATCGCGATGGCGATGACTGGGAATTGGGTGGTCTGCCCATGGTCGCCTATGACGCCGAACGCCTGCATGTTGGCGTCGATGGCCTGCGCGCCACCGTCTGGCAAAATGACCGTTTCAGCGTTTCGGCCATCGGATCGGTGCGGTTTTCACCGTTTGATTCGGGTGATGGCCCCTATCTTGCCGGTATGGAAGACCGCGATCTTGCCTTTGAAGCCGGTGCATCCTTTTCGGCACAGGTTGGTCCCGGTGAAATTACGGCATCGCACCTGTTTGATGTTAGCGATGCCCATAACGGCCAGGAAATTGACATCAGCTACAGCCAGCCAACCCAGCTTTCGGCGGTGACCCTGGTATGGGGCGGTGGTGTAACCTGGCAAAGCGAAAAGCTGACCCAGTATATGGTTGGCGTTAATCGCCGCGAAGCACGCGCCAACCGTGCCTATTATAACCCCGATGATGCCTTCATCCCGCATCTGGATCTGACGGTAAGTTACCCCGTTTATGATGGCCTGGCGCTGATTGGTCAAACCGGTGTGCAGTTCCTGCCCGATGTTTATACCGACAGCCCGATTGTTGATAAGGACTACCTCGTCAACTTTTCGCTGGGTGTTGTTTATACCTTCTGACCGGCGCTCCCTCCCCCAATGTCCCCGCCGGTCAATGGGCCGGGCGACTTTGTCGTCCGGCCCATTTCCTGTGTGTGCGCACGCGGGGCTTACGCAAATGTGATGGAATATTTTGAATTCTCGTAGCGTCACTGTGACGGATGTGGTTGCATATACTTAAGAATGGGAGGTAAACCTTTTAGGCAGAACTACGTAAAACCGGTAAGGTCATGCACTGCATGCCCCATCGGCACAGGAACAAATTTGATATGAAATTTGCGGAAACTACGATCCCCCCTCAGGCCGGAACCGCCCGGCCCCCAAAAAGCATCGCAGCAAGCCAGTTGGCAAAGCTTGTCGATCTGGGGATTGCCCTGTCCGCCGAACATGACAGAAGCGCACTGCATCAGCGAATCCTGAAGGCGGCGCGTGAATTTACCAATGCCGATGGCGGGTCGCTTTACCTGTTAAACGGGGATGAAAGCGAACTTCATTTCCGCATCATGGAAAATGACACCCTGCAGCGTTACGTCGTTGATGGAAACCAGCAGGAATACCCGTTTCCCCCGGTGCCGCTTTATCTGGCTGATGGCAGCCCGAACCACGAAAACATTGCCAGCCATGTCGCCCTGACGGGTGAAACCATCAATATCGTGGATGCCTATGCCGCCGACGGGTTTGATTTTTCCGGCACGCGCCGGTTTGATGCAGCAACGGGCTATCGGTCGCAGTCATTTTTAACCGTACCGTTAAAAAGCGCGCGCGGGCGTGTCCTGGGTGTTTTGCAGCTTATCAATGCCCGGCGCGAGGATGGCACCGTCATCCCCTTTGATCCCATGATCGAGCCGTTGATTACGGCACTTACCAGCCAGTCCGCCGTTGCCCTTGAAAATCGCCGTTTGCTGCAATCCCAGCGTGACCTGATTGACAGTTTCGTGCGCATTCTGGCCCAGGGCATCGATGCCAAATCCCCCCATACCGGGGCGCATTGCGAACGGGTGCCGGTACTGGCAAAAATGCTGGCGCAGGCCGCTGTTGACCAGAAAAATGGTCCCTTTGCCGATTTCAGCCTGTCGGAACAGGAATGGTATGAACTGGACCTGGCAGCGTGGCTGCATGACATTGGCAAAATCGTTACCCCCGAACATGTGGTGGAAAAGGCAACCAAGCTTGAAACCATCCATAACCGCATTCACGAGGTGCGCACCCGGTTTGAGGTTTTGCTGCGTGATGCCGAAATAGACATGCTGCGCCGCCAGCTTGCAGGCGAAGACCAGGCAATCTGCGAGGCCGATTTCGCCGCCCGCCGCGATGAATTGCGTGCCCAGTTTGAACTGGTGGCACAAAGCAATATTGGCAGCGAAAACCTTGATCTTTCAACGATTGTGGCCATTCGCGACATTGCCACCCAGACTTGGCAGCGCAATTTTGACCGCACGGCGGGCCTGTCCTGGGCCGAAAGCAGCCGCATGACCAGCGAAGAAGCCGCCATTCTGTCGCAGCCCGGTGCCGAACCCCTGTTATCGGACCGCCAGGACCAGGTTTACAACCACGTCAATAACGGCGAGATTTATAACCTGTCGATCCCACGTGGCACTCTGACGCCGGAAGAACGCACCATCATCAATGACCATGTGGTGCTGACCCAGGATATGCTGGAACAATTGCCGTTCCCGCCGGGCCTGCGCAATGTGCCGGGGATTGCCGGGAACCATCATGAAAAAATGGACGGGTCGGGTTATCCACGTGGCTTGCGTGGCGAAGACATGGGCGCGCTTGAGAAAATCATGGTCATCGCCGATATCTTTGAAGCCCTGACCGCGGTTGATCGCCCCTATAAAAAGCCCAAGATGCTGTCGGAATGCATCGATATTCTGGGCAGAATGCGCGATGACAACAAAATCGACAGTGACCTGTTCGAGCTGTTCTTAACCAGCGGGGCCTACCGGGAGTATGGCGATACCTATCTTCGCCCCGATCAGCGCGATGATGTTGATATCCGCCATTATCTGCGCAACGCATAATGGCTGGGTCAATCCGCTACTGATTGGTGCGGGTTGCCTTGCAGAACAAACCGATAAACACAAAAGGGCAGCCCATGACATGCGGGGCTGCCCTTTTGTTTTAAGTTAACGTGCCTGGTTGGCCTTACATTTCATTGTGGAAATGGCAGGCAACCTGGTGTTTGGCACCCAGGCTTTGAATTTCCGGTACGTCCTGTGCGCATTTTTCCTGCGCAAAGGGGCAGCGCGTGCGAAACACGCAACCACTGGGCGGGTTGATCGGGCTGGGAAGTTCGCCGGTCAGAACAATACGTTCCTTGTTGCGTTCCAGCACCGGGTCCGGGATGGGTACGGCCGAAATCAGGGCCTTGGTATAGGGATGCTTGGGCGCGTTATAAATGGTGTCGCGATCTGCAACCTCCATCACATTGCCAAGATACAGCACCAGAATGCGGTGGCTGATATGGCGGACAACTGATAGGTCATGGCTGATAAACAGCAAAGCCAGGCCAAATTCGCGCTGCAATTCCTGCAACAGATTAACAATTTGCGCCTGAATGGAAACGTCGAGTGCCGATACCGCCTCGTCACAGACAATCAGTTTCGGGCGCAAAACCATGGCACGGGCAATGCCGATACGCTGGCACTGGCCCCCCGAAAATTCATGGGCATAACGGTTGATCATTTCCGGCAGCAGGCCAACGCGCGACATGATGTCGCGCACTTCATCACGCACCTGTGCGCGGGAAAGTTCAGGACGGTGCGTGATCAACGGTTCGGCAATGATCTGGCCGATGGTCATTCGCGGGTCAAGCGATGCCAGCGGGTCCTGAAAAATGATCTGCAAATCAGATCGCAGGGCTTGCATCTGCTTATGGTTGATTGATGCCAGATCACGGCCAAGCCATACGGCTTCACCTGCTGTCGGTTCGATCAGGCGCAAAATGGCGCGGCCAAGTGTGGATTTGCCACAGCCTGATTCACCCACAACACCCAGTGTTTCACCAGCCTTGATCTGAAAGCTGACATCATCAACAGCCTTAAGCGGCACGGTCTTTTTAAACAGGAAGCCGCCAGCAGGCACATCAAAATGCACCTTCAGGTTTTTGACATCAAGAAGAACGGGTTCAACGGTCATGCGGCAAGTCCCTTATTGTCTTCCAAATGGCAGGCCTTGATATGGCTGTCAGCCGGGGTGCCATCTTCGGTCGGGCGAAGCAGCGGCAGTTCGGCACGGCAGCGATCAAAGGCATGCGGGCAGCGCGGGGCAAAGCTGCACCCGGCAGGCAGACGCTGCAGGTTGGGCGGCTGGCCGGCAATGGTGGTCAGTTTTTCGTCGCTGTTAACGACATCAAGGCGCGGTGACGATGCCAGAAGCCCCGCGGTATAGGGGTGCTGCGGGTTGGCAAACAGGTTATTGACCGGGGCGCTTTCAATAATGCGCCCGGCATACATCACCTGCACATGGTCACAAATACCGGCCACCACACCCAGATCATGGGTAATCATGACAATGGCGGTATTCATTTCACGCTTCAGATCCCCCAGAAGATCAAGGATCTGTGCCTGCACGGTCACGTCAAGGGCGGTGGTCGGTTCATCGGCAATCAGCAGTTCCGGTTCACACAGGAGCGCCATTGCGATCATCACGCGCTGGCGCATCCCGCCGGAAAATTCATGCGGATACATATCAAACCGTTTGCGCGCTTCGGGAATGCGCACCAGATCGAGCATATCAAGGGCCTTGGCGCGGGCTTCCTTTTCGCTCATGTCCTTGTGCTGGACCAGCACTTCGGAAAGCTGTTTTGAAATGCGCATATAGGGGTTTAGCGATGTCATCGGATCCTGAAAGATCATCGACATTTTCAAACCGCGCACCTTGTTAAGCTCGCGGGTGGAAAGGCCAACCAGTTCCTGCCCTTTAAGCTTGGCCGATCCGGTCGTACGACCGTTCGATGCCAGAAGCCCCATGATGGACAGAAATGTCTGGCTTTTACCCGACCCGGATTCACCCACAACCCCAAGGGCTTCGCCAGCTTTGATCGCAAAGCTGACATCATTGACGGCTTTGACATCGCCATCGGGGGTTTTAAAGACCGTGGTCAGGCCCTGGACGTCAAGAATATTGCTCATGGCGTCATGCTCCTTTAGCGGTCACGCGGGTCAAGGGCGTCACGCAGCCCGTCGCCGATGAAGTTAAAGCAGAACAGAATAGCCGCGAGGATCGTTGCCGGGAACAGCAGCGTCCAGGGGGCACTTTCCATTTGCTGGGCACCTTCGGAAATCAGCACACCAAGGCTGGTCATCGGTTCCTGCACACCCAGCCCGAGGAAGGACAGGAAGCTTTCAATCAGGATCACCTGCGGGATGGTCAGCGTGACATAAACAATCACCGGGCCAAGTGCATTGGGCACAATATGGCGGCGGATGATGTTGAAGTTCGATACACCCGATGCCCGTGCTGCTTCGACAAATTCCCGGTTCTTGATCGACAGTGCCTGGCCCCGCACGATACGTGCCATCGTCAGCCATTCAACCGCGCCAAGGGCGGCAAAAATCAGGTAAATATGGCGGCCAAACACCACCATCAGCATGATCACGAAGAACATGAAGGGCATGGAATACATGATGTCGACAATGCGCATCATGACGCTGTCGGTGCGCCCGCCCATATAGCCCGAAATCGCGCCATAGGTGACGCCAATCAAAAGCGAAACCGATGTGGCGACAATGCCCACCATCAGGGATACGCGCACACCATACATGGAACGTACAAAAAGGTCGCGGCCATTGGTGTCCGTACCAAACAGGAAGCCCGCTTCCACATCGGGTGGCGCCTGGATGTAATCCCAGTAGATTTCATCAAACGGGTGGGGGTGAACCATGGGCACGATAATGGCGGCCAGGGTCATTAAAACAAGAAGGGTCGCACTGATAACGGCGGCCTTGTTGGCACGCAGGCGGCGGAAGGCATCCTGCCACAGAGAACGGCCTTTTACGGCCTCGCCGGTCATGGCCAGATCAACGGCCTCGGTCGCGGAACCCGGATTGGTTTTTGCAAACATTACTGCATCCTCACCTTCGGATCGAGGAGGCCATACACAAGGTCGACCAACAGATTGAACAGAATGATCAGCGTGCCGTAGAAAATGACGACACCCATCACCAGCGTATAGTCGCGGTTAAGCGCACCTTGGACGAAATAGCGCCCGATGCCGGGAATGGAAAAAATCTGTTCAATCACCACCGAACCGGTGATGACGGCAGCACTTGCCGGGCCAAGATAGGAAACAACCGGCAGGATGGCCGCCTTAAGGGCGTGGCGGGTGATCATGACCCGTTCGGGAATGCCCTTTGCCCGTGCAGTACGCACAAAGTTGGAGCGCAGAACCTCGATCATGGAGCCACGGGTTAGGCGTGCGATATAGGCGATCTGGGGCAGGGCAAGGGCGATGATGGGCAGAACAACCTGGTCCAGCCCCTGTTCCCAGCCCCCGACAGGCAGCCAGCGCAGATATACCCCGAAAATAAGGGTCAGCAACGGTGCCATCACGAAGTTTGGAATGGTAATGCCGGTCATGGCCGTTGCCATGACAGCGTAATCAAGTTTTGAATTTTGCTTTAAGGCGGCAAGGGTGCCAAGAGTGGTCCCGATGATCAGGGCCAGGAAAATGGCCGATCCACCCAATGTCAGCGAAACCGGAAATCCGCGGAAAATAAGCTCGGTCACGGTGAAATCGCGATACTGGAAAGACGGGCCGAAATCGCCCTGCACGACATCGCCCAGATAGCGGCCATATTGCATCCAAAGCGGTTCATCAAGGTGATAAACGGCGTTCAGGTTGGCTGCGACTTCTGGCGGGACGGAACGTTCCTTGTCAAACGGCCCGCCCGGTGCGGTCCGGATCAGGAAGAATGACAGGGTGACAATGATAAAAAGCGTCGGGATCGCCCCGAGCAATCGTTTCAGCGTAAAGCCAAGCATATGGTTATCCCCAAAGCCTGTCCGCCGCGCAAATTCGCGCGGCGGACAGCATGTTCAGACTGTCAATCGAAGGATTATTTTTCGATATACAGATACTGCGAACGAACGTGGTCCATCACGTTGACATGACCCTTGCCATCGGCATCCCAGCCTTTGACATACGGTTTGATCATGTGCTTGGTCACATAGTGATAGATCGGGGCAACAGCGTTTGCGTCGAGGAAGATGCGCTCGGCGCTCTGCAGCAGTTTCATACGCTTTTCGGAATCCTGCTCGGTGGAGGCTTCCTTCATCAGCTTGTCAAATTCCGGATCGGCAAAGCCGGTGTCGTTCAGGCCGGAATCAGATTTCCAAAGTTCAAGGAAGGTGTTCGGGTCGTTATAGTCGCCGATCCAGCCAGCGCGGAAAACCTGGGTCTTTTCTTTGGCTTTACGGGTTTCAAGGAAGACCTTGAATTCTTCGTTGACCAGATTGACCTTGGCACCAAAGACGCTTTTCCACATCGAGGCAATCGCGATGGCGATTTTCTTGTGGTTGTCGTTGGTGTTGTAACGGATTTCGACGGTAACGGGGTTATCCTTGGAATAACCGGCTTCCTGATAAAGCTTGTAGGCTTTTTCGTTACGTTCCTTCTGGGTCATGTCCTTGAAGTTGACATAGACCGGGTCATAGCCGGTCATGCCCGGCACGACATAGGCATAGGCCGGAACTTCACCAGCGGTAACGATCTTGTCCATCAGGATGTCGCGGTTGATCGCCAGCGAGAAAGCTTCACGCAGCTTGGCATTGTCAAACGGCGCTTTGGTCATGTTGAAGCCGTAGTAATAAACGCCGAGATAGTTCGAAACCACGAACTCGTCGTTCATATTGTCACGGATCCACTTGATCTGGTCGTTCGGGACTTCATAGGTCCAGTCCAGTTCGCCAGCGCGGTAACGCTTCAGTTCGGCCGTGGTGCTTTCGGTCGGGTAATAGATGACCTTGTCAAGTTTGACATTGCCAGCATTCCAGTAGCTGTCGTTTTTCGACAGAACGATACGGGACTGCGGGTTCCATTCGTCAAGTTTGAAGGCACCGTTGGTAACGGCATGTTCCGGGCGGGTCCACTGGTCGCCAAACTCGTCGACTGCCGGCTTGTAAACCGGATAGCTGATCGAATGGGTCAGCAGGCCAAGGAAATAGGGGGTCGGACCGGCAAGGTCGACTTCCAGGGTTTTGTCGTCAATGGCTTTCACGCCCAGTTCGGACGGGGCCATTTTGCCCGACGTAATGTCGTCGGCATTTTTGATCGGTGCCAGCAGGAACGAATATTCCGACCCGGTTTTCGGATCGACAGCGCGCTGCCAGGCAAACACGAAATCGCCAGCGGTAACGGGTTCGCCGTTGGTCCACTTTGCGTCATCGCGAATTTTGAAGGTGTAGGTCAGGCCATCTTCGCTGATTTTCCAGCTTTCAGCTTCACCCGGAACGATTTTGCCGCTCGGCTCTTCGCCGACAAGACCTTCATAAAGGTCGCGCAGAACGTGCGAGGAAGGAACGTCTTCGGAAATTTGCGGATCAAGACTGCCCGGCTCGGAGCCATTGCCACGGTTCAGCACCATTTCGGCCTGTGCTGCAACCGGCGCCAGTGCAGCCACGCTGCTTGCAAGAAGGCCAGTGCCAATAAGAAGTGCTCGTGACGAATTAAAGAAGCCGTGCACGAGACCTTCTTTGGTCTTCGTGATAAATGACATTCAATATGTCTCCCTTGTTTTTGTTTGTTCGCCCTGGAGCGGGAAGCATCCCCACTAATGCGTACGCGGAAATACTGATAACAAAGATTGTTCCCTGCAAGCGACAAATCCATAAAACGGAAACAATTGAAAAATTTTTGCCCTGAAATGACCTGTGTTTCGTGTTTGTTTCCAAATATGTGATTTATAATTAAGATTATTGCGCAAAAGGCGTGACCGGCGATGCATCCCAAACCTGCGCAATCTGTTGCCCCGCAAGGCTTCGCTGGCTATGGCAGCGAGGCTGCCCTAAACCGCGCAGATGCTTGATCAAGCTATGTATTTTCCGGTTGGCTGGGTTGCGCGCATAGGGGCGGCGTAATTCACCCTTCTGGTGTGCCGTTGGAAAATTCGCGCGAAACTGGCGCTGCATTAAAGTCTAACTTTTTGATTTTGATAGTGAATTTAAACTATTGGTTCAATGGTTCAAAATTCGCAATTCCCGCGTCGCGCGGTGTGCGTGGCATGATGCGACTCGGTGATTCTAAACAGCTTTTTCAATGCAGTGATTTTGTTCACATCACCCCGAAAACGTGCCTGAAAATTGGGCATGCTGTTGAATTTGTTGGCAGCGTGCGAAATAAAATTTGCCGCCATCCTGCACACAGGCTTTACTGCTGGTAGAAATGAAAGTGCGAACACCCTTCATTGTGGTTCGCCAATAACAAACAGGGCGACTGTAACAGGCCGGGATAAATCCGGCCGGGCAGGCGGGCATATCAGGGCAGGTGGAAAATGAATCAAGTTACGGGTAATCCGGTCTGGCAGGACCTGTCGTCGGACTGGCTGAACTGGGCGGATCGGCTGGCACCGCAAGCCGATAAAATCAACCGGCACCTTATCGATGCCCTTGAATTGCCCAAGCTGGTGCGCCAGCCCATCCATCATGATGATGCCGGGCTGCGAGTGCTGGATTTGGCATCCGGGGTGGGGGAGCCTGCCTTTGGCATTGCCCGGCTGTTAAATGGGGAAATGCCCCCTTCCAGCCCGGATGGCGAAAGCAGGCCAGTCCTGAAAGGGCGGGTTACGGCTACCGACATTGCGCCGGGCATGTGTCATGGCCTTGCTGTGCGTGCAGCCCAGGCCAGCCTTGCCAATCTTGATGTTGTGGCGGCGGATATGCAAAAGCTGCCTTTTGCCAATGGCGCATTTGATGCGGTTTCCTGCCGGTTTGGCATTATGTTTTGCGATGATGCGGACCTGGCATTGCGGGAATGTTTGCGGGTATTGGCGCTAGGGGGGCGGGCGGCCTTTATGTTATGGGGGCCAATGGCCGAAAATCCGCTTTTTATGGCAATGGACCAGGCCCTGCGCGATGTGCTGGGTATCGGGTTTACCGCTGCCGGGCTTGATCCGTTCGGGTTTGCATCGCCTGAAACCTCGGTCGCACGGCTGATCAATGCCGGGTTTGAGGATGTTTCACTGGTGACCCATGTGCCACGCGGCCGGATTCCCCAGGCAGCGCGGTTCTGGCGGCCGCAAATGGAAATGCTTTTCGGCCCCCATATGCGCAAGGCGGATGCCGCAGCGCAAAAAGCCATTGATGAACGCATGCACGCCAATCTGTCGCAACATATTGAAGATGCGCATTTTCGGGTGCCGATGTGCTTTCATATCCTATCCGGTAGTAGGGGAATTAAACTTTAATAGGTCAAAAACCCTTGCCTTTTTTATTCGCCCATGCGAGACGAAAAGTTTGGTGATCCGCCAGTTTCGGCCAAAAACCGGCCTTGCGGGTCCCCCTGTCGTAGCACCAGGTAAAAAACACGCAAAGGTTGGGGACAATGAAAACCATCGTCGTCTGTTCGGGCGGGCTGGATTCTGTAACGCTGGCGCACAAGGTTGCGCGCGAATACAGCTTGCATGGGCTGATTTCCTTTGATTATGGCCAGCGCCATAAGAAGGAACTGGATTTTGCTGCCGACGCCGCCCGTGATTTGGGCGTGCGGCACCATATCGTCGATCTGACACCGGTTGGCAAATTGCTGACGGGATCATCGCTGACCAGTGATGATGTTGATGTGCCCGACGGGCATTATGCTGAAGAAACCATGCGCATTACCGTGGTTCCCAATCGCAATGCCATCATGATGTCGGTGGCATTCGGGGCGGCGGCCAGTGCCGGGGCCGATGCGGTGGCAGCTGCCATGCATGGCGGAGATCATTTCATCTATCCCGATTGCCGGCCCGATTTTGTAAATGCCTTCCAGAAAATGCAAAACCACGCCCTGGAAGGTGTTGCCAATATTCGGCTTTATACGCCGTTCATCAATTCGACCAAGGCGGATATCGCGGCTGAAGCCGGCCGGCTTGGCGTGCCGATTGAACGGACATGGTCCTGTTACAAGGGCGAAGACGTGCATTGCGGGCGTTGCGGAACCTGTGTGGAACGGCGCGAGGCGCTGGAGCTGGCCCGTGTGCCCGACCCGACGGTCTATATCGATCGCGAATATTGGAAACAGGCGCGCGCAGAACATGCGATGCGCAAAATGGCCGAAAAAACAGCACAGGACTGACTGTATTTGCAGCAGTGGCGCGTTTAACGCGCAGCCAGCCTGCCGCAAAATGGTGCTTTTCGTGCCCGGCCCGTAATTTTTGCCAGTCCGCATATGTGGATATTGCCGGTTTTGGGGATCGGGCAGAATGCCCTTCCCTGATCATTCGGCCTGATCATCCATTTGCTGTCGGTGCCGGGTCAAATCTGGCCCACCAGTTGCTGGCAATAGGGATAAACGCATTTTCGCGCGACCTTCGCCCCGGCCAGGTGCCACCTGTTCGGGTTAACAGGACCGCGCCGAGTAAACAGAGTTAACAGATGTTCAGAATTACCAAACAGTTTGCCTTTTCAGCTTCGCATGTTCTTGGCGGGTTATCCCCGGACCATCCGTGCAGCCGCCTGCATGGCCATAATTATGTGGTCGAGGTGGAATTGCAGGCCGAAACGCTTGATAGCCGGGGCTTCGTGCGCGATTACCGCGAACTTTCACCGCTAAAGCACCTGATCGATGATGAATTTGACCATCGTCATTTGAACGATGTGTTCGGCCATGATCACGCCACGGCAGAAAATCTGGCGAAGTTTTTTTATGACTGGGCCAAAGACCGCTGGCCGGAAGTTTCGGCTGTGCGCGTTTCCGAAACGCCAAAAACCTGGGCCGAATATCGCCCATGACCCAGGACATCACCACCCCCACCTGCGCCGAACAAGGCCTGCAATCAACCGATCTGTCGGGGGATGACAGCCAGCTTGTGCGCCGGCAGGGTAAAATCCGCATTTCGGAAATTTTCGGACCAACCGTGCAGGGCGAAGGTGCTCTTCTGGGCATGCCGACGGTTTTTGTGCGGACAGGTGGTTGTGATTTTCGCTGTTCCTGGTGCGATACCCTTTATGCCGTTGACCCGGCCTTTCGCGGTGACTGGCTGCCGATGGATGCGGAAGCTATTCTTGACCAGGTCAAAAAACTCTCAGGCGGGCGCCCGGTTCTGGTTACGCTTTCGGGCGGGAATCCCGCCATTCAGCCGCTTGAATCCCTTATTGATAAGGGCCAGCGGCAGGGTTTTACCTTTGCCATTGAAACGCAGGGCAGCATTGCCCGGCGCTGGTTTGCCAGGCTGGACCATCTGACCCTAAGCCCCAAGCCACCTTCAAGCGGGACGGTTTTTAACGCTGATGATCTGGCAGCCTGCATCACCGCGGCACGCAGTGGCTCGGGCATGGGTCCTGTTATTACCCTGAAATTCCCGGTGGCGGACGAGGCCGATTTGAATTTTGCCAATCAGGTACGTGCGATGCACCCTGATATTCCCTGCTATCTGCAGCCGGTAAATGCCACCCCGGCCGCCCCCCATCCTGATGGGGCCGACGGGGTTGATATTGATGCCCTGACCGAACGCTATCGCTGGTTGGTGGACCGCGTGGCGCAAAATGGCTGGTTTGATGTGCGCGTGATGCCGCAATGGCATGTGCATGTCTGGGGCAATCTGCGCGGCGTTTGATCGTTCATTCTGCGTTGGGCTAAGCCCGGCGTCTTCAATGCTGACTGCCATGCACATGCGATTACTGCCGGGTTTAATCCCTTAACATTGCGCATCTGCACGGGGCTTGCCGTACGGGCTGGAACGTGCGTGTCCGATATCCATTCCTGAATGCCAATGCCAGCCTTGTGTCGGGCAAGGCAGGTGGCTCTGCGCCCCCAATTTCCTTTATCCGGGATATTCCATGTTTGTCATTCAGCCTGAAACGCCCAATCAACCGGCCGTCGCAACCTTGTTTGCGCAGGCCGATGCTCGAACGGCAGCCCTTTATCCGGGGCAGGACCGGGCAGGGTTAAGTGCGGCACAGCTTATGGCGCAGGATGCGCGCTTTTTTGTTATCCGGCGACAGGATGACAATCTGGCCGTTGCCTGCGGCGGTTATGTGCCGCTGGCGGCGGGTGCTGCGCCTGCTTTGCCCGATTTGGCTGCCGGGCAGGGTACACCTGCTGCTTGGGGTGAAATCAAACGCCTGTTTGTGGATGGCACCCTGCGCCGACAGGGGCTGGCGCGCCTGTTGATGCGCCATATGGAACAGCATGCACTTGCACAGGGTTTTGGTGGTATTTGCCTTGAAACCGGTATTCAGTCCGATGCCGCCATCGGGCTTTATGCGTCACTGGGTTATGTGCGCGCTGCGCCGTTTGGTCCTTATCAGGGGGATGTGAACAGCGTTTTCATGGTTAAAATTCCTGCCTTTTTACGGTAGGCGGGCGTTCTTTTTGCCCCATCGCGCGGCAAATGGCATTTGCCCCAAAAAGATCACGATTTGTCTTAATCGCGGAAATCTGCGGCTTTTAACGGTGTTTTGCCGTTAAAAAACGCGCCGTTTTGCTTGAATGGTTTTTTGACCGGAACAAGAAACAGCAAGTGGCGTTCAAGATGGTGTGAAAAGAATTCAAAGTAATCTCTGGATCAAGGCTCAGGAGAAGAAGATGTCTACTTTCATGAAACGCTTTTTTGCTTTGGCCATCATTGCCGGTTTTGGCATGGGGCTGGCCGCTTGTGAAACCGCTGACGGGTTTGGCAAGGACGTCGAAAAACTCGGCGACAACATTCAGGAAGGCGCTAACTGATTAATTCCGGGCGAAAGCCCGCATTCGATCAGGTCTGGCTGACGACTGGTATCAATTTAAACAGAAAACACGGGCAAACGGTACCGGTCGCCTGAAAATACAAAAACAACAGGAGAATAAAAATGCTTGGTTGGGCGATATTCTGTCTTGTCTTGGCATTGCTGGCAGCCGTTCTTGGTTTTGGCGGGCTTGCCGGAACTTTTGTCGGGATCGCAAAGATTCTGTTCTTCGTATTTATCGTTCTGTTTCTGGTGTCGTTGCTGGTCAATGCCCTGCGTGGGCGCCGCCCGCCGATTTAAAATGGTGAACGAAGACATGGCAATTACCTGATTGCCGACAATGAAAAAAACGGACCTGCCATCGGGTCCGTTTTTTTGTGTTTGCAACAAAGCTGCCCGTCGATTGCGGCGGCGCGTGATCACGCTTTGGTGGTTTGTGCTGGCCGTGCCGTGATCCAGGCGCTGGGTGTTTGCCCGGTAATGCGTGAAAATTCGCGATTGAAATTTGATTTGGTATTAAAGCCACTATCAAGCATCGCAGTGGTCACACTTTGCCCCTGTGCCAGCAATGTGCAGGCATGGCCAATGCGATAACCATTGATCAAGCGCGAAACATTTTCGCCCGTCACTGCATTGATCGCGGTTGAAAGTTGCTTTAACGGAACCCCCATTTTGCGCGACAAACGCGCCAGTGTCAGGTCAGGGTCCAGATACAGCTTTTCCCCCTCCAGCAACGTCGAAAGGTCCTGGAGGATACGGCTGTTTTGCGCGTCCGGTTCGGGCTGTGTGCTGATGTGGCTGCTGCTGGTATTACTGGCGTTGCTGTTTTTTTGCGTGTTGCGGGCGGGGTCGTTGCCCGCATCAATGGGCTGGCGAGGGGCGATATCGTTTTCGGCGGTATCAAATTTCGCCTCGATATCGCGTGAAACACACAGATAGCCGATCACCAGCAAGCCCAGCGACGATGAAATGCTTAAAATCCAGCCGGGCAGGGCCGCAAAGCCATAGGCCAGAGACAGGCTGATCAATGTGTCGCTGATAGCGGAAATGATCAGGGCAATGGCAATAATACGCCAGATCAAAGCAGGCAGGTGCCCGGCACTTAAGCGCATATGCGCCAGGTCATCCTTCATCACATGCAGCATAAAAAGAATGGCCCCGCCATAGCCGACAAACAGCACAACCAGCAATGTGTCGATCACGGCAGGCACAAAAAGGACGCAGGGGATCACCAGGATTGGCACGCATAAATGCATGTAATCGCGTGGGAGCGGCTTTTGCCGCAGGCAGCTTTCAACAAAGGCCACCCAGACAATCGCGGGAATGATTGATGCAGTAACTGGCTGCAATGGCTGTAGGGTGCCAATCCCGTAATACAGCACCAGCGATGTCAGCACGCTTTGCCCGGCACAGGCCAAAAGCAGCACCGATAAAAACGGCTGGCGCTGATCGACAAGCAGGCTGCGGAAAAACAGAAAACCCAGCAGCAGGGCGACGATCATTGGAACAGGTAAAACAAGCATCGAAAATGTTCTCAATCTGGTGCCGCAAGGGTCTTTAAGGGGCGGTGGCAGGTTCTAAATCCGGTTTTGCACGTCCTAAAACCGGTTCGAGGACGCGGTTATCATCAGGCACAGGCAATTTCAGACCGTTGAAATTTAAAGCACGGATTGAAATCATGAAACATGTAACGTCTGCCTTTCTGATTGCCATGTCGCTGTGGGCTGCGGGTGTTTTACCCGCACAAGCACAAACACCGGCACCAAAACCTGCCGCCGATACAACGCCAGAAAAACATGACTATGCCGGGTTTGACCGGTTTGATGTTTATGCCGCGCATCGGTCCCGACCGATGGAAGCATCCATCTGGTATCCGGCGGGCACGCATATCTATTTTGCCCCGGCGGGCAGAAGCATGCTGTGGGAACCGGTCACTGCCTATATCGGTGCGGCTGTCAAACCGGGCAAGCATCCGCTGGTTCTGATCTCGCACGGGTCGGGCGGCAATATGGTCACCATGAGCTGGCTGGCATCGCAACTGGCCCTGAAGGGGGCGATTGTGCTGGGCGTTAATCATCCCGGCACAACATCGGGGGATTCATCGCCGCGCCGCACAGTTTATCTGGGGCAGCGGGCTGCCGATATTTCGGCAACGCTTGATCAGGTTTTGGCCAATCCCGAATTTGCCCCGTTTATTGATCCTGACAATATTTCCGTGGTTGGCTTTTCGCTGGGAGGGACAACGGTTTTGAATTTGGCTGGCATGCAGTTTGACCGGCAAAAAATGCGCGATTATTGCGGGCGGTTCGGGGATAAAACACAGGATTGCGCTTTCTTTCGCAAAGGCGGCGTGGATTTTGACCATCTCCCCGATGATTTTGTCGCCAAAAGCCGCGATCATCGGATTAAACGTTTTGTCGCCATTGAACCGGGCCTGACCGACGCGGTGAATGATGCCAGCCTGACAGATGTGAAAGACGATGTGCTGTTCATTCGTCTTGGCCGCGAAAATGGCTGGCGGGCAACTGATTTTGGCCCGACGGGCAGCAACCTGCTGTCAAAACTCAGTCATGCCAGCCTTGCTGTTTTTGCCCCGGCCTATCATCTGACCTTCCTGCCGGAATGCAAACCCGGTGCGGCCGAAACGCTTAAAAAGATGGAAGATGATCCCCTGTGTTCCGACCCGGCTGGAACGGATCGCAAGGCCGTTCATGATGGCATGGTTAATGCGATCGGGACATTTCTGAAACTTTGATCGGTCTTTGCTGCCTTGACGCGAAAGCAGCCAGCCGGGTTAACCCTGCTGGCTGTTGCTTCTATCTCGAAAATCAGGCCGGGAATGCCAGGTTAGGTAACATTTGGCAGGGTTATTATACTATCGGGTGCTGACCTGCCCTGTGTTATGGCTAGTGGCATGGCCTGGCATTGATAAAAATCTGTTGTTGTCCGTGATATTTGCCACAGGCATATGCCAACGATTTTAGTAGGGTGAGCCATGATTTCGTTATATTTTGCGCATTATTTTGCAGCCGTACCCTAATTGGCCCCATACCGGGGCCGGGCGGGCACGTGCAATGGTGAAGACTGACGGGCATTTGGCCCATGTTGGAGAATATGGAAGATGGAAAAGCGGATCCGCAATGTTTTGGCTGTTCTGTTGATGGTTGCTTTTGGTGCGGCGCTGGCGGGGTGTGAAACCGCCGATGGTTTTGGCAAGGATCTGGAAAAGCTTGGCCAGAATATTCAGAAAAAAGCCAATTGATGCCGGTGTAATCCTGCGCGGTTCGTGGATTTGGGGCTGTCTGGCAATTGCCCCGGTACCCTTTGCACATTAGCCGTCACTGGCAGGATAAACACCTTCTGGCATTTGCTTTTCCGGGGAATATTTATGATTACCTGTTATCTGAAATATGTCGTCGATATGCACAAAATCCCCGAATTCGAGGATTACGCCCGGCGCTGGATTCCCATCGTCAACCGTATGGGCGGCACACATCATGGCTATTTCCTGCCCCATGAAGGCGCAAGTAACATTGCCTATGCCCTGTTCAGTTTTCCAAGTCTGGCGGCTTATGAAACCTATCGCAGCCAGATGGCAGGCGATGCCGAATGCATGGCAACCCTGGAACTTGAACAGAAAAACCGTTCCATTATCAGCTATGAACGCAGTTTCATGCGCCCGGTTTTGGAATAAGCCCGTTCGCGATAATACTTGAAACGTACCTTTTAAGCGTTTAGCCCTTTTCCCCGACTGGACAGGGCAAAGACGAGCCGCTAAACAGTGCAGTCAACCCGCAGTCAAGGTGGGTGTTTTGTTCCGCGTTTTCCGGGTTGGAGAGAGATGCAGACCGTTAACGATATCCGCACCACGTTTTTGGAATTTTTCCGCAAGAACGGCCATGAGGTCGTTTCATCCAGCCCGCTGGTGCCGCGCAATGACCCCACCCTGATGTTTACCAATGCCGGGATGGTTCAGTTTAAAAACGTTTTCACCGGCCAGGAACAGCGTGACTATTCACGCGCGACCACCTCGCAGAAATGCGTGCGTGCCGGTGGCAAGCATAATGACCTGGAAAATGTCGGTCATACCGCGCGCCATCACACCTTTTTTGAAATGCTCGGCAACTTTTCGTTTGGCGACTATTTCAAGGAAAACGCGATCGAATTCGCCTGGAACCTGATCACCAAGGAATATGGTCTTCCCAAAGACAAGCTTCTGGTGACGGTTTACCACACCGATGACGAAGCCCATGGCCTGTGGAAAAAGATTGCCGGTCTGACCGATGACCGCATCATTCGCATTCCGACCTCTGATAACTTCTGGTCGATGGGCGATACCGGCCCGTGTGGTCCGTGCTCGGAAATCTTCTTTGATCATGGCGATCATATCTGGGGTGGCCCTCCGGGCAGCGCAGAAGAAGACGGCGACCGTTTCATTGAAATCTGGAACCTCGTCTTCATGCAGTACGAGCAGATGGCCAATGGCGAGCGCGTTGACCTGCCCAAACCCTCTATCGATACCGGTATGGGCCTGGAACGTGTTGCTGCTGTTTTACAGGGCAAACACGACAACTATGATATCGACCTGATGCGCGCCCTGATCGAGGCATCGGCTGATGTTACCAATACCGACCCGGATGGGCCGCATAACGTGTCCCACCGTGTGGTGGCGGACCATTTGCGTTCCACCAGCTTCCTGATTGCCGATGGTGTTTTGCCGTCCAATGCCGGTCGCGGTAACGTTCTGCGCCGTATCATGCGCCGCGCGATGCGCCATCTGCACATGGTCGGTACCAAAGACCCGCTGATGTATAAACTGGTCCCGGCACTGGTGCGCAAAATGGGCGCTGCCTACCCGGAACTGGTCCGTGCCCAGGCATTGATCGAAGAAACCCTGAAGCTGGAAGAACATGGCTTTAAAACCATGCTCGATCGCGGCCTCAAGATGCTTGACGATGCAACCATTGACATGGGCGAAGGTGCGGTTCTGCCGGGCGATGTCGCGTTCAAGCTCTATGATACCTATGGCTTCCCGCTTGATCTGACGGCTGATGCGCTTAAAACCCGCAAAATCGAGATCGACGAAGAAGGCTTTTCCTCGGCCATGGCCGAACAGAAAGCCAAGGCTCGTGCGGCCTGGTCCGGTTCAGGCGAAGCCGCAACCGAAGAAGTCTGGTTCGATCTGAATGACCGTTTCGGTGCTACCGAATTCCTGGGTTATGAAACCGAAAATGCCGAAGGCGTTTTGACCGCCATCATCGTTGATGGCAAAGAAGTTGAAACGGCCAAGGCAGGTGACCAGGTTGCCATTCTTGCAAACCAGACGCCGTTTTTTGGTGAATCCGGTGGTCAGCAGGGCGATGCCGGCGTGATCCGCACCGAAAATGGTGCCGTCATTGAAATTGCCGATACCCAGAAAAAACTGGGTGCGCTGCATGTGCATCTGGGCAAGGTTGTTTCGGGCGAGATTAAAACCGGCAATGCTGCCGAATTCCGCGTCGATAACACCCGCCGTTCAAAACTGCGTGCCAACCATTCGGCAACGCACCTGTTGCATGCCGTGATGCGCAAACATCTGGGCGGTCACGTCACGCAGAAGGGCTCGCTTGTCGCACCCGAACGCCTGCGTTTTGACGTATCGCATCCGAAACCGGTAACGGCCGAAGAAATTGCCATCATCGAAGCCGATGTGAACCGTCTGGTTCGTGAAAACACCGAAGTCGTCACCCGTTTGATGACGCCTGATGAGGCTATCGAACTGGGCGCGATGGCGCTGTTTGGTGAAAAATACGGTGATGAAGTCCGTGTTGTTTCCATGGGCCTGCCGGAAGAAAAAGAATTCGCCTATTCGCTGGAACTGTGCGGTGGCACCCATGTCAAACGCACCGGTGATATCGGCCTGTTCAAAATCGTTTCCGAAGGTGCCGTTTCCAGCGGTGTGCGCCGTATCGAAGCACTAAGCGGTGCGGACGCTGCAAGCTATATGGCAAACCGCGATCGCCTGTTGCAGTCTGTTGCCGGTGATCTGAAGGCTGTTCCCGAAGATGTACCTGCTCGTGTGCAGGCCCTGCAGGAAGAACGCCGCCGTCTTGAACGCGAAGTTTCCGACCTTCGCAAAAAGCTGGCAACTGGCGGTGCCGGTGGCGCTGGTGGTGATGCAGGCTTTAAGGAAATTAACGGCGTTAAAACGGCGTTCAAGGTTCTCGAAGGCATCCCGGCCAAGGAACTGAAGGGCATGGTTGATGAATTGCGCAGCCAGATGGGCTCGGGCATTGCTGCCCTGATCGCCATTGATGGTGGCAAGGCTTCCATCGTTGTGGGCATGACCGAAGATCTGGTTGCCAGCCATAATGCGGTTGATCTGCTGCGTATTGGCGTTGCCGAACTGGGCGGCAAGGGGGGCGGTGGCCGCCCGGATATGGCCCAGGGTGGCGGACCCGATGGCGACAAGGCCGCACAGGCCCTGGCCGCGATCGAGGCCGCACTGGCAGGCTGATAAGCCAAAATCATTCAGGATGACTGAATTTTTAGCCATCCGCGAAACATCACAAACCCCGTTGCCCGCCTGGCAACGGGGTTTTGTTTTGGTTTGTTGTCAGGCTGTTTTGATGTTGCGGGCCTGTTGGGTTTTCCGGCCAAATACGCGCCAGCCCAAATTCATGCCTGCCGCACCAACCAGGATCGCCGCCGCGCCCAGAATTTGCCCTGTGCCCAGGCGATGGTGAAAGGCGATGACGTCAATCACAATGGCAACAACCGGGTACAGAAATGTCAGCGATCCTTGCAAATGGGTCGGCAGTTTTTGGACCGCACCATACATCAGCACGTAAATCAGCCCGGTATGCACCGCCCCGATAATTACCAGCGACAGCCACGAAAAACCGGTGGCGGGCAGGTTCGTGAAATCGGCAAAGGGGGCCAGCATCAGAATCCCGACTGTTACCTGCACAAGGGCGATCAGATGCGGCGGTGTGCCTTTCAGCTTTTTGGTGATGATAACCGCAATTGCCCAGAAAAAGGCCGCACCCAGCGCCATTACAATACCCAGCAGGCTGGTGCCAACGCCACCTTGTGCGCCATGTCCGCCATCATTGCCCGTTACAATGAATAACAGGCCAATAAACGCCAGTGTCAGCCAGAACAGCTTGTTTAGCGTTATTTTCTCGCCCGCGAAAATCGCGCCAAAGCCCAGCAGCATGAAAGGCTGCGTATTGTAAAGTGCTGTCGAGATGGAAATGGATGCTTCCTTGAAGGATGCAAATAACAGGAACCAGTTAATGACAATGGCGGCACCGCCCAGGGCCGACCATAACACTGTGCGCAGGTTTAAAAGCCCGCGTAACAGGCCAAGACCCGCGCATATGGCAAACAGGGCGGCTGCCCCGAAAACGCATCGCCAGAAAACAACATTGATTGCGGGCTGTTCGGATACGATCACGAACCAGCCAATGGTGCCCAGAATGGACATGGCCGCTGCCATTTCCAGGGTGCCACGTGTTTTTTCATTCATCGGAATGCTCCGTTTGTCTGAATAGATTGTATGGCACCATTTTCGCGAAAAAAGCAGCTGTGGAATATGGTTTGAAGTTGATGTTTTTCCCGTTTCACCTTTTTAATAAAGGCAGGAGCAGGAAAAAATCGATGAAAGTAAAGTCATGGATGTAACGGACCAGAAAATTCTGAATGCGTTGATTGCAGATTCCCGCATTTCGCAAAAAGAACTTGCTGCGCGTGTGGGTCTGTCGGCCCCGGCAGTGGCCGAACGGGTACGCCGCCTTGAAGAACGCGGAATCATTCGCGGCTTTACCATCGATATCAACCCCGAAGCCCTGGGGTATCCGCTTCAGGCGATTGTGCGCATTCGCCCGCTGCCGGGCAAATTGCATATCGTCGAGCAGATCATTCAGGAAATTCCCGAATTTGGCGAATGCGATAAGGTCACCGGGGATGACTGCTTTGTCGCACGCCTTTATGTGCGCAGCGTTTCGGACCTGGATAATCTGCTTGAACGCATCGTTGATAAGGCCGAAACCAACACATCCATCGTCAAGGCAAAGTCGGTTGAACGGCGTATGCCGCCTTTTCAACTATCCTGAGGCTGGTTTTCCTTTAACGGATTTTCCCCAAGCATGGTTTCGTGCCACTCAGCACTATATCGCAAAACGCGCCTTGCGGCCTTTTCAACATCACGGCAATCGTCCGGCTCGCCAATTTCGCGGCGGGCAGTATTGATGATGATTTTTGCCTGCCGGCGAATTTCATCCCGCTGGCGATCGGTGCTGATAAAGGGGATCAATCCCTCAAGCGTTTGAGCAATGGGGATCAAAACGTCGGGTTTTTGGGCAGCTGCCTGCCGGATCTGGTCAATCGCGGCCCCCAGCATACCACTGAAATCCGATACCGGGCCGCTTAGGCGTGCAATGCTGTTGTCATCCATCCAAAGCCCGACAGGGTAAACAAAGGCTAGCGTATGGCGCAGCGCACGGCCCAGCCGGTAAACCGATGCAATGGCTGTGAACGGGTCATTAATCCCGGGGGAAAGGGCACGCACGGCGATTTCGACAATCTGGCGCAGGGAAAATTCCACATCGAGGGCCGCGGTGCGGTAATTGCCAATCATAACGGTTTTGGCAACGTCGCGGTTAATTTGGACGCGCAACGTTTCAAGCTGGCTTTCATCACACAGGATACGGCCAATCACCTCGCCCTTGATCACATGTTCGCCGGGCTGGCGGATCAGTTCGACATAGGCGTGGTGTTCGGTAATGCGTTTGCACAGGCCATCATAATCGATCCCCTGAATGTAACCGGACTGCGTTGCCTGGATGGCGGTTTTAGGGTCAATTGCCAGCGCTTCGGGCAGGATGGTGCCGGCATTGCGTGCTTCGATCACGGCATGCCCAACCCGGTCATGGGTTTCGGAGATGATTTTTTCCAGCCGGTCGCCCACCTCGATAATCACCTGGTCGGATACAATGGATCGCCCCAGATGGTGCACAAATACAATCAGCGAAAACAGGCTGATCACGAAAATCAGTGCGCCCACCAGCCCCGCAACCTGTGCCACATCGTTATGGGCTTCAAGCCCGCCCATCATCAAAAGGGCGGTGACAAGAAAGGTGATATTGGCAACAAAAATGCCAATCACGCTTTGGGTTGCATGGTCCCCCAGAAAATTGCGGATCAGGCGGGGACCAAGGTTTTGCGCGGCCAGGGTTAGCACGACCATGGTAATGGAAAGGGCCAGCGTAAACATGGTGACAAGGGCAGGCAGCAACATGCCGATCATGTTGCGCACATCGCTGATGTCGGAAAAAATCGGCCAGATCGGCGAAAATATCTGTTTAAACGGCAAATCCGGCAGCACCATGATGCAGGCAGCCAGAAGCGAACCCACCAGCCCGAAAAGCAGCGGCAATATCCACAAACTGTGGCGCAGGCGTTCCCAAATGCGGATCAGGCGTTCAAACATATGCTATTCCCGGTGCAACCAACCAAAACGGTATGCCGGGCGGCACATGATGATGGGGCCGTCGCAACCAAACCGATATGTTGCAAACGCATTGAAATGCTTGCGGTTCCCGCCATTGCGGCTGACGCGGGTGGTTACAGGTCGCGGGTTTTGCCGCTTTGGGCCAGGGGAATGTAAATATCGGTCACGGCCTGCTGTTCGGGGATATCGGGAAACAGTGACAGGCGATGAAAAATGATCGGGTAATCACCCGCAGTTTCGCCGGTTTTAGGCATCCAATGGGCAAAAACCGGCATGATGGTATCGTTCAGGGTGTGGTCCGGCCCGGTATGGCGCACCCGTGCGCAGCGCAGGGCGGGAATGGTTTGTTCAAAAATGCCTTCGGGGTTTTGCGCAATGGCAATGTGGGTCGCCACGCATAAATCAAATTTGAAGTCTTCGGGCGGTGTGTCATCCGGGTTGGAACAGACGATGTTATAGGTGGCACATTTTTGTGGCGGCAATGAATGGCGTTTGCGCCAGGCAATAAAACTTCGGATGCTATCGCCAAGGCGGGCAGGGTTGCCAAGATGGCGCAATGTCGCCACACGCGTTTGTGGAAAATCGACAATTTCAATATCGGGCACTATTGCGGCTTTGGGCATCGTTTTGCTCCGCGCCTGGAAAAGGGGCTGGTAAAGGGTTTGGGTTTCGTCCCATTGCGGGCTTTTACGAAAGGCGCTGGGGCTTTGCCCATGTAACCGTTTAAAGGCCCGGCTGAATGCTTCGGGGCTTTCAAACCCGCAATCAAGGGCGATATCTAAAATACTTTCCTGCTGGCGAAAGGCCAGTTGTTGTGTCGCGCGATGAAAGCGCGCCAATTGGATGTATTTTGCCACCCCCAGCCCAAACAGTGCTGCAAATTGCCGGTGAAAATGAAACCGGGAATAGGCGGCAATATCGGCCAATGCCGCGCCATCCAGCTCTGATGACAGGTTGGCGTCAATATGGGCGATCACCCGGTCAAACCGTTGCTGGTGCCGGGTCACGCTGGAATCGGGGCTTTCGTCTTGCGGCATTATCATTCCCTGTTGTTAGCCTGCCATATTGCCATGCCGCGCATTGTAATACCTGTCCGTTATTGCGGTTTTTCCGTTTTGTCTGTCTGGTTGGTGCATGACTGGTTGGCCAGCTTCATGCATCTGAAAAATAATGGTTTTTACTTCGGCAAAGCTGCCCTGCAAAAAATTTCATTGCTGTTTTCGTAAAAATGAACCAAATTCGATTTTAAATCATTTACGGAAAAGCGGCGTGAAACAGGAAAAACGGCAGCAGCGTGAAAAGGTCATTCTGGACCGCGCACAGGAATTGATCAGCGAATATGGCTTCTTTGATTTGAAGATGTCCGATCTGGCGCGCGCTGCCGAAATTTCGGTCGGTACCCTTTATGTCCATTTCGCCAGCAAGGAAGACTTGTTGCTGGGGCTGGCGGTGCGCGCCGGGGCCATCCGGACCGAATTTTTGGCAACGGCCTGTGATCATGACGGTACGCCGCTTGATAAATTCATTGTCGCAAGCTTGTTGGATATTCTGTTTTCCATTGAAAAACCCGAACTGTTTGAAATGGAATATCTGGCAATGTCGCCCTCTATCTGGCGTCGGGCCACGGTGGGCCGCCATCAGGAACTTTTGCGCAAGGTCGGCGATGCCACCCGCATGTTTCAGGGTTTTCTTGATGATGCCGCCCCCATGCTGGGTGCGGATTATGCCCGTGATCAGGGCCGCACCCTTAATCTTGGCAGTTGGGCATTATCATTTGGCATGAACGCGCTGGCCCTTTCGGAAATTACCGATGCCCATTATGGCAGCCTGCTGCGTGAAAATGCCTTTGAAACCTTTTGCGATGGCCTGACCGCCATTTTAACCGGTGCGGGCTGGACGGCCGATGACGCCCGCAAACGCGTGCATGCATTGGGTGCGCAATATGTGCCCGCCCATTTTGGCACATCGGCATAACGCCAAATCTGAACCGATATCGAAATTACCCACTGATCGCGCCACCTCGCATCAGTTGACCTTGCAGGACACCCACATGCCCATGCCCCAGGAACGCAAATTAATGATCGCGGTTTTTATGACCGTGCTTTTCGGCTTTGCCGGTTTCAGCCTGCCTTATCCGGTTTTTGGCCCCATGTTCCTTAAACCCGAACTTGGCTTTCTGGACCCTTCAATTCCGGCGGAATACCGGCCGTTTCTGTTAGGCATTGCCATTGCCCTTTATCCGGTTGGGCAGTTTATTGGTGCGCCCTGGCTGGGCCGCTGGTCTGACCGTATCGGGCGGCGCCCGGTTTTGCTGGGCTCGCTTGCCGGGGCGGCGGGGGGCTATCTGGTAACGGCACTGGGGGTTGCCATTGCCAGCCTGCCCCTGTTGCTGGCAGGGCGGTTTGTATCGGGTCTGTGCGAAGGCAATATGGCGATTGCGCAATCCATCACATCGGATATCAGCACGCCCGAAACCAAGGTGCGCAATTTCGGCCTGATCACGGTTGCCATCAATATTGGCTGGATCATCGGCCCGCTTTTGGGCGGTTTCCTGTCCGACCCCGCCATTTATGACGGGTTTAACGTTTCATGGCCGTTCTTTTTTGCCGCAGGCATGTTTGGCTTTAACCTGCTGGTGGTGTTTTTCACCCTGCGTATTCCGGGCTATGCCAGCCGGCGGGGCAAGGCAGCGGCATCATCACCGGGTAATGACGCGCGGGAAACCGCGTCGGGCCAGGTTGCACTGGATGAAGTTACACTGGACGAAGTTACACTGGGCGAGGCCGCACGGGCGGTCGAGCTTTCGGCGACAGCCGAAACTGCACCAGAGGATACGCACGATTTGCCTGTACGTACCGTCTGGCAGACGGTGCGGGATAAAACCCTGCTGCCGGGCTTTGTCATTTCGTTTTTCAGCTATGTCGCGGTTTACATCTTTTTCGCCTTTTTCGGCGTTTATCTGGTGCAAAACCACGATGTCAGCAGTTCGTTCCTTGGCATGTGTTCGGCCATTATTTCCATTCCGCTGATTGCGGCGGGCCTGCTGGTGGAGCCGGTGCGCAAACGCATTGGTCTGGCCGGTGTTAGCACGGTTGCCCATCTGTTTTTGGGCGTGGGCATTATCACGTTTCTGCTGCCCGATGGCCTGGTCTGGATATTTGTACCCATGTGCCTTGCGGCCTTTGGCATTGCCTGGTGCGAAGTCACCACCAGCCTGTTTATTTCCGATGCAGCAGGTGCGCATGAACAGGGGCAGGCATTGGGCATTTACCGGTCCGTCCATGTGATGGCCGAGGCAGTCGCCGTGCTGGTCGGTGGGCTGTTATCCGGGCAATCGCCGCAATCACCGTTTTTCATGGGCTTTGTCGCCGCCATGATTTGCGTTGCTGGCATCATGGCGTGGAAACGCGCCATGCCCGACCTTGGCAAAAGGGCCGGGTCAACGGGTGCAGCTCATTAAAGGCAAAAAAATACGGGTGGTCCTGGTGGGCCGCCCGCTGCTTTTTATCTGGTGGCATTACGGCCGTAGCGGGAACACGAATAAACCAGCTTTATTCGTTTTCGGGCTGGGTTTGTTCGGCGCGTTCGCTGTTGCCTAGACAATGGTGGACATGGCCAGTGCGCCACTTGCCAGATAATGCCGCTGCCCGGCGCTATCGGCATTTACATCGCCATCACCTGTATTCCCATCTGTCAATAAATCCCCGGCCAGTTCGTGAAGCTGGGCAATCGCAGCATTACGCAGGCCATCTTCAGGCGCGTTGGCATCGGCCTTAATGGCGGTATCCCAGGCATCACGGGCGGTTTCATCGCCCAGCACCGTCAGGGCAATGGCCCGGTTGGTCAGTGCGGTGGGGGATGTGGGCATGGTCAGAAGGGCACGGTCGAAATAATCAAGTGCGGAACCATAATTACCCTCAAGCATTTCAAGGCGGCCAATATCATTAAGGCAGGCCAGCGAATGGGGTGTAATGCGCAAAAGCTGGTCGAGCGCGCGGCGTTCGCCTTCGATATCTTTTTCCGCCCGGTAGCACAGCGCAATCATATGGTGGATCATGCTGTCGCCCGGTCGCAGGCGCGAGGCACTGTGAAAATCGGCTAGAGCGGTGCGGTGATGGCCCAGTTCAAGCTGCGCCATACCATGTGCGGTTAACAGGTCCGGGTCGCCGGGTTTGGCGCGCAAGGCAATATCCAGATTGTTCAGCGCCTGGCGCGGTTTGCCTGACAGCAGGTAAACTTCGGCCAACTGGCGCAGCGCCATCTGGTGGTCTGGCTCGGTCCGTAAAACGGTTTGGTATTCGTAAATTGCTTCGGTCAGGTTGCCACGGCGATGCAGGGCCTGGGCCAGCCCAAAACGGGCAGGCTGGTCGTTCTGGTCATTGCCCAATGCCTGGCGCAACATGTTGATTGCGGCGTCATAATGCCCGTGCGACAGGGATTCCAGCCCCATTCTGGTAAATTCAGCCGTGGTCATGCATGTGTTCCTGTGATGCGTTTATCTTTGTGGTGCCAAAGCCGGGAAGGGGGCCTTGGCAGGTAAGGGTCTTATTGCCGGCTGGTAATGCGATAGGCGCACCGCCTTGCCCCGGCAAGGATGTGGTCGGTGCGTTCAACCGTTACTTCTGGTCCCAGAACGGTTTGAAACACCTCAAGTTCCCGTGCGCATAGCGACCGGCACGCCGTTGCCGCCGAACAGATCGGGCAGTGGTTTTCCACCAGCAACAGGTTGCCGTCATCATCGCGCTGGGTTGCGGCCATGTATCCTTCGGCTTCGCGCGCAGCGGCCAGAGCCGCGACCCGGGATTCAAGGTCGCTGGCGGCATTTTGCAGGCGGGTTTCGTAAATCATTTTCTGCTGTTCGGCGCGCGCGGCAATGATGCGGGCCAGCCCTTCTTCGCCAAAGGCATCGCGCATGCAGTCTATCAGCGATACCGCCAGTTCCTGGTGCCCGTCGGGAAAGGCGCTGTTGGATTGTGCGGTTAGTGCCCAAAGCTTGGCTGGCCGGCCCTTGGGCGATGCGATCTGTTGTTCGCTAACCATGCCCTGATCGGCCAGCGTCTTTAAATGCTGGCGCACCGCCATTGCCGATACACCCAAAATTTCGGCCATATTATCGGCGCGCGCAGGCCCGCCTGATTTCAGCAAATCAAGAATGGCCCGGCGGGTTTCACCATCGGCGGCTTTGGGATTTCGTTTTGTCATGCCCTTTTATAAAGAAAATTCTATTGAAAAGGCAAGAAGAACGGCGTAGCTTATTTTTTAAAGAATAATCTTTAAAAAATAGAGGCCGCCATGACAAACGCACATTCCGGGCTGGAAACGCCGACAACCGATCATTCACCGTCATCCCCGCAGGCCAGCATGGCATCAGGTGATATTTCGGGCGCTGCCAAGGAGAAGGCGGGGACTGTGGCTGGTGCCGGTAACTGGCAGGCTGCCACCACGCTGGCCGAACTTGGTGAAACCGGGCGCAAACTGGTGCGCATGAACGGGCGGCAGATTGCGGTTTTTAAAACCGACAATGGCATTTATGCCTGCAATAACCGCTGCCCGCATGAAGGCTTCCCCTTGATGGAAGGCACCCTTAGCCAGGACTGCGTTTTGACCTGCAACTGGCATAACTGGAAATTTGACCTTGATAGCGGCGATACCCTGGTTGGCGGGGACAAATTGCGGCGCTATCCGGCGCGCATCACCGGTGATGGTGTTGTTGAGCTTGATATGACCGAACCGCCGCAACATCAGCAGCGCGACGAGATATTGTCCAATCTGGATGAAGCCCTTCATAAAAATGATTATGACCGCCTCAGCCGCGAGCTGGCCCGCCTGGATCAGATTGGCGTTAATCCGCTTGAAGCGGTGAAAAAGGCCTTTGCCCTGCGCATGGACCGGTTTGAATTTGGCACTACCCACGCCATGCCCGGCGCTGCGGACTGGCTGGCCTATATGCAGGAATTGACCGATCCCTACGAACGCCTTGCCTGCCTGTCAGAGGTTTTGGGCCATATCGCCTGGGACAGCACATATCACCCGGTTTATCCGTTTACCCCAAGCGTCATCCCATGGTCGGCCGGTGATTTTTCCAATGCTGTCGAAGCCGAAGATGAAGATATCGCCGTGGCATTGGTACGCGGCGCACTTGATGCAGGTATGACATGGGATGATTTGCGTCCGGCCTTTGCCCGCTGTGCCATGCGCCATTATGCCGGTTTTGGCCATTCGGTCATTTATGTATCCAAGGTCAGCCCCTTGTTGGCTGCGTTGGGCGAGGACGCGCTTGAAAGCCTGATTTTGCCGTTAACCCGGCATTTATGCACGGTCACCCGCGAAGACCTGATCCCCGAATTTCGCGCTTTTCATGTCGTGCGCAAGGATTGGGATGAACATGTTGGCCAGGAACCGGCAACGCGTGATGATTTTCTGGGGCGTGCGGTGGCACGGGTGCTTTCGCGGGTGCGCCGATCGGCCGGTGACCCGCTGGCATGTTATCACGCGCTGATGGAAGCCGCCGTCTGGCAGGTGCGCCATTTCGATGAAACGGTGATGTATCGCACCAACATGCCGATTGGCACCAATGTTAACTGGCTTGATGTCACCCATGCCATGACCACGGCCCAGGCCGTACGCGAACTGGCAACCGAAATGCCGGAGCTGTGGGCCGATGGCCTGTTGCAGATTGGCTGTTTCATTGGTCGCAACGCCAAATACGTTCATAAGGATGGTGATCCGGGCAATTACGCCGCCAATGCCGGTATTGACTGGGATGGCGATAGCGAAACCATTCTGGGCAATCTGATGCGCAGTCACGTGCTTTACCACGGCTGCACCGATTATATCGAACCTGTCCATCGCCTTAAAACCATCTCGATGGTGCGATCAGAACTGGCCCAATTCCCCGATGCCCCCTGGCGTAAGGATATGCTGGTGGCTGTTCATCGTTATGTCAGAAGCGACTTTCCACGTCGCCGTGCGGTGCGAACGGCCTTTCAATCCACAACTTTTGTCGGTCAGGACTAGACCGGATCGGGCGTTTCTGCCCGGTCGTTCTTCCCCCCCCCGCATCCTGACTGACAAAACCCCGTTCCGGAGCCAAGCCGGAACGGGGAAATTTTTGCACATCACAGGTTTGGGAAAGCTTGCGCCCGATTTAGGCGATGGTATCAACAACACCGCCATCAACGCGCAGTGCCGCCCCCGTTGTCGCCGATGCCAGCGGGGATGCCACATAAACCACCATATTGGCGACTTCTTCCACCGTTGCGGCACGCTGAATAATGGATGACGGGCGCGCTGCCATGACAAAGTCGCTGGCGACGTCCTCAACCTTTTTGCCGGTTTTCTTGACTTCATCGGCCAGCATGGCTTCCCCCCCTTCAGACAGGGTCGGCCCGGGCAGAATGGCATTTACCGTAACACCCGTGCCTGCCATGCGTTTTGCCAGCCCGCGCGACAGCGACAGATACGCTGTTTTGGTCACACCATAATGGATCATGTCCGATGGAATATTCAGCGCTGATTCCGATGACAGGAACAAAACCCGGCCCCAACCCTGTTTTTCCATGCCCGGCAAATAGGCGCGCGACAGGCGCACACCCGACATCACATTGACATCCATAAATTTCTGCCAGTCGCTGTCGGGCGTTTCAAAAAAGTCCTGCGGGCCGAAAATACCCACATTATTCACCAGCACATCCACATGCGGCACGGCCTTGATCACCTTTTCGCACCCCTCTGCCGTGCCAAGATCGGCGGCAACACCGTGGATGGTTGCATCGGGGAACTGTGCGTTTAGTTTTTCAACGGCCTTTGTGGTTTTGTCTTCCTTGCGGCCATTGACAATTACTTCTGCGCCTGCACCGGCAAGGCCCTGCGCAATGGCATAGCCAATCCCTTCGGTGGAACCGGTAACAAGGGCCTTCTTTCCAGACAGATCAATCTTCATTTTACAATCCTTTGTGGATAACGCATTGCATCCACATAATTTTTAAATGGCATCAGGCAAGGGTAAGCACGGCATTGGGGGCGGCCGCAAAGGCCACGGTTCAATCGGGGTGCCGCATTTTCCCTTGCCCGAACTTTTAATAACCCGGCGATATCAGGCGATAACACCGCCCCCATCAACACGCACGGTCGTGCCGGTCGCAAAGGGCGTGATCATTAAATAATGGATGGCATTGGCAATATCCTGCGGCTGGCCCACCCGTTTCACCGGCAGGCTTTCGGCTGCGCTGGCAAATAATTTGTCCAGTTCTTCGCGGGTGCCAACCCGGTCCCAAAGGGGTGTTACAATCAATCCCGGCGAAACCGCATTGACGCGCACAGGGGCCAGTTCCAGGGCAAGGCCGCGTGTCAGCCCGTCAAGGGCGGCATTGATTGCGCCCTGCATCACCGATTTGGTCGATGGCCGTTCGGCAAGAAATCCTGTAACCAGCGTCAGGCTGGCATTATCCGTCAGCTTGGCGGCACGCGCGATATGGTACGCCCCCCAGAATTTGCTTTCCATCGCCTGCCTTGCATCGGCAAGCGACAGGCCGCGCACCGGGCCGGTGGGCGTTTGCGCTGCCGAAACCACAATATGGTCCCAGGCATCATTACCTGCAAAAAAGGCGTTTACGGCATCGTTATCGCCGGTATCAAGCACGGCGATAGCAACGCGCTGGTCCGGGGTGGCATCATTTTGCAGCTCGGCAAGGGCTGCTTCCAGTTTTGCTTTGCTGCGCGACGCGATGGTGACATTGGCACCCGCGGCAAGGGCGGTTTTCGCACTGGCAAGGCCAATGCCCGAACTGCCGCCGACAACCAGAACATTCTGATTTTCAAGATTTTGCATATCAGCACCTTTGCAATGGTGATGGGGTTGCATGGAATGGTGCCAGTCTATGTTTGCCTGCTGCGTGAAAGAATGCCTAAAATTGCGCAGGGTTTCTTGCGAATTATGAAAGAATAACAGGTGGCAGACGATCTTCACGATATGACGGTATTTGTCCGTGTGGTGGATGCCGGCAGTCTTTCGGCTGCTGCGCGCCAGCTTAATGCATCGCTTTCCGTGGTCAGCCGCCGTCTTTCCCGGCTGGAGGACAGGTTGGGTGTGCGCCTGTTAAACCGTACCACTCGCTCGCTTGCCTTAACCGATGAAGGCGACCGTTTTTATCGTCGCTGCGGGCAAATCCTGGCCGATCTGGCCGATGCCGAACTGGAAGCATCACATGGCAGCCAGGCGGTACGGGGCCGGTTGCGCGTTACGGCAACAGTTGCCTTTGGCCGCAAAAGGCTGGCACCGATCCTGTATGAATTTCAGCAGCAATATCCCGATGTGCAGGTGCATCTGGATGCCAGCGATGTTATCGCCAATCTTGTCGATGCGGGCTATGACCTTGCCATTCGTGTTGGCACCTTGCAGGATTCATCCCTGATTGCCCGTCAGATCGCACCAAATTACCGGGTGATCGTGGCGGCACCGGCCTATCTTGAAAAACGGGGCCGCCCGGCGACAATTGCCGATCTGGCCGGGCATGACGCCATCCTGTTTGGTTCCGCCCTTGATGATCACTGGTATTTTGCCGATGGGCAGGGCGTGCGCGTTGCCAGTAGCCTTTCCTGCAATGACGGTGAAATCGCCCATGAATGGGCATTGCGCGGGGCGGGGCTGGTTATCAAATCCATCTGGGATGTGGCCGAGGATATCGAGGCGGGCAATCTTGAAATTGTCCTGCCTGATATGGCCCTGCCAGCATCGCCCATTCATGCGGTTTTTCCCCATCGCCGCCATGTGGCGGCCAAGGTCAGACTTTGTGTGGATTTCATCGCCCAGCGCCTGCGCGAACAAATGACCTTTACGCCGTGATAATCCTAGTGCTGTAAATCAGGGTTATGGCCCTTTGCCGGGTTTTATCGGGGCGGGGCTTGCCGATTGCCGCTTTGCAGCGTAGGTTAACGTAAACGTCAACTTATGTTGCAGGGCAAAAATGAAATTTCAGGGTACGGAAAACTACGTCGCAACCGATGATCTGATGGTTGCGGTCAATGCCGCGATCACGTTGCAGCGTCCGCTTCTGGTCAAAGGCGAACCTGGCACAGGCAAAACCGTGCTGGCCGAAGAAATCGCCAAATCGCTGGGCAAAAAGCTGATCACCTGGTCGATCAAATCCACCACCCGCGCCCAGCAGGGCCTCTATGAATATGATGCGGTATCACGCCTGCGCGACAGCCAGTTGGGCGATGAAAAGGTCCATGACATTGCCAATTACATCGTCAAAGGCAAATTGTGGGAAGCATTTGATGCCGATGACGCCCCGGTTCTGCTGATCGATGAAATTGACAAGGCCGATATTGAATTCCCCAACGATTTGTTGCAGGAACTCGATCGGATGGAATTCTATGTTTATGAAACCCAGCAAATGGTGCGCGCCACCAAACGGCCCATCGTCATCATCACATCAAACAATGAAAAAGAACTGCCCGATGCCTTCTTGCGGCGCTGTTTCTTTCATTACATCCGCTTTCCTGATGCCGAAACCATGGCACAAATCGTTGATGTGCATTTTCCCGACATTCAAAAACGCCTGGTCAGCGAGGCGCTGAACCTGTTTTACGACATGCGCGACGTCGCCGGGCTTAAGAAAAAACCTTCAACCTCCGAACTGCTGGACTGGTTGAAACTTCTGATGGCCGAAGACCTGCCCCCCGAAGCCCTGCGCGCCAAAGATGCCAAATCATCCGTTCCGCCGCTGCATGGCGCACTTTTGAAAAACGAACAGGATGTGCATCTGTTTGAACGCCTGGCCTTTATGGCGCGGCGCGAAGGGCGCTGATCATGTTTATCGGCTTTTTCTTCAAGCTGAAAGAAGCCCGAATTCCCGTTTCCCTGCGCGAATATTTAACGCTGATCGAGGCTGTGGAAAAGGGCGTTGCCGGTTATTCAGTTGAGGATTTCTATTATCTTTCTCGGGCGTCGCTTGTGAAGGATGAACGCAACCTTGATAAATTCGATCAGGTGTTTGGCGCGCATTTCAAGGGGCTGTCAACACTGGCCGAAGCGGGCGAGGAAATAGCCGCCGACATCCCCGAAGAATGGTTGCGCAAGCTGGCCGAGAAATATCTGACTGACGAGGAAAAAGCGCAAGTCCAGTCCCTTGGCGATTGGGACAAGCTGATGGAAACGTTGCGCCAGCGCCTGGAAGAACAGAAAAAACGCCATCAGGGCGGCAATAAATGGATCGGCACTGCCGGTACATCGCCCTTTGGGGCCTATGGCTATAACCCCGAAGGTGTTCGCATCGGCCAGGATAAATCCCGCCATCGTCGCGCGGTCAAGGTATGGGACAAGCGCGAATTTAAAAACCTGGATGACAGCGTTGAAATTGGTACTCGCAACATCAAGGTTGCCTTGCGAAAGCTGCGCAAATGGGCGCGTACAGGGGCGGCTGATGAGCTGGATTTGGCGGGCACCATCCGCTCAACCGCACGTCAGGGCTGGCTGGATGTGCAAATGCGGCCCGAACGGCACAATGCGGTAAAGGTTCTGATGCTGTTTGATATTGGCGGGTCAATGGATGACCATGTCCGTGTGTGCGAGGAACTGTTTTCCGCCGTCAAAACCGAATTCAAGCATCTGGAATATTATTACTTCCACAACTGCCCCTATGAAGGATTGTGGAAGGACAACGCCCGGCGTCGAAGCCAGCAGGTTTCAACGCTTGATGTCATCAATACCTATTCCAGCGATTACAAACTGGTTTTCGTCGGCGACGCCACCATGAGCCCCTATGAAATCACCTATCCCGGTGGTTCTGTCGAACACTGGAATGCCGAGGCCGGGCAGGTCTGGATGCAGCGCCTGACAGATCATTTCCGCCATGCCGCCTGGATCAATCCCCAACCCGAAAAATGGTGGCACTACACCCCCTCGATCCAGCTTTTGCACAAGCTGATGGAAGGACGCATGTATCCGTTAACCCTTGAAGGGCTGGACAGGATGACGGGTGAGCTGAACCGCTAAGCCCGTTTGCGTGCCTTGGCTAAGTTTTGTTGGTGGGTCAACTGCCTGATCATTCGCGCGGTTACGTGGCTATTGGGCAACCAAATCAAATGTGCCTCGTAATTTCCTTTGCCATCGCTTGGTTTCACCCATATAGTTGCAATATACAACTATATGGGTGGCCGTATGACAATGGTTTCTGATGCGACAATTGACCCGATCCGCGATGCGTCGCGCCGGATGGTGCGTGAATTGGGGTTCATGCGGCCGACATTGGCGGAAACCGATATGTCGCCATCCGCCGTTCACAGCCTGATTGAAATTGGTCGCTCGGGCACGTTGCAGGCGTCGGATCTATGCGATTTGCTGGGGCTTGAAAAATCCAGCGTCAGCCGCCTGGTCGGCAAGCTGGTGCGCACGGGCATGTTGCGCGAAACGGCGGATGAGAAGGATCGCCGGGCAAAGGTTTTGTCCCTGACCGATCAGGGCCGCCAGACATTATCACGGATTGATGATTATGCCCGTCGGCAGGTTCATGCGGCCCTGTCGCATTTACCCGAAAATGCCCATGTCACGGTGCGCGAGGGCCTGTTGGCCTATGCCGGTGCGCTTGCCGCTGCGCGCGAAAATGCCCCAACACCCGCAGCGGAAGATGTGGCGATTATTGCCGGTTATCAACCGGGGCTGATAGGCCGGGTCGTAGAAATGCATGGGCGTTTTTATGCCCGCACTGAAGGGTTTGGTGCCTTTTTTGAAGCACGGGTGGCAGCAGGGCTGGCGGAATTTTCAGGCAGGCTGGCGGCACCCTGTAATCAGATTTGGGCGGCAATGGAAGGGGGCCGCATTGCCGGTTCCATCGCCATTGATGGCGAAGACCTTGGTGAAAATACCGCCCATTTGCGCTGGTTTATCATGGATGATGCCCTGCGGGGCAAAGGGGCAGGGCGGCAATTGCTGCAAAAGGCCCTGCAATTTTGTGATGACCGGGGATTTGCGCAAACCCGCCTTTGGACCTTCAGGGGCTTGGATGCAGCGCGCAGGCTATATGAAGCCCATGGCTTTATGCTGGAAGACGAATGGCCGGGTGCACAATGGGGCAGCGAAGTGATGGAACAGAAATTTATTCGTAAACGCCCTGTTTAAGGTGATATCGCAGCCTTGAATTACGCTGGCCCCAAAAACAGGTAGGTTTCGGTTTTGGCGATGCCTTCCATGCTGCGAATATGGGTGAGGATGCGGTTGAATTCGGGAAGGCTGCCAACCTCGACCTCGGCAATCAGGTCCCATTCGCCATTGGTGGTGTGAAGGGTGCGAAAGCCAAGGGTTTTGCGCAATGTTGCCACCAATGCCTTCACATTGCGGCCCGAAAGCTCCATCATCATAACGCCGCGAATGGTGCCGTCGCTGGCATCATCGCGCAGGCGAACGGTGTAACCGGCAATCGCCCCTGTTTCCTCCAGCCGTGTCATGCGGGCTTTTACCGTGCCGGGGGCAACGCCCAGCAGGTCGGCCAGTTTGGGTACGGATGCACGGGCATTGATGCGCAATTCGGCAATCAATTGGCGGTCAAGGTCATCCATCGGCAAAATCCATTGCTGTTTTCGGCATTTTAACTGCCGATTTCGGCAGAATATACCACGTAATTTCATTGAACTTGCGTTTTCATTGAAGGTGTATCGCGATAATTTGGCGCATCGATCAAAACAAGTCAGGGCAGGAAAACAACCATGACCGCAGCATCAAACCGATGGGCCCCCGAAGCCCGCACCCGCGACATTGCCGAACGTTTGACGCGCTGGCCCAGTGTGACCGGCACCAAAGACGAGGCCGATTTCGCCGATCGTCTGGTTGGTCTGCTGCGCGAAATTCCCTATTTTCAGGAAAATCCCGATGATATCGCCGTGATTGACAGCCACCTGGTTGCCAATGGCACGGCAATGGCCAAAAATGTGGTGGCACTGGTGCGGGGCACGGGCCGCAAAACCATGGCAATGGCCGGGCATTTTGATGTGGTCTCGATTGAAAATTACCACGACCTGCAACATCTGGCTTTCTCCCCGGCTGAACTGTGCGACGCCCTGATCGTGGATCTTTCCAGCCGGTCGGATCTGACGGCCAAGGAGGAACTGGCCCTGCGCGATTTGCAAAGTGGCGATTTCATTCCCGGCCGTGGCCTTTTGGATATGAAAAGTGGTGATGCCGCGGGCATCGCGTTTCTCGAACATTTTTCGCAGCAGGTGGACCGCAGCGGCAATGTGGTCCTGTTTCTGACCCCCGATGAAGAACGCAATAGCTGTGGTATGCGCAGCCTGCGCAATGCTCTGCCCGAACTGGTACGCCGCTGGGATATTGATATTGTTGGCGGTGTTAACCTTGATGCCAGCAGCGATTATGAAAATGGCGAAATCGGCCGGGCGATTTTCCATGGGTCGATTGGCAAAATCATGCCCTTCGCCATGGTGGTTGGCCAGCCCACCCATGTTGGTTATCCGTTTGATGGCATCAGCGCCCATGTCATGAGTGCCGAAATCATGCAGGCGATTGAAGGCAATACCGACCTGTCGGATCATGCCCGCAGTGTCAGCGCGCCGCCGCCGGTGTGCCTGGAATGCCGTGATCTGCGCGAAAATTACGAAGTCACCACGCCTGAAAACGTCTGGATGGCGTTTAACTGGTTGATCCAGGGCAAATCAGCCAGCGATGCCCTGACCGAATTTGCCGAAATCGTTAAAACGGCGGCAAACCGGGCACTGGAACGTTTGTTTGATCGTGCAACCCGTCATGCCAGCGCCAATGGCGAACCCGCACCAATGGCCTATCGCCCGCTTGATGTTATTCCTTATGCAAGGCTGGTTGAGATGGCCCGCAAGGTGGGCGGTGATGCCGCTATTGCCCGCATTAACGCGGTCGAGGACGAATATCGCCACAGCAATAATCCGCTTTTGCGCTCGCGCATGCTGGTTCTTGCCGCCATGGCCGAGGCCCGCCTGCAGGCCCCGGCGATTATCACCGGTAATGCCAGCCTGCATTACCCGGCCGTTCACCTTGATACCGACCGGAAACTTGATCGCGATTTTATCGATGCCATCCATGCGGCGCGCCGGGTGATCGAAGCGCGTCATGATACCAAAATCATTGATCGTGGCTATTTTGGTGGCATTTCGGACATGTCGTTTTTCGGAAAATGTCCAGAAAGTGACGAATCGAAACTGATCGCTGAAAACACCCCGGTTGGCGAACTGGTTGATCATCCGGTGGCGGATGCACTGGAATATCCGGTGGTTAATATCGGCCCCTGGGGCCGGGAATATCACCAGCGCCTTGAACGCCTGCATGCGCCTTATTGCTATCGCGTCCTGCCGGACTTCCTGGCTGAAATCGCCCAAAAGCTTCTGGGCTGATTGTTCAAACCCGGCCCCTGTCAAAAGCGGGGGCCGGGTGCCATTTTTCCTTCACTGCATTGCCCCCGGCTGATTTTGCGGCTTCCAGCGTTTGAAATCCGCCGAAACAAATGAATTTTTGGCGAAATTCGCGCTGTTTTAGCAACAAACAGGCAAATATATGATGCGACTGCCTTGATCCTGCCTCTTGTGCGCGTCAGTATCGCGAAAATTCGTTTCGGGATTAAGGAGTTGCAGATGTTAGCGTCAGGGCTGGCGAATATGGCCGCAATGGCAACAGTTATGACTGGGAAATTCAGAAAATTGCGTTCCCTGCACGATCTGCGTGCACCATCATATGCGGGCAAGGGGCACGATGGCCTGAACCTTCTTAATCATAACTGCTGTCCGCCGGGCCGGGATCGTGCCGGTAAAGTTGGGCGGTCACGCGGTGCGCGCATGGCCCTGATGGCAGCGGGTTTGTTTTGTGCCGTGCTGGCACCGGCATCGGGCGCAATGGCACAAGCCGTTACCGATGATCATGTGGTGATTGCCCATCGCGGCGCATCGGGTTACCTGCCCGAACATACCCTGCCCGCGGTGGCCCTTGCCTATGGTATGGACCCCGATTTTATCGAGCAGGATGTCGTAATGTCCAAGGATGGCGTGCCGGTGGTGATGCACGATATCCACCTTGATACGACCACCGATGTTGCGCAGAAATTCCCCAAACGGCACCGCAAGGATGGTCGTTATTACGCCATCGACTTTACCCTGGCAGAACTGAAAAGCCTGAATGTCCATGAACGGGTCAATGCCAAAACCGGCAAACAGGTTTTTACCGACCGTTTCCCGCTGGAATACAGCATTTTCAAAATCCCGACCTTTGAAGAAGAAATCAAGCTGATCCAGGGCCTTAATAAATCCACCGATCGCGATATTGGCGTTTATGCCGAAATCAAGGACCCCGCCTGGCACCGCGCCCAGGGCCAGGATATTTCCAAGGCCGTGATCAAGGTGATGGAAAAGTGGGGCTATGGCACCCGGGAATCCAACGGTTACATCCAGTGTTTTGACTGGAACGAAACCAAACGCATCCGTAACGAGCTGAAATATCAGGGCCGCATGGTTCAGCTTCTGGGTGAAAACAGCTGGAAAATCGCCCCCGATGTTGATTTTGACTTCCTGAAAACCGACGAGGGTGTGGGCGAAATGGCCAAGGTGGTGGATGCCATCGGCCCGTCGCTTGACCAGGTGATTGAAGGCCTTAGCCAGGATGGACATGCTGTTATGTCGCCGACTTTGGTTGCCGCACAACGCCGCCACCTGCCGGTTCATGTCTATACCCTGCGGGCGGATCAATTGCCCAAATGGGCCGGGGATTTCCGCATTGTCATGACGGCGGTGTTTGATGATGCCGGCATTGATGGCGTCTTTACCGACTTCCCCGATCAGGTGGTGGATTATCTGGCCGCAACGCCGGAATGACCTGTCAGCCAGGACGTCCCCTAAGGCGCGCCATGTGATTTCAGGGCGCTGCCCAAGCCTGCAACATAAACATATGACCATGTGTCACATCGGGGCCGGAGCAGTAAATGTTCCGGCCTTTTTGCGTTGCGGGTGCCATTTTGAGGCGAAATAGACTGTTTCCAATCGCGGTCTTTTCGCGGGCGGGCAAACGCGCCATCATGTTTGTGCTTTGGCCGGAATGCGGCCAGCAAACCCATTAAACAGGAGGCATGGAATGGCGAAAGTACTGGTACTTTATTATTCGATGTATGGTCATATCGAAACGATGGCAAATGCCGTTGCCGAAGGCGCGCGCGGTGTTGCCGGTACCACGGTCGATATTAAACGTGTGCCTGAAACAATGCCCGAAGACGTGGCAAAAGGTGCTGGCGCCAAGCTGGACCAGGATGCCCCGGTAGCAACGGTGAATGACCTTGCCGATTATGACGCGATCATTTTTGGTGTGCCGACCCGTTTTGGCAATATGTGCAGCCAGATGCGCGCCTTCCTTGACCAGACCGGCGGTCTTTGGGCGCAGGGCAAGCTGATCGGCAAGGTCGGGTCTGTTTTTGCGTCTACCGGCACCCAGCATGGCGGGCAGGAAACCACCATTACCTCCACCCACACCACCCTTCTGCATCATGGCATGGTCATTGCCGGTGTGCCCTATAGCTGCACTGGCCTGACCAATATGGACGAAATTACCGGCGGCTCGCCTTACGGCGCAACGACGCTGGCTGGGGCTGATGGTTCGCGCCAGCCTTCGGCAAATGAACTTGATATCGCCCGTTTCCAGGGCAAACACGTTGCCGAACTTGCCGCCAAACTGGCAAGCTGAATACGTTAAAATATACATGTGTCATGCCGCGCCGGTTACATATCCGGTGCGGCATTTCGCGTTTTAGGGCCTGAATTTGCAGGGTTTTTCGGGAATTTGGAATTATTTTGAAATTAGGGCGATTTTTGGCGCAATTACCATAATCACGTCGCGGAAATGCCTTGGTTCGGGCGCATCTGGATTTTCAATATCAGCTTGAAAAACGGAGCATGCACGTGTTTCAGTCCTTTTTTCCCAAGCCCCGGCTGTTTTTCACCAGCGCCCTAATCTGGACGGCCCTTGCTGCGACAATATGGTATGGCGGCGGCGATCATTGGGGGCACTATTTGGGCCTTGGGGTGGCTACACCGGCCGATGGTGATGTGGTTGGCATCGACTATTTCCTGACTCCGACCTTCCTGTGGTTTTGCATTTATTATTTTATTGCCGTTGGCCTTTTTGGGGGTGCCTGGCGGCTTTTTTCATCCAGTCCATGGCAGCTATGGTCGGTTTTTGGCTCTGCCTTTATCATTTTTACCACCTTTTTCGATGTCGAGGTTTCGGTTGCCATCAATAACTGGCGCCGCCCGTTTTTCGATGATGTGCAAAATGCCCTGTCGGGTAAGGCGGTGGTTCAGGCCGTCGATCTGTACCGGCTGATCTGGCAATTTGCCGAAATTGCCCTGTGTGCGATGTTCCTGTTTGTTGTAACGCGCTTTCTGGTCAGCCACTGGATTTTTCGCTGGCGCACGGCCATGAACGATTTTTACATGGCGCACTGGCAAAAACTCCGCAAGACCGAGGGCGCGGCCCAGCGTGTGCAGGAAGACACCATGCGCTTTGCCAGCGTGATGGAAGGGCTTGGCATTTCACTGGTTGGTTCCGTCATGACGCTGGTGGCGTTTTTGCCGCTGCTTTGGGGCCTATCAAAATATGTTACCAGCCTGCCACTGGTGGGGGAAATTCCCGCACCCCTGGTCACTGCCGCCATTGTCTGGTCGGTGCTGGGGACATTGTTGCTGGCACTTGTCGGTATCAAGCTACCCGGGCTTGAATTTCATAACCAGCGGGTCGAGGCGGCCTATCGTAAGGAACTGGTTTACGGCGAAGACCATGCCGAACGTGCCGATCCGGTAACCATGCGTGAACTGTTTGGTTTTGTTCGGCAAAACTATTTCCGGCTTTACTGGCACTACACCTATTTCAATGTTTTTCGCGGGCTTTATCTGCAGGCCGATAATGTGTTTGCCATGGCCATTTTAATTCCCACCATTGCGGCTGGCTCAACAATCGGTTTTACCTTTGGCGTATTGCAGCAGGTGTTAAATGCCTTTGGTCAGGTGTCGGGATCGTTCCAGTATCTGGTTAATGCCTGGACAACGATTATCGAACTTCTATCCATCTACAAACGCCTGCGGGCTTTCGAGGCATCGGTATCGCTACAGCAGGGCTGAAAAACCGGCGATTGCCCTGTTTGTGGAAACAATAAGATGCCTGAAAAACGGTTGTTCAGGCGTGGTTTTGTGCCACATTCGGGGTAAGTATTCACCGCCGGATGGCGGTGGCAAACCAGATCGAAGGGAGCCATCCCGATGGAAAATGAAGACTTGAACCTGCGCAAAGTGGCACGCGTCATTCGTGCGCTTGATACCTCGGACGGGGCAGGGGTGCGGCTTAAACGCTCTGTCGGGTCGCCAGCATTGCCGATGCTTGACCCGTTCCTGATGCTTGATTCCATATCAAGTGATAATGCCGACGATTATATCGCAGGCTTTCCCGAACATCCGCATCGTGGCTTTGAAACCGTGACCTACATGGTCGAAGGGGCGATGCGCCATAATGACAGCATTGGCTCCGAGGGTATTTTGCGCTCCGGCGGCGTGCAATGGATGACTGCGGGAAGCGGCATTATCCATTCTGAAACCCCGGAACAGGAAGATGGCCTGCTACAGGGCTTTCAGCTTTGGATCAACCTGCCCGCCAAAGACAAAATGCGTCGCCCGCGCTATCAGAACCTTGAAGCTGACAGCGTGGTTGAAATCAGCCCGGCAGATGGCGTTGATATTCGCCTGGTCGCCGGTTCGGCCTTTGGTAAAACCGGCCCGGTTTCGGGCATTGTGACCAATCCGGTTTTCATGGATGTCAAACTTGCAGCCGGTGCCGAAGTCACCCTGCCGGTTCCCGAAGGGCACGCTGCCTTTACCTATGTCTTTATCGGTGATGCCGAGGTTGCGGGGCGCAATGTGCCGACCCATCACCTTGCCGTATTAAAGGACGGGAATTCGGTTTTGCTGAAAGGCGGCAAGGAAGGCGGGCGTCTGTTGCTGGTTGCGGCAACGCCAATCGACGAACCCATCGCCCGGCACGGCCCGTTCGTGATGAATACCCGCGAGGAACTGATGCAGGCTTTCGAGGATTATCAGCGTGGCCGCTTCGTGCGGGAAAAGGCTGTGGGCTGAGGCTAAACTGTGCATTTTTCCCTGCTTATAGCAGGGCGGCGTTAGCCGAATAAAAAACGGGCGAAGGATCATGCATCCTTCGCCCGTTTTTCTTTATGTGCCTTCAGGCCGGCATTGCCACGTTACGCTGTAAGTCGCGCGTGACCAAATATGTTCCGCTTACAGGTTCTGGTGTGCTGCCAGCGGTTCGGGGCCAAGGTCGATGGCTGATCCCGGGAAGAGGCGATAAACGGTTTGCCAGCCTTCCTTGGGGTCGCGGCAGGCGCGGCCAAAAAAGGTGATGGGTTTATCCTGCCCCAGGTCAATATCGGCGCGATATTCGCGGCAGAACCGGCCCTGTAACTGAAAGGTGCGCAACGGTTCGATCGATGTTTTGCCGATCTTTTCCGAATTGGTGGCAAGGGCGGCATGTTTGATCTGGCCGCTTTGCGTGGTTTCCAGTGTTTCGTTGATCAGCATATCCAGCCCGGCATTATCCACCTTGGTATCCGTGCCATTGGCCGCAATCACCGGTTCGATTTGCAGATTGTTATGCTCGTACCAGCCACCGGCACAAAATGCCAGGGCAAGGGCTGCTGCCACCCCGGCACCCGCCCACCAGCGCGCCAGCACGGGCGACGGGTTGCGATAATGGCCTGCACCATCATTGCAGCCCTTTACGGTGCTGATCGCCTGTTTGCCATCATCTTCGCCGGTTATATCGTTAATCGGGCGAAGGCCGGTTTCACCCTGGCGCACCAGCGCACGCGAAGACGAAGGGCCGGATGCCGTGCTTGCCGATACAGGCGCAGTATTTTCAGCCGCGTTATCGGCCACCATGTCGTTGTTGGTGGTATCGGTTGCCGCTTTTTGCGCCTGTTCCCGGTTATTCAGGTAATTGCGCAGGGCCAGTTCGTGGCGCTGCTGATAGGATTTTTCACCATCCATCGGCGTGGATTTGGGGAAAACAAACTTTTCGCCGGTGATGAAGGCATCATTCGGCCCAGCATCGCTGGTGCTGTTAACACCAAATCCGGCATCAAGAATCGCGTTGATCCGGTTTTGCAACTGGGCCGGTACAACCTCGTCGCTGGGGCCAGCTTCCAGTTCGTCGGCCTGCAGGGCCATAATCTCAAGGCGTTCGCGCAGGGCAGCGTCATGCTCCAGCCGGGTTTCAAGCTTTTCGCGGGTATGCGCGTCCAGTTCGTCATCCAGATAGGCCGATATCAGCAAATCATCATTGGGTGTAATGATCGCAGTCATGGAATCCCCCGTTTAATATCGCGCGGTGGTACAGCAAGATCGGCGTCGTGCAAATCAACCAGCGCACGGCGGGCGCGGGCAACGCGGCTCATCACTGTGCCATCGGGCACCTTCAATATTTCGGCAGCTTCGCGGTAGCTGTAACCTTCAATCAGAACCAGTGTCAGCGCTGATCGCTGGTCCGCGGGCAAAGTTGCCAGGGCAGCGCGTAAAAATACGCGGTCATTGCCACCATGGCCCTGAACCGGCATTCCGGCGTCGCGGGCATCCTGCAGCGAAATAACATTGCCGCTGCGCTGGGCGCGTCGCTTTTCGTCGATCCAGGTGTTTTGCACAATTTTGAACATCCAGCTATCCAGGCGCGTGCCGGGCGTAAATTGTGCAAGGCTTTCAACAGCCTTCATATAGGCGTTCTGAACCAGGTCTTCTGCTGCCGCGGCATCGCGGGTCAGGGACCGGGCAAAACGTAGTATGCGTGGCAACAAACGGGACATTTCGTCGCGTAGGGCCGGGTCGAACCTATGTGTCTGCATGGCATCCAGATAAGTCGTTTGAAGGGACAACGCACGGGGGCGAATTTTTATTCCGAATATTTTTTAAAAAGTTTTTGGAAGAAATAGGGCAACGTGAACGTTGTTCCCCTGAAAGCAGACAAAATCGGGGTTTCGCATCGGGAGAACGCGGATGTCCCAGGGACAGATGGCGCTGCTTAAATGGTTATTGCGAGGCGCCTTTGGCGGGCTGGCGATGATCATTCTGGCAGTAACGCCTTTGTCGGCCCATACGGCGCGTGGTGGCTTTTGGCCTTTTTCCACGTCGACGGACGAACCGGCAGAGGATTTTACGAATTGTGTACCAGTACCGGCAGCGGGGGCTGCATTTGGTGATGGTGCAAATGGTTGGTCAGGTGCGGGGTCGCCCGTATCTGGCCCGTCTCCCAATGGGGACGACACGGTTGGTGCGCCAGATAATGGTTCATTGCCGCAAAATGACACGGTGGCGAAAGGGCATACCGGAACAGTATTTCGGGGCGCGGGCGCAGTCGCATCTGGCGATTTGCCGCCTGGCATCCGGGACATTCCAGGTATGGCGGGGGATTTGCCCCATGTCATTTGGCACGTGTTTGGCGCACCGGCCGGGTCGGACATTGGACCCGAACAGGAACGTAAGTTTATCAGGGATGGCTGGCAACCATCGCCACAAAAAGCCGGGCAAAACAAAGACCTGGTGGCGAACGAGCCAGCAACGAAATTATGCGGTGACGGGGCATGCCCCGCTGCTGCCGCGCCGAAAGGCGCACAAGGTGTCACGGGAAGCACGACCGGGACCAGCGGCACCTGATGGCTCGAAACGTTTGATTCTGTCGTTTCTGAGCCCTGCCGCTCGTTGGGACACGTGCAAACTAATACCCCGCCAGTCTTTACTGGCGGGGTTCTTTTTTGTCTGTTGTGGTCTGTCGTGTCGTTGCCCGGTTAATTCGCCGGTCCATGTTTGATTTGCCGATGGCTGATGTCTTTACCGTGCCGGGAAAAATGCCGTTTCGGTCTGGCTGGTAAAGGGGGATCGCGGCGTGTCGTGCGCGTTCATGTCACTATTTTGCCAATAGGCACGCGGTGATGTGCCAAATACCCGTTTGAAAGCATTGCCAAATGCGCTTTCCGACCCGTAACCAAGGCGTGCGGCAAGATCGGCAATCGAAAGATTGGGATCACGCAGGTCATTTCGCGCAATTTGCATGCGCCAGTGGCAAATATATTCCAGCGGGGCATATCCCACCAGATTGCGAAATCGAAGGGCAAAGCCTGACCGTGACATGCCCGCCATTGTTGCAAGTTCCTGCACGCTATATGTGGCACCCAAATCGCGATGAATATGGGTTAATACCCGGCCGATCTGCGGGTCTGCCAATGCACGAATCCAGCCTTGCGTGTCACTGCCCTGTTTTTGCATGCCATAGGCACGCATACCCTGTACCAGCAAAATATCGGCAAGCCTGCGAGTCACAAGCGACGATCCCATAGCACCTTGCTGGCTGGTTAGTTCTGCATTTAACAATGAAAGGGTGGTGCGCAGGGCTTCGGCCTCGGCCTGGTGGGCGGGGATCAGCACAAATTTCGGCAGCATGCCCAGCAAAAAGCGGGCGTCATTTTCTTCAAAAACAAAGCCACCCCCGATCATGACGGTTTCCTTCCCGCCAAAATGCAAAATATTGGGCGGCAGATGATCCAGTACCGTCGCGGCTTCCTGTGCCGGAATGTCAGGGGCGCTTGAAATAATAAATTCAGGCGCGTCCGCCATTAAAAATGTATCGCCACGTTCCAGCTTGCAGGGCGCGCTGCCGGGCAGGGTGATCCAGCTTTCACCTTCCAGCACCGCGTTGAATTTCAGATAGGGCTTTGCCGGAAACCGCAATGCCCATTTCCCGCCCGCTTCAAAGCGTGCCGTGGCGGCGGATTTAACCGCAAGCAGGGAAAATATCTGGGAAAATGGATCCATGATTTGGACGTTCAGTGGATGAATATGGATATCTATGCATAGATCATCCAATCCAATTGCGCAATATCTGCTGTTTTGATGGTTCATGCCATGACAATGAAAAGGATTAACCATGACAGCAGGTATCGACGGAAAAGTTATTGTCCTGACCGGGGCCAGCAGCGGTATTGGCGCGGCCACGGCACGCTTGCTGGCGGCCAAAGGTGCGCGGCTCATGATTGGCGCGCGTGGCCAGGAACGGCTTTCGCACATTCAAAACGAAATCACCGCCGCAGGGGGGATCTGTCAAAGCCAGATTGTGGATGTCAGCGATGCAGCGTCGGTTTCCGCCCTGGTGGCAGCGGCCCTGTCGGCCTATGGGCAGGTTGATGTTTTGATCAACAATGCCGGTGTGATGCCGATTTCGATGCTGGACCAGTTAAGGGTGGCGGAATGGGATGCCATGGTCGATATCAACCTGAAAGGCGTGCTGTACGGTGTTGCGGCGGTTTTGCCGATTTTCCGTGCGCAAAAAAGCGGCCATATCATCACCACGGCATCAACGGCGGCGCATAAAACCGTTGCCGGGCAATCGGTTTATTCGGCAACGAAATTTGCCGTGCGCGCCTTTTGCGAAGGGCTGCGCCAGGAAGCGGGCAGGGATTTTCGTGTGACCGTGATATCGCCGGGCATGACACAAACTGCCTTTGCCAGCCACATCACCGACCCCGCAATGCGCGAACGCCTTGAAAAAGCAGGCACCGATATTGCCATTTCGCCCGATGCGCTAGCACGTGCCATGGCCTTTGCCATCGAACAACCCGACGATGTTGATGTGGGCGAAATCATTGTCCGTCCAACCGCCCAGCCCTGATGGGCAGGGATAGGTGAAGGCCGGTGTTCATAGCAGCCAGCGGCCTTGCACTATCATTTGCCAGGCCGCCAAAACAAAACCCCGCCAGAACAAAATCTGGCGGGGTTCGTATTTTCAAAGGCAAACCTGCCGGGCAATTACATGCCCATTGCGGTTTTCAGGCCTTCGTCCAGTTTGTCGAGGAACTGGTTGGTGGTCAGCCATTTCTGGTTCGGGCCGATCAGCAGTGCCAGGTCCTTGGTCATGAAGCCAGCTTCGACGGTGTCAACGCAGACTTTTTCAAGGGTTTCAGCAAATTTGACAACTTCCGGGGTATCGTCGAATTCGCCACGGTATTTCAGACCCTGGGTCCAGGCAAAGATCGATGCAATCGGGTTGGTCGAGGTTTCTTTGCCCTGCTGGTGCTGACGGTAGTGGCGGGTAACGGTGCCGTGTGCTGCTTCTGCTTCAACGGTCTGCCCGTCCGGCGTCATCAGAACCGAGGTCATCAAACCCAGCGAGCCAAAGCCCTGCGCAACGGTGTCAGACTGAACGTCGCCGTCATAGTTCTTACAGGCCCAAACGAAACCACCATTCCACTTCATCGCACATGCAACCATGTCGTCGATCAGGCGGTGTTCATAGGTGATACCGGCTTCTTTGAACTTGTCGGCGAATTCTTCGTCGAAAACTTCCTGGAACAGGTCTTTGAAACGGCCATCATAAGCTTTCATGATGGTGTTTTTGGTCGACAGGTAAACCGGCCAGCCCAGCGACAGGCCATAGTTCATGCAAGCGCGTGCAAAGCCCTTGATGCTGTCATCAAGGTTGTACATCGACATTGCAACACCCGAAGACGGGAAATCGAACACTTCATGTTCGATCGGCTCGCCGCCGTCTGCCGGCTGGAACTTAATCGTCAGCTTGCCTGCACCGGGAACCTTGAAGTCGGTCGCACGGTACTGGTCACCGAAAGCGTGACGGCCGATAACGATCGGCTGGGTCCAGCCCGGAACCAGGCGCGGCACGTTCGAGCAAATGATCGGCTGACGGAAAACAGTACCGCCAATGATGTTGCGGATGGTGCCGTTCGGCGATTTCCACATTTTCTTCAGATCAAATTCTTCAACGCGCTGCTCATCAGGGGTGATGGTTGCGCATTTGACGCCAACGCGATGTTCCTTGATGGCATTTGCAGCATCAATGGTGATCTGGTCGTTGGTTTCGTCACGTTTCTGGACCGAAAGATCGTAATATTTCAGGTCAATGTCGAGATACGGCAGGATCAGTTTGTTTTTGATGAAGTCCCAGATGATGCGGGTCATTTCGTCGCCGTCGAGTTCGACGACCGGGTTCTTCACTTGAATCTTGCTCATAAAATACTCCCTTTCTGGCCGCTGCCAGGTATCAGCGCGGCTGCCATTTGACAAGGTGGGTCAAACTATCCGGCGCGCGAGGGAGCGCCCTGGCCGCGTCGGGAGATCGCAACATACAGGATGCGCGCGCAAAATCAAATAGGCTCGCACAACTTCCTGCGCAAGATAATTTAACAAAAAACGATCTGCGCGGAAAACCGCCCGTTTGGGCAGGTTTCAGACACGAAAAAACAGGCAAAGCCCCACCATCGGAACTGCCTTTATATAAAGGGGTGTCTTACGCGTAGCATTGCCGGGTGTGCGGCCTTTGCCGGTTATTCCGCCTGGCGCAGTTGTGGGCTTTGGGTTTCTTTCTGGTCGGTAATTGGCTTGCCCAGCCCGTATCCGGCCAGAAACATGTCCACAGCCAGGGTGACATGTTCGTTCAAATCACCCGTGCGCGGTTCCCAGCCCACGAATGAAAGCTGGCGAATGTCGTAATCGGATTTGATCAGACTGACCAGAAAGCGTGCTGCCTGTTCCGGGTCATGATTGGGGAAACGGCCCAGCTTGATCTGCTGTTCAAAATATTCCTTGAGCAGGCGACGCCCGGTCATAAGCCCGCTTTCATAAAAGACACGGCCCAGATGCGGAAAACGCGGAACCTCGCCCAGAAACATGCGCATATAGCGCAATGTGTCGGACTGGGTCAGAACCGTCATCAGGTTTTCGCCAAAGTCGATCAGCGTTTCGCGCAGCGGTTTTTCCGAAATGGGCAGGTCGCGCATGATTTTGGTCACGCGGCCCGTGCAATTTCGAATCACGGCCTCAAACACACCATCCTTGTTGCCAAACAATTCATAGATGGTGCGTCGTGATCCGCCAGCTTCGGCGATGATCATTTCCAGGGTCGTTCCAGACAGCCCATGTTCACAGAATAGTTCGCGGGCCGCTTCGATGATCGCTTCCCGCCGTTTTTCCGTGCGTGGATCAATTTTTTTCGTTTCGGACAAGGTGCCATTCCATTTTTGGGTCAATTTAAAACTTGACCAAAGGTACTGGTGGGTACCATATTGCACGAAATGGTACTGATCAATACCAAAAGGAACAAAGAGACAAAATGAGCGTCAAAAAAATCCTGCTGCCGATTATTGCCCTAGCTGCAATTGGTGGCGGTGCGTATTACGGCTTCTACTGGGCGACGGAAGGTCGCTACCACGAAGAAACCGACAACGCCTATCTTCATGCCGACCAGGTGGCCGTATCGCCGAAGGTTTCGGGCTATATCGACCGGCTGCTGGTTGAAAATAACCAGACCGTCAAGAAGGGTGACCTTCTGATGGTGATCAACGATGCCGACTATCAGGCGAAATATGACCAGGCGAAAGCTGCGCTGGAATCGCACATTGCCGCCCTTGATACGATGGACAAACAGATTGCCCTGCAACAGGCATCCATCGATCAGGCACAGGCCAATGTCGCCATCGCCCAGGTTGACCTGAATAAAACCGCCGAAGATTTTGACCGGTATAAAGACCTGGTCAAAAAGGGTGCGGCCAGCCGCCAGAAATATGATTACGCAGTGGCCGATCGTAACAAGGCGATTGCACAGGTCACGGCGTCGAAGGCAACCCTTGCTGTTCAGCAGGGCCAGCTTGAAGTGCTCAAGGCACAAAAGGTCGAGTCTGAACGGGCCGTTTCCGAAGCCCAGGCTGATCTTGACCTTGCCCAGCAGTCGCTTGACGATACCCGCCTTTTTGCGCCGTTTGATGGCGTCATTGGCAATCGTTCGGTGCAGCTTGGTGCCCTGGTGCAGCCCGGTCAGCAGCTTGCTGTTCTGGTGCCGCTGCCCGGCGTTTATGCGGTTGCCAATTTCAAGGAAACCCAGATCGGCCATATGGCCCCGGGCCAGAAGGTCAATATCGAGGTTGATGCCTTCCCGGATGCCGAAATTACCGGCGTCATCGAAAGCTTCGCACCGGGCACAGGCGCACAGTTCAGCCTGCTGCCGCCGGAAAACGCAACGGGCAACTTTACCAAAATTACCCAGCGCGTCCCGGTCCGCATCAAACTTGACCCCAGCCCCGTTGCCAACGCCCTGCGTCCCGGCCTTTCGGTGGTGGTGAATGTTGATGTGCGTGATGCCTCGGGCGAAATGCATGCCGCGGGCACGGGCCTTGCCCCGGATCAGGCCCAGATCCGCGAAGTATCGGAGCGGCAATAATGGTTGATGACAACCGGGATCAGGAACGGGAAATGAAACAGGACCGGGAAATGAAACAGGACCAGGATATGGCCAGCGATGCTTCCGGCGCACAAAGCCCGGCAGATGACGCGGCCCTGTCTGCGCCTGACCAAACTGGCAGCCTTCGTGCCGACCCGGCCGATCGCGGTGTCACCAGTCATGTTACAACCGCGCAGGCCGAACCGGCTGCAACGGTAACAGCCCGCCCAACCGGCAGCCCGAATGCCAGCCTGCCGGCACACAAACCCCATACATCGGTGCCGGTAACCGGCAAAACCGCCGATGCACAGGGTGATACGACCAGCGTACCGGCAAATGCCGGTCATGGTGGCGGGGCAGGTGCGGGTAATGGCGCTGGCGGCGGCAAGCCGGGCGGCGGTGCTCCGCAGGGGCCGGACCATGTTGATCCCATGCATTTCATCGGCTGGATCGCAATGGTCATCGGCATGTTCATGGCGATCCTTGATATTCAGATCGTTGCCAGCTCGCTTGAAGATATTCAGGCAGGTTTGTCCGCCAGCCCCGATGAAATTGGCTGGGTTCAGACATCCTATCTGATCGCAGAAGTGGTGATGATTCCGCTCTCTGGCTTTTTGTCACGGCTGATTTCCACCCGTTGGCTGTTTGTGCTGTCGGCGGCAGGCTTTACGATCATGAGCGTCTTTAGCGCTATGGCCTGGTCGATCAACAGCATGATCCTGTTTCGCGCACTTCAGGGTTTCCTTGGCGGCGCGATGATCCCGACGGTGTTCGCCACCACCTATATCATTTTCCCCAAATCCCGGCAGAACGGGGCCAGTGTCCTGATCGGCCTGATCGCGACGATGGCACCTACCGTCGGGCCGACGCTGGGGGGCTATCTGACGCAGTCGCTTTCCTGGCACTGGCTGTTCCTGATTAACGTTGTGCCCGGTATTCTGGTTGGTGCCGTGGTTGCCATGACCCTGCGCATCGACAAGGGCGACCGTTCGCTTCTCAAGGGCTTTGATTTTGAAGGCCTGCTGGCGATGGCGGCGTTTCTGGGCAGTCTGGAATATGTGCTCGATGAAGGCCCGCGAAATGACTGGTTTGATGATCAGGCCATTACCTATGGTGCGGTGATCTGTACGTTGTCAGGGCTATATTTCCTGTGGCGCATGTTCACCTATGAAAAGCCGATCGTTGATCTCAGTTCCTTTGCGGATCGAAACTTTTCCATGGGCTGTATCTTCAGTTTCACGCTGGGTATCGGGCTTTATGGCAGTGTTTATATCCTGCCGCTTGAACTGGCCCGTGTGCGTGGATTTGACAGCTTGCAAATCGGCACCATCATGGCGGTAACCGGCATTTGCCAGTTTCTGTCCGCCCCGATTGCCGGCCGCCTGATGAAGGTTTTGCCACCCCGGGTTTTGCTGGGGTTTGGATTGGCGCTGTTTGCACTTGGTGTGGGGCTGAACGGGTTTCAAAACAGCCAGCTTGGCTTTGATGAACTGCTGGTTCCCCAGGCGATCCGTGGTTTTGCCCTGATGTTTTGCATGTTGCCCATTACCAATCTGGCATTGGGGACCCTGCCGCACGACAAAATCAAAAACGCATCGGGCCTGTTTAACCTGACGCGTAACCTTGGTGGTGCCATTGGTCTGGCCTGTATCAACACCCTGCTTGATAACCGGTCCGACCTGCACTGGACGCATATGGCAGAATATATCAATCCGGCGAACCCGATGTATCAGAAATACCTGAATACATTGACCGCCCGTTACGATGCCCTTGGCATTGCCGAACCGGCATCGGCCGCGATGAAATCGATTGGCAATATTCTGACCCGTGAATCCACCATGATTGCCTTTAACGATGTGCATCTGGTCATGGCGGCGGCCTTTGTGGTCGCATTGATCCTGCTGCCATTGGCAAAGAAACCGCAAACACAGGGGGCATCTGCCCCGGCCCACTAACGGATAACGACATTGGCCGATCAACCCTGTTTTGTTTGATCGGCCCCCTTATAAACCGCGCATGTTCTTCCCCCCCCCCGACCCCGCCTGCGCGGTTTGCCGAACCCCTGAATTGCTGTTGCAGTTCGGGGGTTTTGGTTTTTTGGGGGGATTTTCAAGCCAGTGGGGGTGGGGTGATTCGGGGCGGACTGACACGTGCATTGAGGCTGTAGCCGTCGGGCTGTTGGTGGTTTTAAGCCTGCTGGCATTATTCATCACCCCATCCTGTGCCCATAAAAAAACAGACGACGCCGATCGTCTGGCGCCGTCTGTCCCGTGGGGCGGGGGAGGGGTGTTTATTGTTGCTGGGCTGCGGCGGTGGCCGGGGTGGCTGCCCGTGTTGCAAGGCGGGCGGTTTTGTTTTTGGCACCCTGCCGTTTGCTAAGGGTGATCATGATAATGCCGGTGGTGACCAGCCCCGCACAGATCCAGAAAACGCTATCGGGTTTGGGGCTGGGCGTTGTTGTGAAGCGCGCGGCAATGGCCTCTATCCCCAACAGGACAAAGGGCAGGAAGCTGGTGGCAAGGATGTATGTTTCAATTCCGGCCAGCTTGATGGACCGTAACGTCAGCACCATTGCCGGGCCGCGCAACAGCGCGCCAATCACCAGCCCTGATAAAAGTGTTGGCAGGCCAAAGAAGTTTTCCAGCGACAGCGACGGCAGATCAATTGGCGCGACCAGCCCGATCAGCGGCGGGAAAATCAGGAACATGACCGATGTGATCAGCAACAGCACCCCGGTAAAGCGCAAATGCGCCCAGCTATCGGTCACCTGGTTATGCGGGTGTTTTTCCGCCACGACCGAGGATGAAATCGCCGTAACCTCGCTTGCCAGCATCAGCCATACTGCCGGGTTGGAAAAACCGCCGGGCAGGTGCCAGGCCATCCAGCCCGCACCGATCAGCAATACGATATGGCCCATCCATTCGCTTTTATGCGGTGGGCGCCCCAGAATAAAAGTCGCGGCAAGGGCGGCCATCGGCATCCCGGTTTGCGACAAAATGCCACTTTGCGGCGATGAAATATAAATCAAAGCCGCCGTCCAGGTCACACCGGTCAAAACGCGCAGAAAACCATAAAACCAGTTAAGCGGCATGGAAAACTGCCGCCAGGGAATCGCCCGGCCCGGTGAAAGAATGATCAATGCCAGCCCGCCAAATGCCAGTTGCCAGCAGGTCATGGCATAGGCATCGGCATGGAATTGCAGCAGGGCAACACGGTTTGCCACCAGCAATGTGGCCCATGTGACAGTGGTTAAAACAAGCAGCAGCAAAACAGGCATATGAAAATTCTCGAATTTGTATGAACATGCCCAGTGTTGCTGTTTCAGAAATGAATATCTATGCTTTGTTTTTGGGTGTGGTTATTCATTTTTGTATCACCCATTTGGGCCGATGAAATTACGATGCGAAATGCCAGCCATACCGGGGCTGTTGCCCGGTTGTTATGGCAATGCGATTGGCGATTGGCGGGCGGGGGCGATAATGTTTGTTTCAAGTATCAGGGCAGGACGAAATGCTAAGCGCTAAGACACCGGATTGGGATCATATTCGCATGTTTCTGGGCATTGCCCGTGCCGGTAGCCTGCGCGCCGCATCAATGGAAATGGGGATCAGCCAGCCCACGGTGGGGCGGCATCTTTCGGCATTGGAAGAAAGCCTGGCTGTAACCCTGTTTGACCGCTTGCCCGAAGGATTGCGCCTGACCGATGCCGGGCGCGATCTGATGCCGCGTGCCGAAGCGATGGAAACCGCAGCCCTTGCCTTTCACCGCCAGGGTGATGCGATTTCCGGTGTGCGCGACCGGCAGGTACGCCTGACCGCCAGCCCGTGGTCGGCCCTGTTTTTATCGGGCGAAATTGGCGCTCGGCCCGAAGGCCTGTTTCTGGAAATTCGTCAGTCCGATGACACGCAGCTTTTAACCAAGCGCGAGGCTGATTTTGCCGTTCGCCACGGCCTGCCTTTGACCGGCGATTTTGTTACACGGCGGTTGGGTTCCATTGCCTGTGCGGTTTATGCCGCGCCCTCGCTGGCGGCAAGCATGCTGGCCATGACGCGGGATCGCATTTTTATCGATGCGCCCTGGGCGTGCTTTGCCGAAGAATTCGACCTTTATGAAAGCCAGCGCTGGATATTGGGCCATCTGGGCGATGCCAAACCGGTTTTTCGTGCGGGCACCACACCAATGTTGCAACATGCCATGCGCAGTGGCATTGGTGCGGGCATTTTACCGTGCTTTTTGGGCGATGATGACCCGGCGCTTGTGCGGGTGTCCCAACCGATTTCAGCGCTGAATTCCGATATCTGGCTGATTGTGCATCGTGATTTGCGCAAGGCCGAGGGGATATTGCTGGCCAGTGACTGGGTTGCCGAACGCTTCAAGGCCCGGCAATTAAAACTAACCGGTGCGGCGGGCCATGCCAGCCACCAGTGCAATCTGGGTTAAAGGCGGTTTGCACACACAAGGGCGGCATCCGTTGGGGAATGCCGCCCTTTTTATGTGGTTACTGGTGGGGGGAAATTAGCCTGCCAGGCGCGGAAACAGGGCCAGTGCGCTTTGGCGATTAATGGCGGCTTTTTCCGGCGCGCTGATCAGGGGTGACGCATCAAGCTGATCGGCAAAGGATTTACCAATGCGCGCCGGGGCATAGGGAAAATCGCTGCCAAACAGGATATGCCCCGGTTTGGCAAAGGCTAGCAGGCTGGGCAGGGCAAACTGGCTCGATGACAGGGCAGTGTCGAAATAATAGCGGCGAAATTCTTCCAGCACGGCATTGGCATCGGTAATGTCTTCGCAGATCGCGGTTGCAAGTTCGGCAAAGCGTTGCGCTGCATAAGGCAGGAAGCCACCGGCATGGGACAGAATGATTTTCACATCAGGATAGCGCCGGGTGACACCGTTAAATACCAGTTGCACGGCAAGGCGGGTGGTATCAAACGGGTAATCGAGTGTCGGCGCAGGCATGCCCCTAATCACATCAAGGCCAAAGGGCTTGGTCGGATGGATGAAAACAACGGCCTTGCGCGCATTCAACGCCGCCCAAACCGGTTCAAAGGCGGCATCACCGGGATAAAGCCCGTCATAATTGCTAAGCAATACAACGCCATCGGCATTCAGCTCGTCAAAGCCACGGTCAATCTCGCGCAGGGCATTTTCAATGTCGGGCAGGGGCAGGGTAATGAAATTGCCAAACCGCTGCGGGTCACGGCTGACCAGATCGGCACTATAATCATTTACCGCACGGGCCATATCGCAACGGGCATCGCCTTGCCATCCGGCAATGCCCGGCGCGGTAAGCGATAAAATACCGGTTTTGATTTGCAGGCGATCCATAAATTCAATCGCCTTTGCGGGCGACCATTCCGGCATATGCCAGCCCGATGGGTCGCCGCCATGTTTTTGCAGGGCATCGGCCCAATGCGGCGGAATAATATGCTGGTGAACATCAATACGGTCAAAACTTGGCATGGGGTGCACTTTCCTGTTGGGGTGATGGGCCCATGCTCTGCCGGTTAATTGATATTTTCCAATGCCGTTTATATAATTATTGATATCTAAAATTTATGGATTGCGCGTCATGGAATTGCGGCATGTCCGGTATTTTCTTGCGGTTGCCAGCGAAATGCATTTTGGCCGTGCTGCTGCACGGCTGAATATTGCCCAACCCGCCCTTAGCATTCAGATCAAGGCGCTGGAGGAAGAACTGGGCGGTGCCCTGTTTGACCGGACCAGCCGGCAGGTGGCCCTTTCCCCCATGGGGCAGATATTTCTGCCCGAAGCACAAAAGATCATGGATCAGGCCAATCAGGCCCGTGATGCCGCAAGGCGGGCAGCAAAGGGCGAATTGGGCAGTATTCGCATCGGCTTTGTCGGCAATGCGTTTTTCAGTGGTCTTTTATCGCAGGATTTACGCCAGTTTCGTGCGGCCTGCCCGGATGTCAGCATTGAATTATGCGAATTGCCCGCCCGCAAACAGGCCGACCAGATCATGCATCGCACCCTTGATATCGGCTATGTCCCCGATTTCAACACACCCCGGCACCCCGATATTTTATGCCAGCCCACCGGCGCCTGGCCCTTTGTCGTGGCACTGTCGCCCGACCATGCCCTTGCCAGCCAACCAGCAATCCGTGCCGATGCGCTGCGCGATGAACGCTTTGTCATTTATGCCCTGGGCGAGGATGACGGCGATCATTTGCATCATATCGCCGCGATTTTGGGATATATGCCGCAACATATTACCCATGTTGCCAATACCCTGACCGTTTTGACAATGGCATCGGCGGGCCTGGGTATTGCCGTTGTGCCCGAAACCCTTTCGGAAATCAGAATCGCCGGAATGTGTTATGTGCCGCTGGCCGATGCCCGGCAAACCTCGCAGGCGGCAATTTTATCGGCACGTCATCAGGTGTCGCCTATTGTCCGACGCTATCTTGATATCGCTGCTCAGGCCAAAGGGGTGAAATAAGCGGGTGCGGGCTGATGGCAGTTTTGCAGGCGTTGGTAATGCCGCCGCCGTGCGACATGGTTTTGGGGCTGATTCTATCTGTTTTTGCCAGGCGAAGTGGCTAAACTGGAAGTTCACGTCGTGCTCACGGAATGGTGTTTGACGGCATTTTGGAATGTTGTTTTTAGGTAAGATGCTGATTTTAAAATGGAAATTTAACGGGTTTGCCATTGTGGACGGGCCAGTATGCGCGGATTGGCAGAACGTTGTTCATTTTGATGGTTGTCATCTTACTAACTAGTAAGTAAGTTTTTCACATGAACCAGAAAACATCATCCAAAGCACTCGAGATCATGGATCTTGCAAGATTGCTGATCGCCAATGGCGGATATAACGGCTTTAGCTATGCCGATATTTCCAAGACCCTGGGTGTCACCAATGCCAGCATCCATTACCATTTTTCGGCAAAGGCCGATCTGGTAAAGGCGGTGGTTTTGCAATATCGCGAAAACGGGCGCGAAACGCTGGCAAGGGTGCTGGCCGAAAATGACGACCCGGTGGCGCTGCTGCGCATGTTTGTCGATCACTGGCAGCGTTGCCTGCGCGAAGGGCCTTTGCCCTTTTGCATCTGTGTGATGCTGGCATCTGAAATGGCGTTACTGCCCGATCATGTCGCCGATGAAGTACAGGGCCATTTCGATGACCTTTCATCCTGGCTGACAGAGGTTGTAACCCGCGGTGACAATGCCGGTTTGCTGGCCCTTCAGGCAACCCCGCTGCAAGAAGCCCGGATTTTGATGACGGTGGTACATGGTGCATTGATTTCCGCCCGTGCGGCCCGCAACCCGGACCTTTACGGCGAAATCGTTATGCCAGCCCTTGAACGCCTGCTGGTAAAGGCGCCGGTCACGCGACACTGATCCGGGTTTGGGATGCTGATCTGTTCTAAAACCTTCTGGCAGGGCTAAAATGGCCTGCCAGGCCCGAAAACCGTAACTTCAGACATAGATATCAAAGGATATCTGCCGGGGCTTTTGCCCGGTGCCGTGCCTTTTTCCCGAAATCTGACAGGCCAACCATGCCCGCGCCACGGGTGGGGTTGTTCCCTGTGTCCGAAATTCCCACCAATGCCCCCATGCATTGACGGGAAAACGCCCCTGCCTTGCCAATTTACGGCCATTCGGGCCGCAGCAAGGCGGTCCTAAGTCCCCCAACACAGGAATTTTCAAAATGAAACCGTTTGTTTTTGCTGCTTTGACTGCTGTGGGTTTGTCAATTGCATCCATCGCCCCGCTTAAGGCGCAGCCGATGCCCGAACGCCTGCGTGGCACCGTTACCGATATCAGTGCCCAGTCGCTGGTCATTCACACCCGCGATAACCGTGATCTGACCATCACCCTTGATGATCAAACCCACTATGCCGCCGTTGTTAAATCCAGCCTCGATAACGTTGCCGAAGGCAGTTATATCGGCACGGCAACCAAGGAAACCGGTTCGCGCCTGATTGCACTTGAAATTACCGTGTTCCCGCCGGAAATGCGCGGCCTGGGCGAAGGTCATTATCCGTGGGACAAAATTTCTGACACCACCCTTGCCAATGGCACCGCCACCAGCAGCGCCATGACCAATGGCAATGTTTCCACCGTGACCAAGGCCAGCGAAACCGAAGTCAAAAGTGCGATGACCAATGGCAATGTCGCGACCAGTACCTCCAAGGGCGGTGTGACCACCCTGAAGGTCACCTATAAGGGCGGCGAGCAGACCGTTCTTGTCCCGCCGACGGCACCGGTTGTTGCCATTGCCCCGGGCACCAAGGATGACGTGGAAAAAGGTGCCGGTGTGTTTGTTGTCGCGATTGTTGATGGCGACAAAGCCATCGCCAAACAGGTTGCAGTTGGCAAAGACGGCGTCGTCCCCCCGATGTAAGACGCCTTCATTGCCTGGGGTGAAGGGGCGCTTGGCCACCCTTCACCCCGCTTCTCGCAACACCCTGTCTCCCGAATGTCAAACGGATGAATGTGATGAAAAATCCTGCGCGAACCCGGGTGCGGGCCGCACATCCCCTGCCGATACGCATCATGCACTGGATCAATGTTTACGCCGTCAGCTGCATGCTTTTCAGCGGTTGGGAAATTTACAATGCCTCGCCCGATCTGCCTTTTACCTTTCCGCAATGGGCAACACTGGGCGGCTGGCTGGGTGGGGCGCTGGCCTGGCATCTAAGCGCGATGTGGCTGCTGGTTTTTAACGGTGCTGCCTATCTTTTATATGGCATCTATACCGGGCATTTCCGCCGCGATCTGGCGGTGCCGTCACCGCGCGCCATTCTGCGTGATATGGGGGCGGCCCTTCGGTTTCGTCTGGGTCATCGCATCGGGCATTACAATGCTGTGCAGCGCCTGTTTTATGTCGGTGTGATTTGCATCCTCGTGGTCGAGGTTTTAACCGGCCTTTCCATCTGGAAACCCGTGCAGCTTGATGCGCTGGTATCGCTGTTTGGCGGTTTCCCGCTGGCTCGAAATATTCATCTGGCGATGATGCTGCTGATTGTCGGTTTTATCGTGGTGCATCTGGTGCTGGTTGCCATCGTTCCGAAAACCCTTGTTTCCATGTTTAAAACCGTGCCGGTCGACCGGCAGGAGGCCGCCAATGATTAAGTTTCGGCAAAAACCGGTCATTACCGAAGACGACATCCGCCGCGATGTCGAAAAACTGGGACGGCGGGCCTTTTTGCGCGGGTCATTATCGCTGGGCGGGCTGGCCATGTTAACGGGGTGCAATCTGTCCACCGATAGCGGTGCCGATGCCGCCCTGAAATCGATGCTGAAATTTGACGACAAAATTCAGTCGATGCTGTTTGACCCCGAAAGACTGGCCCAAACCTATCCTGCCAGTGCAATTACCGACCCGTTTCGCTTTAACGCCTATTATCCTGACTGGCAGGTGCGCCCGGTGCCTGATGACTGGAAACTGGAAGTCGCGGGTGATGTTGCCAATAAATCATCCTGGACCATCGATGCCTTGCGCAACATGCCGCAGGAAAGCCAGATCACACGTCATATCTGCATTGAAGGCTGGAGCCAGATCGGCCAATGGAGCGGCGTGCCGCTGCATTTTTTCCTAAGAACGATCGGGGCGGATTTGCGCGCACGGTACGTTAAATTCATCTGTTTTGATGATTATACCACCAGCATCGATATGGCGAGCGCGCTGCACCCGCAAACCATTCTGGCGCTCGATTTCCTTGAAAAACCGTTGACCCCGGAATGGGGCGCGCCGGTACGGTTGCGTATTCCCACCAAACTGGGTTTCAAAAGCGCTAAACATATCCGCGTGATCGAGGTCAGCAATGACTATTCCGGCGGTTATTGGGAAGACCAGGGATATGACTGGTTTGCCGGCGTCTGACCATCCTGTTGCTGCCCCAAGTTCCATTGGCACCAAACGCCCATAAACAAGGCCCGCCCGGCAAACCGGGCGGGCCTGTAGCCTTGGAAAGATGCCTTATTTATTGGCGATCATTTCCTTGGGGCGCGGGGTGCTTTCGGTGCTGACCGGCAGGATCGGATAAACGATCTGGGGTTCTTCACCGGTAAGCGTGCGCAGGAAGGCGGCGATGGCGGCAATGGATTTGTCGTCAAGCTCGGTACCAAGCTGGCTGGTGGCCATGATGCCCACAGCCTGTTCCAGGTTCCAGACCTTGCCGGTATGGAAATAGGGGGCTGTCAGCTCGATATTGCGCAGCGGGCCAGCGCGGAAGACATAGTCATCATCGGCGGTATGGGTAACGGCAAATCGGCCCTTGTCATTGGCAGGCAGAATGTCGGAACCCGGCTTTTCAACCACGCCAAACGGGTAATATCCATTACCCCCCACATTCACGCCGTTGTGGCACGATGCACAACCGCTATCCATAAACAGTGCCAGGCCTTCTTTTTCCTGGGCGGTCAGGATGGCGTCATTGCCTTCAAGGAACTGGTCAAACCGCGATGCCGGCGTGATCAGGGTTGCTTCAAAGGCTTCGATGGCTTTGGCCATGTTATCGAATGTGACGGGGTCTTTTTCACCGGGGAATGCCTTGGTAAAGCGATCGACATATTCCGGCATGGATTTAAGGGTGGTTACCACGCGGTCCGGCGTGCTGGCCATTTCGACACCGGCCTGAACCGGGCCTTTGGCCTGTGCCTTCAAATCGGCTGCGCGGCCATCCCAGAACTGGGCGATGTTAAAGACAGCGTTTAAGACCGTCGGGGCATTACGCGGGCCTTTCTGCCAGCCATGCCCGATGGATGTTTCAAGGTTGTCGTCACCCCCCATGCCCAGATTGTGGCAGGTATTGCACGAAATAAGCGCGCTGGATGAAATGCGGGTTTCGAAAAACAGCATTTTGCCCAGTTCGACTTTTTCATGGGTAACAGGGTTGCCTTTAACCGCAGGAACGGCAGAAGGAACAACCTCGAAATAGTCGTTGGCGGCCTTGCGCAGGGCAGCATCGTCCCCCTGTCCTGCGGCAAGGGCGCTGGTGATAAATCCGACACACAGGGCAGATGCCCCCAGCAGCCGGATAAAGGTGCGGGCGGTGTTCATGATATTCCCCTCTCTCTTGTACGGGAAATGCCACCTCATCACCGTAAGTCACTGATAACCATGATTTATGTCAAAATTCTAATTTAAATATATTTAATATAAATAAGGTTGCCTCAGGCCCGGAACAGGCAGACACTGCATCTTTCCGACTCACCTGAAAATACATGTGTCCCAGATCACAAATCGCGCATAAATCGTGGTTTTGCGGCGTTTTCTGCAATCTTTACGGGTAGCGTTGGGGGGGATTACGACTTTCCTGATTGATGCGCTAAATTGCTGCGTTCGGATGATCCACCATTGCCCGGCGCGTTTTGGCTGCTATCGGCTATGCGATCATGCGGATTCACTCTGCTTTTGCCGATCAGGCACGTCATTTTGCCAATGACGATGCACGCCAAACAAAACGGCCCCGCCGCAAAGGGCAGGGCCGTGGGATGGTGATGGTGACGGTGATGTCTTGGTGCCCAGCTGGGCATATCCGCCTTACAGCAGCTTTTCCTTCGGGTCGAATTTCGGTCCCGGTTCAGCCGAAAGTTTTTCAAACACGCCTTCAAGGCTGTCGGTCACCGAATACAGCTGGCGGTTGCTGGGGCGGGCAAAGCCTTCCTCGATAATGCCTTCGATCATATCAAGGCATTTGTCCCAGTAACCAAGGGCGTTGAAAAACACCAGCGGCTTGTCGTGAATGCCAAGCTGGCGCAGGGTCAGGGCCTCGAAGGCTTCATCAAGGCTGCCCAGCCCGCCTGCCAGGGTTACAAAAGCATCGGACCGGCGGAACATTTCCACCTTGCGCTCATACATGGATTTACAAACGATCAGTTCCGAAAGGCCCGCATGGCCGACTTCGATATCGTCAAGATGGGCCGGAATAATGCCGACAACATTGCCGCCATTTTCCATTACCGCGTCAGCAACCGCGCCCATAAGGCCGATGCGCCCGCCGCCGTAAATCAGGGTAATGCCGCGTTCAGCCATCATTTTGCCAAAGGCGATGGCGTTTTCCTTGTGTTGGGGATTTACACCATTCGATGCACCGCAAAACACACAAATCGAGTTTATTTTCGTCATGGCGGCCTGCCTTTCTTGTTATCTTGTTGCAGGAAAGAAACCCTTGAGCTTTCTCAATGTCTCTTTCATGCCCAGCTTAGCGTATGATATGCCTGCGCCGTCAATGATATCTTGATGTCAAAACCCGATTTCCGGGCAGGTTTTTGCAGTACGGTATTGCAGTGCGCAATTCCCCTGTGCAAAAGCGCAGCCCGATTTGTGCCGTAATATATCGTATTGTGTCGGTCCCGCAGTGCGTGGTGCCAGCCGGTACATGCATCGCCCTGAAAATTCAAAGCACTTAAGGCAGGTTAAATAAGCGTGTTTGTCGACAGTCCCTTCTGGTTTGCCATTCTTGTTTCCGGTGTGATTGCCGCCGTTCTGATGCTGGCGTTGTGGCTGGGCCTGGACCGCGCCGTTGCCCGGCGCATGGTACTGTCTGCCATTATTCCGGCCATTCTGGTGGCCGTGCCGGCTGCTGTTGGCCTGCCGGAAGGCATGCGCGGCGGGGCCGGGGCGGTGCTGGCGGTTATCCTGATTGGCGGCCTTGCCGGGATCATGATCGATGTGGCGCGTTTTTCCGCGCGTATCGCATCGGTGCTGGCCTGTGTCATCATTGTCGGGGGCGGCTGGCTGGTGCTGGGGGATGAAACCGGTGGGACGGCGGCTTTGCTGTCGCGTTTTACCGGGCCGCAAACGGCGCATTCGGTTTCCGTGCTGGCATGGGCGGCCTATCTGGTGATTGCCCTTGTTCTTGCCTTTGTCACCCTGCCGGATTTTTCAGCCGATGGCGAAGATGAAAAGGCGCCTGCGGGCAAAGGTAAGGCCAAAACCAAAACTGCCAAGGTAACGACAACACGTAAAAACAAAACCGTGACCGATGCTGGCAATATGGCTGATCGCGGGCCGGGTGCGCTTTCGGTGTTTTTTGCCCTGGTGCTGGGCATGGGGATTATCGCGGTTCAGTTTGGCCTGCGGGATCTTAAAATTCTGCATGGGGCGATGGCGGTGGCATTGCTGATTGCCCTGATCTCGGAAAAGGCAGCACCGCAATACCGTGCGGCGGTGTGGCTGGCGATGGTTGGGGCCATTATGGTGGCGGGGGCAACGGCCATTTTGCGCGCCCCGGCCAGCCTGGTTGCCCATGCGGTGCTTGTATTGGTGATGTTTGCCGGAACCGGCACCACCATGTTGCAAAAGGCCCTGCGACTTGAGCGTTTTTCCCAAGGTGATGCCAATGGTGCCGGGGCGGGTATTGCCTGGGCCGGTGCGGCCATTGTCCGGGTTTTGGCACTGGCCCTGCCGGTGATTATGGCGGCTCTGGTTGCCTTTATCGGATCGTCCCTGCCTTATTGATCAATCCTGTTGGTTCCGTGCCCGGCAAAAGCAGGCCGGGCCGTGCGAAATGGCCCGGATATGCCTGGAAATCGGCAAAAAACCGCTTTCAGGTGCAAAAATGGCAATTTCGGCGGGCAAATTTGCACATTTGCAACGGCTTGATGCAATTCCGGCTTTGTTACGGTATGGAAACTGTGCGATGAAAGTAGTACAAGTTTGCAATAACCGTGTCGGGGGTGGGGACAGAATTGGGCGTTTGATGCTGCAATGCCGCGCATCACTGCCATTCGGACCTTCGGCGAATAAAAGATAACCATCGTTCAAGGATATTTTCCGGTGAAACGACCTTATATCCTCGTCATTATCGGCGTTTTGCTGATCATTGCCGCCATCGTGCTGAATTATACGCTTACGGGGTCTGTCGACGATGATGTCGATGCGGTTTCAACCACGGAACCGGCGCAGCAGGACAGCAATGACAGTGCTGCAAATAGTGCAGCGCCGAAAACCGACGAAGCCGCTTCTTCCGACGAAAACAAGGCACCGGAAGTTTCCGATCCCAGCTTTGACGTTGTACGTGTCAGCCCGGATGGCAATTCCGTTATTGCCGGTCGTGCCGAACCTAACAGCAAGGTCCGTGTTCGCGAAGGCGAGGATGTGATTGGTGAAGCAACCGCCGATGACCGTGGGGAATGGGTGATCCTGCCGGAAAAACCGCTGGAACCTGGCGATCGTGAGCTTTCGGTTGAAAGCGAAGACAAGGATGGCAAGGTTCAGTCCGGTAACGAGGATGTCGTGGTGCTGATCCCCGATAGCCCGGCCAAGGAAACCACAGCCCCGATGGTCGCCCAGAAAAGCGACGAAGGCGCTGCCAAAACCGACGATAGCAAACAGCCGATCATTGCATTGCGTGTCCCATCCGAAGGCGAAGGCCCGGCCACCGTTTTGCAAGGCCCTGGTGCCGTTCCTGAAAACAAGGAAATCGCCAAGGCCGCAAACGAAGCCGCCCGCGAAGCCGGCCAGCCTGAAATTGCATCTTCCATGCCGCGTCTGAGTGTTGGTGTGGTTGATTATAATGAAAAGGGCCAGGTTGCCATGTCCGGCGATGCGGACCCTGATCATAATATCCGGGTGTATCTGGATAACAAATTTGTCGGTGATGCCCTGTCCAATAACAAGGGTGACTGGGCTGTAACCCTTGAATCCGATATCGACCCGGGCCAGTACAAACTGCGCGCGGACGAAGTTGATAAAAACGGCAAGGTCGTTGCCCGTGTTGAACTGCCCTTTGAGCGGGCCGATGCCAAAAAGGCGATGGAACCGGGCAAACGCTATGTCGTGCAGCCGGGCAACAGCCTGTGGCGTATCGCCCGTCGCGCTTATGGTGATGGTATCCAGTACTGGGTGATTTACCATCGCAACGAAGACCAGATCCGCGATCCCGACCTGATCTATCCGGGCCAGATTTTCTCTCTGCCCGAACAGGGTTCGTCTAACTGATTACGTCTAAAAAGCAGCAATAGGGCCTTGCGCGCTATTGCTGTTTTTATATGCCATCGACTTTGCGATTTTCGGCCCTATATCCATGCGCATGTCCGGGGCAATTGTGCCCCGGTCCACAGGCTGGTGGGCGATTTTGCCCGATGCGTTCGACAGGGCTTTGCCATTCTGGTAAAAATGCCGGGTTTGACGGGAAGGCACGCAGGCAGGCTGATGCGGTGAATTTGCACAGCCTACCGGCAAATCCCTGAAAACATGGCAAAGTGAATGATGTTGAAACGATCTGGACCGAAAAAAGCGCCGCTGGGTGATCCCCCTTGTTGAAGGGGACGGATTGCCAGTGATAAGAACATGCCAGGCGTGCCACTGACCGGCGCGTCGCATTGCAACCAGGGAATACAACTTTGAAATCCGTTCTTGTGCCGATCAATTCCGAAGGCTGGAAATTTATTGCGATTTTCGCCGCCGTGACCGTGATCCTGTTTCTGATCGCCCAGCCGCTGGGCTGGATTGGCGTGATCCTGACGTTGTGGTGCGCCTATTTCTTCCGCGATCCCGACCGTGTTACCCCGGTTGATGAAAACCTGGTGATCGCACCGGCCGATGGCCGCATCTGCATGATTTCGCAGGCCCCGCTGCCCAAGGAACTGGAACTGCAGGACCAGTCGCCGCGCACCCGTATTTCGATTTTCATGAATGTGTTTAACGTTCACGTCAATCGCTCGCCGATCAATGGTGAAATCGTTGGTGAGGCCTATGTTCCGGGCAAGTTCGTCAACGCCGAACTTGACAAGGCATCCGAACATAACGAACGCCAGATCCTGCTGGTCCGCGACAGCGCGGGTCGGGAATTTGGTGTTGTCCAGATTGCCGGTCTGGTGGCACGCCGCATCCTGTGTGATGTTGGCCGTGGTTCGATCCTCAAGGCCGGTGAACGTTTCGGCCTGATCCGTTTTGGCTCGCGCGTGGATGTGTATCTGCCCGCCGGTGTTGAACCAAAGGTTTGCGTGGGTCAGCTTACCATCGCAGGCGAAACGGTTCTGGCCGATGTGTCCGAATCAGCCGCTGCGCCCGCAACCGGGGAGATCCGTTAATGCCCTATGGTCCCAATAGCAACCGGCCGCGGCGGTTCAAGGCTTTGTCCCTGTCCCGTCTGGCCCCAAATGTCGCAACCCTTATGGGGATGTGCGCGGGTTTGACCTCGATCCGGTTTGCCATGCAGGACCATTGGGAAGCCGCGGTTACCGCTATCCTGATTGCCGGGATCATTGACGGCCTTGATGGCCGCCTTGCCCGCATGCTCAATGCCTCCAGCCGGTTCGGGGCCGAACTTGATTCGCTTTCCGACTTTGTCTGTTTTGGTGTTGCACCGGCATTGCTGATGTATTTCTGGTCGCTTCATCAATTGGGGCCGATCGGCTGGGCGCTTTGTCTGCTTTTTGCTGTGTGCATGTCCCTGCGACTGGCACGCTTCAATACCCAGATGCTGGGTGAACCCGAAATGCCAACCTGGGCCTATCGCTTTTTTACCGGGGTTCCGGCCCCGGCGGCAGCCGCCCTTTCAATGTGGCCGATTGTGCTTAGCTTCCAGTTTGGCGAAGGCATTTTCGATACCCCCTTCATCACGGCACCCTATATCGTTCTGATCGCGGTGCTGATGGTGTCGCGCATGCCGACCTTCAGCTTCAAAAAGGTCAAAATTCCCCGGGCATGGGTCCTGCCGCTGATGCTGGCTTTTGGCGCGTCGGTTGCGTTCCTGGTGTCCTCGCCCTGGCTGACCCTGTCGGTGATTGCCGGTGTCTATTTCGCGACCTTCTTTTTCAGCTACCGTTCCTATCGCCGCATGGGCGTTGAACAGCAGCAGCTTGAAGATCAACCCGACGAAGAAGAAGACCTTGGCCAGTCTGACGATGACCCCGAAGATGGCCTGAACCGCGTTCACCAGAACTAGGTTCGAACTTAGCCCGGTCGGGTTGAATGAAAATTGTAAATGTCAAAGGCCAGCCCGGTTATGTGGCTGGCCTTTGTTTTTTCGTGGAAACTGATTGTGTCCGCTGCCTGTTTCCCCACCACCTCAAAATAGTTTTCCGGCAGGCTTTGCCATGTCGTTTGTACGGGGCGGCAGCAAAATGAACCTGATTAAAAGCAAAGCGCTTTATTGTGATGCAGGTTCTTCCGCCGGGTCGGCCTGGGTCAGGCGGGTGGTGGTAACGGTTTCAAGCATCTGGCGATAGCGCACGCGGTCGCCGGGGGGAACCCAAGCCTGGTAAAAACGTAGCCACGGGCGCTGTGGATAGGCATCGAGTATGGCATTGACATCCTCGATCGCTTGCTTGCCTGCCCTGGTTTTCGAACATCCCATTGTCGCCTCGATATAAGGCTTGGCGTTCGCAATGGGCAGGGAAAGGATTTCACCCGGGGTGTTGGCCTTGCGGTGGTGATATTCGGCTTCGGTTGGTAAATACATTGCCCAGTCCAGGCGGCCCATTTCCAGAAGCTGAATGAATTTTTCGTCGCTGCCAACGGTGATGATGTTGGTCTGGCTGCGATGGCGCGCGACAATTTTGTCGATGAACTCGCCATAGGATCGGCCATGGCGCAGGGCAACATTCATGGAAATATCGTCCAGCAGGCGGTCCAGTTCGACCTCGTTGCGTGCATTCAGGTAAGGGCGAAACGCCGGAAGCTGACGTTTAAGTACAATGACTGACGGTGCCAGGCTGATCATGATCGGCTTGGCGAAATAGATATATTCCTTGCGTTCTTCCGTCGGGATCAGTGTCAGCGAACAGCGCAATTCATCGCTGCGCATTTCCGCAAGCAGGCGCGCCAGTGGTACGCGTTTGGCAACATGGTGATATTGCGGCAAACGGTCCATCAGCCATTGCTGGGTCTGTGCGGCATAGCCGGTTATTTCGCCATGTTCTTCGATATAGGCGGGGGGAAAGGGCGGAATCGCCCAGGTCAGCTCCTGTTGCGCGGCTGCTTTGCCGGAAAATCCGGCCAGTAAGGCAATGTGGCAGGCTGCTATGGCAAAGCGCCGTATCCGCATATGTCGAAGTTCCTTGTCGACCGCGCCAGTGTTAAATCTGGTCCTATTATCCTTGAGTGATCTATTCCTTAGTATAGCCAATCCCACCACCTAGTGATAGTAAAAAAAGCTGCCCCAAGGTAGGGCAGCTTTCACTTTGTGGTTTTTACGTAGCAGTGGGTGGGGCCAGGTTAATCAATGCTGACTGGCGCATTCCCGCTGGTTTCGGCTGGCTTTTCATCCTTGCCGCGCCAGCGCCGCCAGGCTTTGCCCATTCGGGCCACCATCAGGAGGGCGCAGGGCGTAAAGACCAGCGTCAGAACCGTCGCAAAGGTCAGGCCAAAGGCAATCGAGGTTGCCAATTGTACCCACCACTGGGTTGACGGTGCACCGATGGAAAATTCACGGGTGACAAAGTCGATATTGATCTGAAAGACCATCGGCACCAGACCAAGAATGGTGGTCACGGTTGTCAGCATCACTGGGCGCAGGCGCTGCGCACAGGTTTGCAGGATGGCATCTTCAATATTGTCCGCCGTTAATTTCAGCCGGTCATAGGTATCGATCAGAACGATATTGTTGTTCACCACGATCCCGGCCAGCGCGACAATGCCAATCCCGTTCATGACGATGGAAAAGGCCTGCCCCGTTAACAGCAACCCGCCCAGAACCCCGGCTGTCGACATAATGATCGCAACCATGATCAGAAGCGAACTGGTGATCGAGTTAAACTGCGTCACCAGAATGATGAACATGATAAACAGCGCAACCGAGAAGGCATTTTTAAGGAAGTCTGCCGATTTCTGCTGTTCTTCGTCCTGGCCCTTGAACTCGACATTCACACGCGGGTCGATATCAAGGGTTTTTAACCACTGTTTGACCTCCTGCACCTTGGTATCAACCAGGATGCCTTCGGTGACGTCGGCCTTGACGGTCAGGGCACGACGGCTGTCAACACGGTGCAGGGTGCCGGTTTTGGGTTCGGCAGTGCGCGTGATGAAGTTGGAAACCGGCACCAGCCCCTTGTCGGTCACAATATTAAGGCGCTGCAATTCTTCAAGGGTGCGGCGATCTTGCGGGAAACGTCCCACAATGTCGATTTCCTCGGTCGAATCATCGGGGCGATAGGTCGAAAACAGAATGCCGTTTGTGACCAGCTTTACCGTATTGCCAATCGTTGCAATATCAGCCCCGAATTTAAGTGCCTGGGCACGGTCCACCTTGTATTCCCAGTCAATGCCCGGGGGGGATTTGCCGTCTTCAAAATTGTAAAGACCACCGATTTTATGCAGGCCATCCATGATTTGGGCTGATGTTTTATCCAGCAGTTCCGGGTAATGGGACCGCAACTGGATTTGCACATCCTTGCCCTGGGGCGGGCCTGCTTCGGCTGCACGGATTTCAACCTGGATACCGGCAAGATCACGCGTGGCATCAAGGATTTTATGTTCAATTTCCTTGGCCTTCGGGCGTACCTGCCAGTCGGCATATTCAAGCTGGATCACACCGATAACGTCTTCAGGCGTGTCATCGCTGCCCTGTCCGGCATCACCGCTGCGGCTATAAACCGTATCAAACCAGTGATGGCCGGTTTCGGACTGGTCATCAAGGGTAAGAATGCGGTTTTCCACTTCGTGCACCAGCGCGTCCTGTTCGTAATAGGACATATTGCCACGTGCACGGATCTGTACTGCGGCATTTTCCGGTTCGACAGACGGGAAAAATTCAAACCCCTTGCCAAACATGCCAAATGCCATCCAGACCGCAATCAGGATTACAAAGGCAAGCGGAATGATCAGCCAGTAAATCCGAAGCGAACCACGCAAAACCCGGATGTAAAAACCCGTTCCGCCCGTCAGTTTTTCAAGTTTGTCGGTTTCACCGGCGGCCACGGCATCAAGGGCATCATTGGCAGCAACACCGGGTTTGCCAAACCATGCACCCACCGTTGGCACGAAAATAAGTGCCATTGCCAGCGATGCCGTCAGGGTAAACAGCACCGTGATGGGCAGGAATTTCATGAAATCGCCAACCACGTCAGGCCAGAATGCCAGGGGCAAAAAGGCTGCCAGTGTGGTTGCCGTCGAAGCAATGATGGGCATCGCCATGCGTTTTGCCGCCAGCGGATAGGCCTGCTTGCGATGCAGCCCATCAAGCATCTTGCGATCCGCATATTCGGTAACAACGATGGCACCATCCACCAGCATCCCGACCGCCAGGATCAGCGAGAACAGCACAACGATATTCACCGTCATGCCCAGCGCCCACAAAATCAGGATCGCAGTCAGGAACGAACCGGGAATGGCAAGCCCTACCAGCAGGCCCGACCGCCAGCCCAGCGACCAGATTACAACCACCATCACCAGCAGAATTGCCAGAATGACGCTGTTTTGAAGGTCGGTCAGCATGGTGCGGATGTCTGATGACTTGTCCTGCGAATAGGTAACCTTCACCGTATCGGGGTAGGCTGCTGCTGCCTCGGCAGTTACGGCTTTAACCGCATCGATCACATCAATGATGTTTTCGCCAACACGTTTGGAAACTTCAATCGCAATGGCCGGGCGGCCATTCAGGCGGGCAAAGCTGGTGGCATCCTTGAAGGTACGATGCACTTCGCCAATGTCGCGGAAACGGATGACGGAATCACCATCAACGATCAGTGGCATGTTCAAAATGTCTTCAACATCCTCAAACAGGCCGGGAACCTTGATGTTAAAACGCCCCGCACCGGTATCAAGGGCACCTGCCGCCACAAGCGAGTTTGAATTGCGCACCAGCGATACGATATCAACACCCTTTAACCGGTAGCTTTCGATCTTCATCGGATCGATGACAAATTCCACCAGTTCTTCGCGGTCGCCCGCCAGTTTGGCTTCGAGAACGGCCGGGATGCCTTCGATATCGTCTTTCAGGTTACGCGCAAGACGCAGCAAAGTGCGTTCAGGCACCTCGCCCGACAGGGTCACAACCAACACCGGAAACAGCGACAGGTTAACCTCGTGAACTTCGGGGTCGTCGGTATCATCGGGCAGGTCGGATTTGGCAATATCAACACGTTCGCGCACATCGGCCAAGGCATCATCGATATTGATGTCGCTGTAAAATTCCAGCGTTACCGATGCACCACCCTGATAGGCCTGCGAACGCATTTCCTTCACACCTTCAATGGTGCGCAACTGCTGTTCCATCGGGCGCAGCAACAGGCGTTCGGCATCTTCGGGGGAAATCCCCTCGTGATGCATCAAAACATAAAGGATCGGGATCTGAATGTCCGGGTCGGCTTCTTTGGGGATGGCGTTATAGCCAACCCAGCCCGCAACCAGCAACAGGATCAGTGTCATTATGACGGTGCGCGATCGGTTCAGCGCAAGATCAATAAGAGACATGGTTTGATTTCCTTTGCGCGGGCAAATCAGTTGCCGGCATTTTGCTGGCTTGTGGCACCTTCGGGTGCCTGCGCTTGGGCGGCTGTATCGGCATTGGCGGATTTCGCACTGGTCGGTACATGATCAATGCGATCAATCGTGACCTTTGTGCCTTCCTTGACCCAATCCTGCCCCACAACAATCAGATCGGCCTGGTCTGGCAGGCCCGTGATCCAGACATTGTCGCGATCACCGCCCTGCAGGGTGACGGGGTAAAATACCACCGTCTCACCCTCGACCCCGCGCACACCCAGTTCGCCATCGTCATTCAGCGTCAGCGAAGATGACGAAATCTTGTGGGCCTTTTGCGTGCCAACCGGAATAACCAGTTCGGCCGTCATGCCATCGGGGATGGAAAAGTCGGCATTGTCGAGTTCAACTTCAACCCGGTAGGTGCGGGTTTCGTTGTTGCTGGCAATGGCGGTATAGCGCACAACACCCTGGCGAATGCGGCCGTCAAACAGGCGCACATGCGCCATCTGCCCAACATGCAACAGGCCAATCGAATGTTCCGGTACATGGGCAACCACCAGCATCGGGTCCGGCTGGATGACGGTGGCAATGGCATCGCCAATCGAAACCAGATCGCCCATTTCAACCGGGCGGGTTTCGACGACACCATCAAAAGGTGCGCGAATGGTGGTGTGGGCCAGTTCAACTTCGATGGCCTTTAAATCGGCACGGGCTTCTTCAAGGGCGGCCTTGGATTCCGCCACACCGGTTTTTGACCGGTAATCTTTTTTGGCCAGGCTTTTGGCCGCGTCATATTCCAGATCGCGCTGGTCAACCAGGGCACGCGCCTTTTCCAGGCGGGCGGGGCGGTCATCCGCGGCAAGGCGCACCAGAACATCGCCTTTTTTAACCCGGGCGCCTTTTTCAACGGCAATTTCAACAATGCGCGATGATGTCTGCGCGCGAATGTCGGATTTGACGGCGGCTTCGGTGCTGCCGGTCTGGATCAGTTGTTCAACATGGTCTTCCGCACGGGATGCCATTGCCCGAACCGATGGCATGGGTTCCTGCGCCTGTGAGCTGCCAGTATCAGCGCCATTGGCGGTTGTTTCGGATGTTTCTTCTGCCGGGGCCGGTTCAGCACCCGGAAGCATGCTTGAACCAATCCATAATACAGCGCCAACAATCAGCGCGATTGCGATCAAACGTGAAGCATTCATTGGTTTCGCGTTCCTAAAAGACCTGTGCCTAATTTTATTTTCGCCGGTGTTAAGGGCGCGCCTGTTGCCCGTAATCAGGGCTGGCGCGAACGGCGCTTGCGTAATTCAGCCAAAAACGGCTTTTTGTTTTTGCTGATGAAATCAAGGGTCGCGCGGCATACGGCTTCCCCCAATCCACCAATAAAATCGCAGCCTGCCTGGCAGGCGGATTTGGACGTATCGGGATCGGTTTTGGTGTCGGTGTCGGTATTCGTATCGGTATCTTTGTTGAACTGCCCGTCAGCCTCGGTAATGCGGTCCAGCATGACTTCCTGCCGGGCAGCATATTCGTCAATCAGTGCTTCGCAAAGTTCAACCGGCAGTTCATGGGCAAAAGATAACAGAAACAGGATATCGGACCGATAGCGATCCTCGCCGGGGCGGGTTTGAAACAGGGTGCGCAAAAAGGTGCGCCGGCCCTCGGGCGTCAGGCGGTAAACCTTTTTATCAGGGCGGTTTTCCTGTTCCTGTTCGGTAAAGGTGACCAGCCCTTCCTGGCTAAGCTTTGTCAGCGCCGGGTAGATCGACCCAAGGGATGCCATTTGAAAAAAGCTGAAAACGCCTTCTTCAAACATTTTGCGGATTTCATAACCGCTGGCATCGCCGGCCATAAGCGCGCCCAGACAAAGGGATCGGATATCCATCGGGGTTACTGCTGCCTTTATAACAAATTTAGTATATCAGTTCGATATAGGTTGGCTTGTAGTATATCGGTCCGATATAGTCAACTTGGGTTTTTAAACGCGTCGGAAATTTCCGCGGAGGTTGTGCGCAGGGTTTTCCGATTTTATGATCACCGGGAAACTGACCGAAAAATGCGCGATAAGCGTCCGTTTATGCAGGATCGGACGCGCGAAAATCTATTCGGACATATAGAAGCAATACAATCTAATCAGCATGATTTACCCTTGGTGCCTGTCAGGACGGGCAAACGGGTATGCCGGATGTGCAGGATGGCATTATTTTGAATACAGTTAATTTCTATGAAGGCGTCGAACTGTTCATCTCGGTGCTCGGGCTGTTACAGGCGGGCTTCTTTTGCGTTGTCCTGCTGTCCGAAGGGCGGCTTGCCTATCGTGCCAATCGCTGGATGATTCTGTTTATTGCCGCGGTCAGCGCCAATCTGATTGAGGACGTGGTCGATGTTCTGGGGTCGACCTCGCTTAATTTCTATGGCGAGGTGGTTTTCCTGCCCTTCAATTTTGTCATCACCCCGGCGATCTATCTGTATTTTTGCGAAGTCTCGGGTGGTGTCAAAATCAACCGTGCGCGCCATTTTGCCATCGTGCCGATCATGGCCAATCTCGCTTTCTGGCTGGTGATTGGTATTGGCAAAGTGCCGGAAAATGGCGATCTGTCCTACGAGCTTGCCATGAGCATCACCGCCAGCCCGCTGATGGCAGTCTTGATCAATATCGTCCATTTCGGGCTATACGTGCAGGCCGTTATATATGTTGTACTGTTGTGGCGGGTGGCACGGCGTTACTTCCGGCAGGTGCAAATGCAGCTTGGTGCCCAGCGGGACGATATGGTGCGCTGGATGCGCAATGTGCTGGGCAGTGTTTTGTTCATCTTTCTGGTGTTTGTCGCCCAGGAATTGATGGGCGATTTGCGCCACGATGGCCAACTGTGGTCCTTCCAGTTTTTGAATGTTGCCTTCCTGCTGGTGTTTTTCTGGCTAAGCTACACCCTTGCCACCCACCAGGTGGTGTTTGTCCTGCCGGACTGGGATGACACGGCTGGCGATGATGATTTGAACGATGCCGACATGCCACCCGCCCCGCCAATTGGCGCGGATAGGGGGATGTCCCAAAATGTCCGTTTATATGATAAAGGTGCGGGTGAAAATTCAAATGGCGGAAATCCGCGGGGTGTAGCACCCCCGATTCGTCACTTTCTGGACAAAAACGACTCGGCTTTTCCTGCCAATGATGGCAGTTCGGCGGCACGGGCCGGGGGGGGGCATGATGTGTCTGGGTCATCGGCGTCGCCTGCAAATGGTCTGCACGGGCAACCGACGGGTTCGGCTACTATGTCGGGCACCGGCAATGCTTCGGTGAATGCCGCGAACACCGGGCAGGGGCCAATGGCACCGTCTGTTTCGGGTGCTTTGGGCGCATCTGGCGCACCGGGCGTTTTGGGCCGACCGGGTGCTGAGCAGGTTTTACCTCTGGGGGCGGGACCGGGTGCCAATGGTGTTGGTACGCCTGTTGGGGCAGGTGCTGTGACTGCTGGTGTTACCGGTACTGCGTCTGGTTCATCATCCGATGCCGCCATGATGGCGGCTGTCAAAGGCCCCGGCGCACCGGGTGTTGCCAGCATGGCGGGCGATGCGTTGCCCCGGCCATTGCTCGATGATGATGATGTTGAACGTGCCACCCGCCGTTTGCAGGTTATTCACAGTCAGGGCGAATTGCTCCATGACCCGATGATATCATTGCCCAAGCTGGCGCGTGCGGTGGGCATATCGCCCAACCAGCTTTCCTATGTGTTGAACCACCATGTCGGGCAGAACTTTTTTGATTTCGTAAACAGTGCGCGCGTGGCCGAAGCACGGCGGCTTTTGCTGCGCGAACCGGACCGGCCCATCCTTGATGTGGCGCTGGAGGTTGGTTTCAATTCGAAATCGACATTCAATCTGGCATTTAAAAAAATCACCGGAGAAACGCCTAGCAGTCTGAGACGAAAGGAAAATGGGACGTCCTAATGCGCAATAGGACGTTTTGGTCGTCCGAACTTGCCCCGAAGGACGCCAGACTGCCATAAAACAGGCAAATTGGTTTGATGATTGAGGCACTAACAAAAAGAACACCTTTTAAGGCCGATCATTTCAAACCAATGACGGAGATTTCGTTAGGACATGAGACTGCATCATTTACGTTATTGCCTGTTGCCCGTTTGCCTGGCAACGGTGACCCTGCCTGCTGTTGCACAGGCAGACGATGCGCCTGTTTACCAGCCCGGCCCCGATCCTGTTTCGGTTGACCATAATGACGCGACCAACACCATGTCGCACCAGAATGGCACGGCGGGCAACAGCAATGACATGGGCATGTCGGCAGATAACAGCGGCACGGCCAGCAATGCTTCCTATCGTGACCAGTGGCTGAAAGGCCGCTTTCAGCTGGGGGCCGTTGGCAATGTGGAATCTTCGCCCTATCGCGGCGCGGATAATTATGACCTTGGCGGCCTGCCATGGATCGCCTTTGACAGCGAACGCCTGCATGTCGGCATTGATGGTATCAAGGCGAAAATTGTTCAGGGCAACTGGGGCAGCGTTTCCATCCTGGGTAATGTGCGCATGAAGCCGTTTGACGATGATGACAGCCCGTATCTTCGCGGTTTGCATGATCGTGACTGGGCCTTTGAAACCGGTGTGGCCTATGACCGGGAAATCGGCCCCGGCGAGGCGCATATCGAATATCTGCACGATGTCAGTGGTGAGCATGAAGGCCAGCAGGCCGATGCCACCTACAAAATCCCGTTCCAGACCGGGCGGTTCCACTATGATGTTGGCGGCGGTGTGATGTGGCGTGATTCCGGCCTGAACAATTATTATGTCGGGGTGGAACCGGGCGAAGCCCGTGCTGATCGTGCGGCCTATTCAGCCGACAGCGCCTTTTTGCCGCATCTTGATGCGTCGGTGGCCTATCAACTGACCCAGCAAATGATCGTGCGCGCCAATGCCAGCGCAACCTTCCTGCCCGATGAATACAAGGACAGCTCGATCATCGAGGATGATGTGATTTATGGCGTCGGTCTGGGGCTGGTTTACCAGTTCTGATCGGCGTTTCATAAAACGCAAAACGGGCAGCGGATGAAAATGCGCTGCCCGTTTTTTTATGAGCGTGCCATCAGGCAATGGCGTTGGCATTCCTGAAAATCAGCGATGTATTGATGCCGCCAAAGGCAAAATTGTTGGACATGAAATGGGTGGCATTAATGTGCCGCGCATCCCCACTGATATAGTCAAGCTCCGCACATTGCGGGTCCACCTGTTCAAGGTTGGCAGTGGCGACAAAGCGGTTTTCACGCATCATTTCAATGCCGAGCCAGGCCTCAATCGCACCGCACGCGCCCAGCGAATGGCCAAAATGCCCCTTTAGGGTATGAAGCGGTATATCGCGGTTGAAAACCGCCCGTGTCGCCAGGGTTTCCGCCAGATCGCCATGGTCGGTTGCGGTGCCATGTCCATTGACAAGGTCGATATCGGCCGCCCTTAACCCGGCATCATCAAGGGCACCCTGCAGGGCGATTTGCATTTTGTCGGCAGCGGGCTGGGTAACGTGCGCCCCGTCCGAATTGGTAGCAAAACCGGCGATTTCGGCATAAATCGTCGCCCCGCGGGCGCGCGCATGTTCATATTCTTCCAAAATCAGGGTGCCAGCCCCTTCGCCAATCACCAGCCCGTCGCGCCGTGCGTCATAGGGGCGCGGGGTGTGGCTGGCATCGTCATTCGTGGTGCTGGTGGCAAACAGGGTGTCAAACACCGCCACCATGGTCGGGCACAGTTCCTCGGCCCCGCCAGCAATCATCACATCCTGCATGCCATATTTGATGGCTTCATAGGCATAACCAATGCCCATGCTGCCCGATGTGCAGGCCGTTGATGTGGGAATAACCCGCCCGCAAATGCCATACAGCACACCAATATTAACCGCCGCAGTATGGCTCATCATCTGGATATAGCTGGTTGCGGTAATGCCGTTTGATGACCCGGTTTCAAAAAGCTGGGTAAAACCCAGAACCGGTGGCGTGCTGCCAAAGGACGACCCATAGGAAATACCCAGCCGACCACCCCGCAAAATGGCGGTATCATCGCGCAGGCCCGCATCAATCAGGGCGTTTTCGGTGGCGGCAAGGGCCATTTGCGCAACCCGGCCCATGCTGCGCAGCTGTTTGCGGCCAAACTTCCCCGCCAGCGAAAAATTCTGCACCGGGGCTGCCAGGCGGGTGCGAAGGTCATATTTACCGTCCCAGTCATCCATGCGGCAAATGCCGGTTTCGCCGTTTTCCATCCGGGTGCGGATGCTGTGCCAGTCATTGCCAAGGGCGGTAACACCCGACATGCCGGTAACCACCACGCGGCGGGGGTAATGCAGGCTCATAACATGCCGCCATTTACGCTAATGACCTGACGGGTGATATAGGCAGCATCCGTGCTGCATAAAAAGGCAATGGTAGCGGCGATTTCGTCGGTTTTGCCAAACCGGCGCAGCGGGATCATGGCGCGCAATTCGGTTTCGGGCAGGTCAGCCGTCATTTGGGTTTCGATAATGCCCGGTGCCACGGCATTAACCGTGATATTGCGTTTCGCCAGTTCCAGCGCCAGCGATTTGACTGCGCCAATAATACCGGCCTTGGAGGCCGCATAATTTACCTGCCCGCGATTACCGGCAATCCCGGCAATCGATGTCAGGGCAACAATACGCCCCGGTTTGCGGCGCTGAACCATGGGCATCACCAGCGGTTTGACCACATTGTAAAACCCGCCCAGATTGGTGTTGATCACCGTATCCCATTCATCATCTTCCAATGCGGGAAAGGCACCGTCGCGGGTTAGTCCGGCATTTAAAACCACGCCATAGGGCGCGCCATGTGCGGCAATGTCGGTTTCGATCGCGGTGCGGGTCTGGTCGCGATGGGCAATGTCGAACTGGAGGGTACGGGCATTTCGGCCAAGGGCGGCAATATCGGCGCAAACCGCATCGGCCCCGGCTTGGTCGGAATGATAATGCACGATAATGTCAAAGCCATCGCGGGCCAGACGGCGGGCCGTTGCGGCGCCAATGCCTTTGCTGGCACCTGTTACCAGAATGGTGTCTGTCATCGGACCATGATTTTACGTTACGATTTTGGCGTGTTTTGTATTTCTGGCTGATACACGTTTACGCGCGCGCTGACAATCACCTCTTGGTTGCGGCGCACGGTTCCTTCAAACACGCCCATTTCCCCGTCTTCAAAGATGTTTTCCACGCTAATGATCAAATGGTCACCCGGTTTGAAACCGGATTTCGCCATGGTCATTTTGCGCGTTCCCAGCAAATAGCCGATCCTGGGCTGGCTGTTGCCGGTTTTGCTGGCCTGAAGCGCACGCCAGCCGCTATAGGCGGAAACGGTCTGGGCGATATATTCAATCCCGACATAGGCAGGCACACCATAATCATCGCTGCAAAACAGGCTTTGCCCATGAATGGTGACATCAGCCTGCATGCTCAAATCATCTGCGGCAATGATGCGGTCAATCAGCAACATGGGCCGGGCATGGGGGACGAGCGTTTCGACGGGGGGAAAGGCCGTGTCGCTGTGTGTGGCGCCATCCTTTGTCGCCCCGGCAGGCAATTGGCTATCCGCCCCGATACCCGTATCAGGGCCGCAATCATTGGCATGATCCTGCGGGCAGGCATCGCTGGTGTGGGGCTTGTTTTGCAGGTTGTGCCGGTGGGGCATGGGGTGGCCTTGTTTTTGATTTGGGCGTGTGACGTTTTGGCTTTGGTGCTACGGGCATTTGTTTATCAGCTTAGGCTGATACTGTCTGGCGCGAAATTTGGATCACCCCAGCCTGTCGCCAGAATAACGGCCGCGTTGCTGCCGCCAAAGGCAAAGGAATTGCTCAGCATCGCACACCGGCTGGCGGGTGGCAGGTGGTTGTTACCGGCATTTACCAGTTTGATATCCGGCAGGTTTTCATCGCGTGCGCCATCCCACACATGCAGGGGTAGGGTGGCACCGTTTGCCACATCAGTCAGGGCCAAAAACAGGATGGCGGTTTCAATCGCCCCCGCCGCGCCCAGAGTATGACCGGTCATGGGTTTGGTGGAGCTAACCGGCACTTCGTCACCAAACAGGTCGTGAATGGCAAGGGATTCCATGCTGTCATTTAACGGTGTCGCCGTGCCATGCATGTTTAAATAGGCAATGTCCGCCGGTGTCATGCCTGCCTGTTTCATTGCGGCCTGCATCGCGGCACGGGCGCCGGTGCCTTTGGGGTGCGGGGCGTTGGGGTGGTGGGCATCCGATGTTTCGCCAACGCCCATCAGGGCAATGTCGGCCGCATCGCGCCGCATCATGAAAATGGCGGCCCCTTCGCCAATATTGATGCCATCGCGGTTCGCGCTCATGGGGCGGCACAAACCATCCGCCACCGATTGCAGGGCGGCAAAACCCGCAATTGTCAGGCTGCACAGGCTATCCACCCCGCCCACCAGCACGGCATCACAAATTCCGGCACGCAGCAGCCTTTGCCCGGCTGAAAAAACCTTGGCGCTGGATGAACAGGCCGTCGAAATCACATAGGCTGGCCCACCCAGATCAAGGGCTTCGCGCAGGAAATCCGCCGGGGCGCCAATTTCCTGGCCGGAATAGGTGAAATCTTCGGGCAGTGCCCCTTTGTGCAGATATTCCCGGTAGGACTGCGTACCTTCATCAATGCCCGATGTGCTGGTACCCAGAATAACGGCAATGCGGGTGCGGCCAAAACGGGTGATGGTTTCGGCAATGCAATCGGCGATCTGTTCGGTCGCGGCCCATAACAGGCGGTTATTGCGGGTATCATGGTGGTGTAAATGGGCAGGCAGGGCAGCGGGTTCTTGCGGGATCATACCCACGGTTACAGTACGGTCTGGCAAAAAGGCATCGCTTGCCACCATGTTGGCCTTGCGGTTGCCTGCCAGCGTTTGCCGTGCTTCATTTGCAGTCATGCCAAGGGCCGAAACCATGCCCATGGCATGCAGATAACAGGTCGGGCGCGGCCTGGTGCCGGTCGTGGCCCCGGCTCCGGCTCCGGCTCCGGCTCCGGCCCTGTTATTGTCCCCGGATGGGACAGGCGATGTCATTGGGTGCCAATCCGCGATGAATTGATTTCAAGCTGGTAGCCATCCCGAAGGTTATCCAGGCTTGCCGATCCCACCCAGCGATCCTTGGCGGGGTAGGTGACAGTGCTGTATGGCGTGGATTTGCCGTCTTCGTCGATAATCGCAATCTCGCGATTGTCGGGGTTGGACACCAGCATCATGTTGGCAGGCAGGGCATCGCGCACCATTTCGGTGGGCCAGTACACCATCATGATATCGGCCAGCATCCGTGCCGGGTCAAAACCGGCGGGCATCCAGTCAGCACGCTGAAAGGTTAGCTCGGTTCTGCTCCAGTTCACCTGCATGGCGCGACGGCCCATCTGGTCCAGCATCACGATGCGCACATGGCCCGGCTCCAGGCCGATACGGGCCTGAAAATCGGCAGACCGGCCATTTTGCCATGTGGCATAAACTTTCTGCATCACATCAACACGGTTGGCATCCAGCGGCCAGGGAATTTCAGGCAGGACAAACAGCGCATTATTGTCGCCATTCAATGCCACGATATGGTCGGGATCGGCGGCATTCAGGGCGGCTTCATGCTGTTTTGCATGTTCCTTTTGCTGCGAATTGGAAAAATCGATGGTACCCATATCAAAGGGCAGTTCCATCGGTGCGCTGCAGGCCGCGGTGAACAGCGAAGTGGCAATTATAAAGGCAGGACCAAATTTCACAGGCTTAACTCGTGTAACAGGTTCAAATATCGGTCTGTCTTGGCGACCAGCGGGTTTTCCATATTCCAGGCATATCCGGCCAAAATCGAAACCACCATCCGTTTTAACTGCAAATCCCGGTCGGGCTGATTAAAAATAATCTGCTGCAGTCGTCCATCATACCATGCATCGACATAGGATTTGAACGTGGCAATACCGGCCGAAAGTGGCTTGGCAAAGCTGTTTTCCCAATCGGGATCATTCCCCTTTTGTCGCGCGATCAGGGCATTGGCAGCCAGTTCGGCGGAATATAGTGCAATGGTAACGCCCGAGGAAAAGACAGGATCCAGAAAACCTGCCGAATTTCCCAATAAAACATAACCATCGCCATAAAGCCGTTCGGTGCCGGTGCTGTAACTTGCAATCGCGGCAAGGGGCCGGGTATGGCTGGCATTTGCCAAAAGCGGCCCCAATGCCGTGTCACCCAGCAATCGGTCAAACAGCGCGGCATCGTTTTCGGTGCTGTTTACATCACCGGTTGGCGGTGCCGTTTCATCAAGCGGGTACACCACGCCAAGCGATGATGTGCCATCGGCAAAGGGGATCAGCCAATACCAGATATCGTGCTTTTCCGGGTGAACCGTAATCAGGATTTTATCGCGGTCGTAATCTGGCGCGGTGATATTGTCGCGTATATGGGTAAACAGGGCGCGGCGTGGCTGCATGGTGGCGATGTTGGCCTGCCCCAATAATTTGGGAATAACCCGGCCATACCCGCTGGCATCAACAACAAACCCGACATGGATATGGCCCGCATTGCCGTTATCATCCTGCCAGCCCAGGGTGCAATCACCCTCGTCAAGATTTGCCGCAACCACACGATGCCCGAATTTAACGGTAACACCAGCATGGATAACGGCATCAATCAGGGTTTTGTCAAAGGCGTCGCGCTTGACCTGAAAGGTCGTGCTCCAGCCATCGCTTTCAAAGCGGTCATGAAAATCAATACTGCAATGCTGGTCACCCCGGGCAAAGGCGGCCCCGTTTTTATATTGAAAGGCCTGGTTGGCAGCATTGGCCGTTACGGTATCGGCTAGCCCGCATTTTTCCAGCACATTCATGCAAAAAGGCAGCAGGCTTTCGCCAATGACAAAACGTGGAAAATGCGTTGCTTCCAGCACAATCACCGACAGGCCCGCATCATGCAGGAACTTTGCCGCAACGGCCCCGGCTGGCCCGGCCCCGATAATGGCAATGTCATAATGATCCATTGTGCGGCCCCCGGTTTGGATTATTGCGGTTCTGGCTGTTGCTTTGCCCGTCAAACGCGCCGCCATCATCCATGTCATCCATCTCGTCGATGTCGTCCATATCGTCGATCATATCACCACGCTGGGGTGTGCTACCGGCAATGCCAAGGGGTGGGTAACCCGCCGGGTTCATGCTGCGTCGCCCGGCCATGACAGGGGCCAATATCCAGGCTGCCAGCAGGCCAATGGCAATGACAATGCCAATATCGCTCACCAGCGGGACGGAACTGGTGGCAAGCAGGCCAAAGGCCAGCACACTGCTGATCAGCGACAGCAACACAGCCAGGCTGGTATCTTCGTCATGGGTGCTGTGCCGACTTTCGGCAAGAAACAGCACGTAATCCGCGCCAATGGCAAAAACCAGAAACAGCGCCATGGTGGTGAAAAAATTGTGCGGTACATCCAGGGCAAAGCTGCCCGCCAGGGCGCATAACACTGCCCCGGCCGGTGCCCCGAAAACACAAATGCCATCGCGCAGGCCATACCGAAAAACCGCCAGCACCAGGGCGGCAAACATGGCAACACCCAGCGCAAGATAGGCCCAATGGCGATACCGGCCAAACAGGTCGGAAATCGCGCTGGCCGGGTCAATCAGGTGAACGTTTTCCATGTCAGCCAGGGCGGATTTAAGCGCTGCCACATCCTGCACACCGCGCAGCCTTACAAGGTCCCCATCACCCGATTGCTGGTTTGCCAGTTCGGGTAAAACACGCAGGCTGGCATCATCGGGCAGCAGGTAGGGGGTGTTATCCTGGTTCGGTGGGGTGATGGTGACAGGCACATTTTGCGCCAGTTGGGCGGCGTAGGGGGCATACAGCTGGTTATTGACCAGTGCGATATTTTCGGCCTGTCGTTTTTGCGACGGGATGATATCGGCCAGCGAAACCATGCCATCAAGCGCCCCGCTTGCCAGTAGCGGCGATAGTTTTTTGCGCAGGTTTTCTTCGGTTTGCAGGCGGGTTTCGGCATTTTTGCCATCAATGCGCAAAAACATCGGGCTGGCACCAAGCCCCATCACATCGCGGATGGTTTTGGTTTGTGCGATCAGGCTGGCATTGCCATGGCCAAGGCTTCGGATGCTGTCATTGCTGGTGATAAAAAGGCTGCTGCCCGCAAAGCCCGCCAAGATCACCACAACCAGCGACAGCCGCCCCCATGTTGGCGGGGTAATGCGATATTGCGCATAACGCAGTGCCGCAACAGACCGGCGAATGGGCAGGTAATTGCGCACTGGCTGCACAGGCAAAAACGGCAGCAGGAAAATAACGGTCAAATAGGCGGCAATCAGCCCGGCAACCGAATAAATGGCAATTTGGGTCAGCAGCAGCGTCGGGCTGATCGATAAGGCGGCAAAACCGACAACCGAAGTAATCAGCCCCAATGTCAGGCCCGGTAAAATCAGGCGCAAGCGCTGCCGGGCGCTGCCGCGTGCCGGATCAATGCTGACATAATGAAGGGCATAATCAACGGCAATACCAATCAGGCTGGCGCCAAAAACCAGGGCAATGGCATGGACGGTGCCGAAAATGATGGTTACCGCCGTAATCCCGGCCAAAATGCCGCTGCCCACCGTTATCAGTGCCGCCAGTAAAGGCCCCCACGAAAAAAAGACCAGCCCAACCATGAAAACAATGCCGCTGGTCGCCAAAAGGGCAATGCGCTGCACATCGGTTTTTGCATGGGTGGCTTCGGCGGCGGCAAAAAACACCTGGCCCGTGCGCATTACATCAATATCGGCGGCCTTATCCAGGCTGTCTGCGGCACGGTTGGCATCGGCAACCCATTGGGCATCGCGGTCCGACCCGGCAAGGCGCGGGTCCAGCGATGCAATAACCGGCACATAATAACGGCCATCATTTTCCACCACGCCGCCACCTTCACCCAAATAGCCCGCCATCGTCCCCAAATATTGCGGCAGCAACGAAAACGGGTCCTGTTTCAGGGAACGGGCATTAACCGTGCTGGTGGGCGAATAAATGTTTTGCAGGGCACGACGGTAAATTTTGCCACCCTGGCCGTCTTCAAGGTTTTTGCGATCCTGCGGGGAAAGAAGGGCCGCTGCATGGGGCTGGAAAAACGCCAGCAATTCGGGCAGGCGCCCGGCCTGGTCATCCGGTGTTGTGACCTTTTCCGTGCCATTGATCCATGAAAGCCGCCCGGCAAGATCGGTGGCACCATTTATGGCGCGGTCGCGGGTGGGGGCCGAAACCATGAAAATAGCCCGGCGGGAATCTTGCGACAGGACATGGCGCACATTGTCGATATCATCAAATTTATCGCCATCATCGGGGTTTTCCTGCCCGATCAGGGAAATAAAATCGGCATCGATGCGGGTATGCCCGCCACCAATTTGCCAGGCACACCATGCTGCGGCCATCACAAGGCAAATGATCCAGGCTGTTGCGTGGCGACCTGTCATTTTGTGCCGGTTCCCGGCAGAAGCGATGCCTTATCCGCCGGAAGCGGCAGGGATTTTGCCTGCTGGCGGGCAAGGGTGATGTCATCAAAATCACCGCCGGGTTTGTTCAGGCGGACCTGTTCGACAAAATTGGTGCCGGTCGCAATAATATCGGTAATCTGCCCGCCAATCGCGCTTTCGCCAAAGGGCGTCAGGCGAACCTGCCAGGGCGATTGATCCGGCTTGGAAAATTCAACATGGAACCGGTTTTCAAGGGCGGCCCAATTGCCTTCCAGAACCGATGAAATCAGATCAACAAATACGCCAAACTGCGCGTTTCCAGCGGCTACCTGGCTTTTTTCGCCTTCGGCATCAATATTGGTGATGCCGGCAGGCCCCAAAATGGTGGTGCCGGGAAAGGGATTGGTCGTTTGCCAGATCAGGCCGCTGCCCGGAACCAGGGTAAATTCGCCCGTTGATTCAAGGCCGCCGTCAAACCCTGCCAAATGCCGGTTCAGGGTGAAATCCCCGGCAAGGTATTGCCCCTTTTCCAGTGCAACAGCACCGGGCCGGGCCGATGCCGCCACGGGCACAATAGCACAGGTGCCAATAAAACCAGCCAACAGCAGGGAACGCACGAAACGGGCAAGGGTCAATTCATCGTCTCCAGCTTGTCGATCAGAAAGTCGGGGCTGCGAAACAGCATTTCGCCGCTGGCCTTTTCGACAGCGACCTGAATGGTGAAACCCTTGGTCAGCTTTTCGCCAGTTTGGGCATCGGTGATCAGGTAACTGATTTTCAGTCTGTTTTCATATTCGATCAATGTGGCAGTGATTTGAATTTTTTGCCCAAATCGGCAGGGGCGCACATATTTTACCCGCATATCCACCACCGGCCACACATAGCCCGATGCATCCATTTGCGGGTAGTTGTAATCAATCAGATCCAGCAGCGCACAGCGGGCCTGTTCAAAGAACTGCACATAATTGCCGTGCCAAACCACATTCATCGGGTCGAGGTGATAAAACTGGATGGTTTCGGTAACACTGGCGCTGATCATTTTTCTGCGCTGCCTTCGCTGTAAAGCGGCCAGTGGCGCGCACCAATCCGTGCTACCAAATGGCGCAGGGTTCCTTCAAGCGGGCGGTCTTCATCGATAAAGGCAATGTCCCTGCCCAGATCATCAAGAAAGGCGGCAATATCATCGCCCAACTGGTCGCGGGTGATGCTGCCCTGTTCCAGGCGTAAAACCATGGCCTGGCGCACCGTAATCAGCAGGGCGGCGGCGACCTGTTCGGTCAATTGCAAAACACGCAGGCAGTCGCGCGCGGCAATGGTGCCCATGCTGACCTTATCCTGGTTATGGCATTCGGTTGACCGTGAAAAAACACTGGCTGGCATGGTGTTTTTAAGGGCCTCGGCCGTCCAGGCGGAAACGCCGATCTGCACCGCCTTTAACCCGTGATTGATCGATGCCCGATCCGTGCTGGACCCCGACAGGTTCGATGGCAGACCGTGATTGAATTTTGTATCCACCAGAAGCGCCATTTGCCGGTCCATCAGATCGGCGATATTGGCGATCAGGGTTTTCATGCCATCGGCCACAAAGGCCACATGGCCCCCATAAAAATGCCCGCCATGCAGGATGGTTTCATCCTCGATATCAATCAGCGGGTTGTCATTGGCGCTGTTAAGTTCGGTTTCCAGCGTTGTGCGGAAAGTTGGCATCATATCGGCCAGAACGCCAATAACATGTGGCGCGCAGCGAATGGAATATCGGTCCTGCAGGCGGGCAGGCTGATAACCATCCCCCAGCATTGCAAGGTCGCTGGCAATATTGGCGGCAATTCGGGCCTGGCCGGGATGGGGTTTTGCGGCAAACAGGCGTGCATCAAAATGTGCCGGGTTGCCATGCAGGGCAATGGTGGCAAGGGCGGTGATGCGTGTGCTGATCTGGCATAAATACTGGGCGCGCATAAAGGCCTGGCACATCAGGGCCGTCATGACCGATGTGCCATTCATAATCGCCAGTGCCTCTTTCGGGCGCAGGGTTAAGGGCTGCAAACCGGCCTTTTGCAGGGCGGCATCTGCGGGCAGGCGTTCGCCCCCCATCATAACCTCGCGTTCACCAACAAGGGCGGCAGCAATATAGGAAAGCGGGGTTAAATCACCGCTGGCACCAACCGAACCTTCTTCGGGGATGATCGGCGTAATGTCATGGGCGAAAAAGGCATTTAACAGTTCAAGCAGTTCAATGCTGACGCCGGAATAACCGCTGCACAGCGATGCCAGCCGCACAGCCAGAACCGCCCGGCTTGCGGGCACTGAAAGTTCCGCCCCCAGGCCGCAGCCGTGAAACCGGCTAAGATGCAGGGGCAGTTCATCAACCAGATGCGGGGGAACACGCCTTAAAACGGAATCACCATATCCCGTGGTCACCCCGTAAATATGGCCATGATCGCGCAATTCGCGGTCCAGAAAATCAACACCTTTGGCAATGCGCTGGCGAAAATCGGCATCGTCCGAAAGGGCTGCTTTTGCGCGGCCTTCGGCAAGGGCAACGACATCTTCGATGGAAAGACGGTTATTTCCAAAGGTAACTGTTGATGGCGTTTTATTATTGTTGGTCATTTTTATCCCTTGGACGGGCCCAGAAATCAAAGAAGTTATACCATTGCAAGGGATGCGCCCGAACATGCTGTTCAAGCCATGCCATATATTGTGTGGCATAATCCGTAATGGCTTCGATACGCTTGCCGCGCGGCAGAACCATACGGTCCGTCAGTTTTTCCCAAGCAATTTCAAACCGCCCGTTGGTACGCCACGCTGCTGTCATGTAAACGGGGCAGCCCAGCAAATGTGCCAAAATAAATGGCCCCTGCGGCAAAGGCGCTGGATCTCCCAGAAAAGGCACCATCACGGTTTTATCGCGCGCGCCAATGGCAACGCGGTCTGCGGCAATCACCACCCATTCACCCTGTTCGACCTTTTGGCTTAACATGATGGCGGTGTCCGGCCCGATCTCGCTGACCTCGATCAGGTTGACCTGGGATTCCGGTGCCAGTTTTTTCAGGACCTTGCCAAAACGGGCCGCGTTTTTTTGATGCAGCAAAACATTAACGCGAAAATCACGATCGCGGCTGGCAAGGGCACGAATGATTTCAATATTGCCGAAATGCGATACCAGCAACACAATCGCCCGGTCCTTGGGGATATATGAAAATATACCGTCATGCCCGTCTGGCAGGATGACATCATCCATTTTCATTTCGCCCGACCAGCCCGCAATTTTATCAAGGGCAGCTTCGCCAAAACGCCAGAAATGGGCGAAACTGTCGCGCCAGCGCGGTGGCGGCGTGCCATTGGCACGGGCCATTTTGCGCAAATATTTCCGCGATGCCTTGCGCGCGGTTTCGCCGGTCAAAAAGAAATAAACAATCACCGGCAACATGGCCGCCAGGCACAGATAACGCCCGCCGGCCTTGTAAACCATGCCCAAAAACCGCATACCCCAATACATGCCACGTTCATCAATATCGGCCCAGTGCTGTGCTGGCGATGTATCGCTTTGCAGGGAAAAATGCGGCTGGGTCTGTGTCCGTGACTGCGCCTGCATCTGGTGCGTTTGTCCCGGCCGGGCAGGTTGCCAGTTGCCGCCTTGCAAAACAAAACCGGGCAGGCGTGCAATCATGCCCAGCACAAGGCGAATATGCATCAGCGTGATCAGGACATTGTCGTCCCACATGCGGAAATTGGAAATATTGCCTTCGGGGTAAATCACCTCGACCGGGATATGAACAACATCCACCCCGCGCCAATAAAGCCGCACCATGATTTCGGTGTCGAAATCCATTTTGGCACCAACGCCTTCGCGCTGCCAGACCAGCAGGGATGCATCAATCGGATAGATGCGAAAACCGCACATGCTGTCGCGAATATGAAGTGACAGGGTTTCCACCCACACCCAGAAATGTGTGATCCAGCGGCCAAATTTGCGCCCGGCCGGGATGCTGTCATCGTAAACGGGTTTGCCGGTGATGACGGCGTTGGGATTGGCGCGGGCAGCACGCAGCATATCGGGGATGCGCGCTAGGTCATGCTGGCCATCGGCATCAACCTGCAGGGCGTGGGTATATCCGTGGCGCTGCGCGGTGGCAAAGCCGGTCATGACCGCAATGCCCTTGCCGCAATTTTCATCGAGCCGCTGGACGGTGACACCATTGTCAGGGTCATGCAGGCGGGCGATTGAATCGCGCGCGATATAATCGGACCCGTCATCGACGATAATGACAGCAAGGTCACTGGCGCGAACCGCTGCCACCACATCGGCCAGCACCGTATGGTGGTTGTGGGTCGGGATAACCGCGCAAATCTGCATTAAAGCATGTGTCCTTTAGCTCGCCTTTGTAAACTTGATGAGGCCACTGGAATAATCGGTATCCGGTCCAAGATAGGTGAACCTGACCTGTCCACGGGTGCGGTCACATTCCAGTTGAAGGATGATCTGGTCATTGGGGGTAATGACCTTGCGGTATTTTAGCTGGGTTATTTCATCAGGCGTGATCACAATGTCGAAAGCATCCCTGGCATAGTGCACGGCCCAATGCAGTTGCACAACACCGGGTAATACGGGGGCGCCGTCAAAATGCCCCTGAAAATAAAGCAGTTCCGGGTCCATACGCAGGGTCAGGCGCGCCAGATCATTTTCCTGTGATCGTTCAAGGATTGTGGGAAACGTGACCGGTGCCGTTATCGGTGGCTGACCTTGCATCGGGGCTGTTGCCTTTGGCTGTTTGGCTGGCGGGGTAAACAGGGCGCGTAACAGATGAAGGGGTTTTTTACCCTGGCTATCTGTCGGAATGGCGTCAACAAATCGCCAGCGGCGCGGCAGGGCTGCGTCATCTTCGTGCTGGCCGATATGGTTGCGCAAAATGCGCCCGGTGTGAAACGCGCCATGTTCCCGCAAATATTCGCATCCGCGCAGGCTTAAAACCACAATTGCCGCCAGCCGGTTATCGGTATCGTCGGGCAGCAGGGCAACGGCCTCGTCGACCCAGTTATGGTTGCGCAAATGTGTTTCAACGCGGTCGAGCGATATGCGTTTGCCTTCAATTTTAATAACACGATCCGCCCGGCCCAGCAGGCGAAACCGGCTGGTGCCTGACCGGTTGTCAAAGGCAACGCGGTCCGCCGTATGGTGCCAGTTTTCGCCATCAATATGCGGGGCGGCAACCATCAGGCAGCCTTCGTCATTCTGGCTGGTTCTAACATCGGGCAGGGGCTGCCAGGGGGTGTCGCCGCTGGTTTGTTGACGCCAGGCAATGCCACCTGTTTCCGTACTGCCCAGAATTTCGGTTGGCCAGATGCCCAGTGCCGCATGGGCCTGCATGGCTGATTTATGATCCAGCGGCCCGCCGGAACAGAATATCCGTGCCGGGCGCGCGGCATTGACCAGGTCAGGGTGCAGGCGCTGCAAATGGGCGGGGCTGGCAATGATGATATCGCCATCCCGAAGGTTCGGGACGATATCCTCCCAGAAACGGGCCTGGGCCGAAATGAATGGCACGTCCGTCATTACCGGCCAGATCACGCGAAACAGCAACCCGTAAATATGCTGGTGCGAAACCAGCCCCCAAATGCGGCAATTCGCGCGCAGGTCGCTTTGCCAAAGGGGCGTTTGCATTGCCATTTCGGCTTCAAGCTGGGCCAGGGTTTTGGCAATGGCCTTTGGCGCACCTGTGGAACCCGATGTGTAAAATGTGGCAAGGCAGTTTTCAGGTGCGGGAAGGTCCGTTTCCTGCCAGACGGGCTGGTTGGATGTTTCGTGTGCGCCTAGAGTTGCAGTAATGGCGGCATCATCCAAAAACAGGTCAAAGGCACTGGCGATTTCATCAAGGTAGCCGGTGCGATCACTGGCGGGTAAAACGGCCGTTGCGCGCGCAAGCCAGGTTGCGGCCAATGCAACTGCAAACAAACGGGCCGATTGGCAATGAATGGCAATGGCCTGTGTCTGGCTGTGTTTGATGTGGCTGGCGATGTGCGCAATATCGGTGGCCATGCGCGCACGATCAAGGGCTGCATCATCTTCAAAGCAGATGATGGGGTCGGGGGATTGTGGCATTAACAGGCCTGCCAGAAAGCCGTTCATTCGCCCTGTTTCCTGTTTTCATGACGCTGGCGCAGCCAGTATCGTACCGGCCATTCGCCGATAAACAAAATTCCGATCAGCACATAGGAAATGACGCCATTATAAAGGGTCCATTGTTCCAGTGTGCCCCACAGCACCGTTACTGCGGCAATCATGGCATTACCGATAAAAAACGCCACCCAAAGGCAGGTCAGTTTCCGGGTATAGGCAATGCCATAGGCATCAAGGTCGGGGTGGCGCAGCCGCGCAAACCGTTCGATCATGGTGGGCGGGTACATCAGTGTAGCGGCAAAAACACCCGCCAGAACCAGACTGACCAGCACCGGATATAACCGCAAGGCCGATAATTGCGCATAATAGCCGACAGCAGCGATAATGACGGCAATGGCCAATGCCATAAGGGCCGCCCCCACACGCCGCGATGCCAGAAACAGTGCCGCCCGTGCCATGATCAGAACCAGCAGCATACCCAGCAGAAAACGCGCTGAAAAATGCGTCAGCCCGTAATAGGCCAATACCGGATATGCCGCCCCGACCAGGGCAAGGATAACGGCAATAATGCGTTTAGGTGTTGACCAGGGCATGGATCTTTTCGACCACGTCATCGACCGTGCGGACGGACCGGAATTCGGTGGCAGGCACCTTTTTGCCAATCAGTTCCTGAAACTTCACGATCAGATCAACGGCATCAATGCTGTCCAGGTCCAGGTCCTCGACCAGGCGGGCATCGGGAGAAATGTCTTCGCTGGGCACTTCAAACAGATCAACCAGATAATCGTGAAGTTGCTGGTAAACGTCCTGGCGGCTTTGCATGGTGGTGGTGCTCATGCCTGGCCTCGCGACATTTCAATAAATTTTGCCAGGTTATGCACCGATGCAAAATGGGTTTTTACATCGTCGCTTTTGGCATCAATGCGAACATCGTATTTTTTTTGCAGGGCAACGCCCAGTTCCAGGGCATCGATGGAATCAAGGCCCAACCCCTCAACAAACAGGGCCTCGTTGCTGTCGATATCCTCGACACTCAGATCTTCAAGATTGAGCGTTTCGATGATGAAAGATTTAAGCTCGGTTTCAAGCGTGGTCATGGCGTAGCCTGTCGCAGAAATATTGTTTTATGACCGCCGTTAGGGCACGGGCCTGGCGGGCACGCACCTGTGACGGGTCAATCTCCCCCGTAGCGGATATCGTCGATCCGACACGAACATTATATCGTATTTTTGAAGGTGGTATCTGATACCACGGTGTCCCCTTTTTCAGGGTATCGTGATTACAGCGCACAATCACAGGAATCAAGTCAGCAGGAGCACTGATCGCAATATTTGCAACACCGCGTTGCAGGGGCCCCAGTTTCTCGCCGCTGGCGGTGCGTGTGCCTTCCGGGAAGATCATTACACAATCGCCATTGCGCAAATGGCGTGCCGCATCGGCCACCAGTTTTTCCGGGTTGTCATCGTTGCGGATAAAGCCCGCCGCGCGCACCACACCGGCCATGAACGGGTTGCGAAACAGCTGGTGTTTCACCACGCACTGGCAGCGATCCATTTGCGCCAGAATGATTACGACATCAAGCAGCGTTGGGTGATTGGCGATGATCAGCTTGCCGCGCGCATTTACCAGTTTGTCGCGCCCGTCAAAATCAACCGATGCCACACCGGTAATATCGAGAATAAAACAAAACAGCCGAAAACAGCGGCATATTACCAGTTGGGCGGCATTGCGGCGTTTTTCGCGGTTTTGCAAAACCAGCATCATCAGGGGAAACAGCGTAAGGGCAAGTAACAGCGCGCCGCCGCCAAAAATGCAAAAAGCCAGCCCCGTGGCAAACAGCCGCCAGACCTGGCTTAGTTTATAGAAAAATCCCTGCGCTGGCTGGTCGCGCTTATCCATGATGCACCATGTTCCAGGCAAAACTGTGCCCGGCCAAAAGGCACGATGCGTTATTGGTTTTTGCTTCCCTGCCAAGGTTCGCAATCAAAAAATCGGCCATCTGGCGGGCATGGCACAAAGGGAATGTATCATTTGCCCCTGGTGCCGTATCGGGATCAACGGCGACGGGTTGAAAGTCCAGGGTAATGGGCGGTTGCAGGCTATCATTGCTGCCATCATTCGTGGCATCTGCCGTGCCTGCATTGGTGTTGCTGGCAGGATGGGCAAGGGGATGGTCCGGTGCGCATAACAGGATGGCAAAGGCCGTGCCGGTCATGCCTGCTGGGTCGTTCTGGGCATATACATCGGGCAGGGGCAGGTCGATATAAACAATTGCAACCGGGCTTTGCGGGTCGTCAGCCAGTTGTGCCAGGGCCTCGGTCAGGGTGGCGATGAAGCTGTCATTGCCAGCGGAAATGGCACTGTGGGACTGGGTAATGCCCCAATTGATCGATGCGACACCCACCAGCGCATTATGCACCGACATGCTGAAATCCGCAGGCGAGGGGATTTCCTCGCGGGCGATCTGGCCCAGCAGTTTCAGGGTGCGTTCGATATTGCCGTGGCGCGATGAAAAAATGACGCGGCAATTGCGAATATCTTCGGGCGACAGGTTCTCGAATATCTGTCCCAGGACTTCGGCACTGGCGCGGCCAAACAGGTCCAGGCGTCGCCGCCAGGCCGGGGCAATGCCGCGTGCCAGGTCCTTTTTGTCTATCCCGGATGCTTTGCCCCCTGATTTGTGTGTCATCAGGGTGGATTGCGCGGCATGATCCTGCCAAAGCGCCCATTGGGAAATAGAAGCCGGGATAGACTGCATCTTGGACTGCTTTCCTCAGGAAGTTGCCGCAATCATGGCTGCAACCTCGCGCTGGATATCAACTTTCAGATTATTGACCCAGCGATTGTAATTTTTATGAATGGTCCCACCATTATATTTCAGGTTGGTGCTGTCCGCATACAGAATAGAAAATTCCTGCTGGGAAAAGTCGATTTCGACCTTGGCAAGATGGTCACGCGGGGCGTAGGTCGCCATCAGTTTGCCGGTCGAAAGCTTTTTTACTGTCCATTCCCGGGAACTGGCCGCCTTGATGATTGCATCCTGAAGCTGATCCATGCTCAGGTTCTGGGTTTCGTCGGGGAAGGGCTGGCTTTCGACCTGCATGATCGGTGCGGTGCAGGCCACAACAAACAAGGTCAGCATTCCCAGCATGGCAAATTTCAGCGAACGCATCATGCAGCAGGGCTCCTTTATACTTTCAATGGTGTAGGACAGGGTCACGAAATATGCTTTTGGACGGGGTGGGTCCCCTATTTTGGAACGTTCGATAACCATTTGTAGGGCATTGAAAGTGAACAAGTAAACAGGGCACGCAGCATCCTACCCATAAATGTGATCAAAATGATCGCAAGGATCATGCACGGCGTGCGCGCAGTTAACGCGCCCGGTGCCGTGCGGTTCCGGGTGGTTTTTCCAGTCTTTCGCTGTTGTGCTGTTTGCCATAAAAGTCTGCATTGCTGGGTGTTTCTAGAGGGGGAATGCGGAAATGGGATGGCACAATGCAGATATTATCCGCCTTTGAGGGCAGGGTTTTCTGGGGATGGAAACGCCTGGAAAACCTGCCTGAAAACCGCCTGGAACGGCGCAAGGCAACGTCTGATATCGCGCGCATTGCCCTGTGTGACCTTGCCGGAAAGGTCACAGGCGAAGGCAACCTTACCTATCACCGTGATGATGCCGGAAAGCCCGCCTTGCGCCGGGCAGGCGATGGCGGGTTTTACGGTGCCAGCATTTCACATAGCCGCGATATTTTTGCCGTCGCCTTTTGCCCGGATGGTTCAATTGGCATTGATATCGAATATCGCGACCCAACGCGCAAAATTGCCCGGCTGGAAAAATGGCTGTTTGGCGGGCGGCGGGAAAACCCCAATCTGGACGATGCCGCGCGCATGGATGCCCTGGCCAAAGACCCCGGCCAAAGCGATTTTTACCAGCAATGGTGCGTCTATGAGGCGATTTTCAAATGCACCGGCATCAATGACCCGGCGTTAAGGCTGCCATCCGATACGGTTTATCTTGATGAATGGCCCGATTATGCCGGGGCGATGGTCTGGCAGGGTGACGCGGCATTGGTTGAATAGGTGGTCCTGTGTGGGGGCGCCGAGAATGTCGTTAAGCGTGACGATGTTTTGTCTTTGCCCCCCCGTTGGAAACTGCCCTGTTGGCAAAGTTTTTTACAACTGTTGGGTGTTTGCGGGCTTTTGGGTATGATGGGGTATCTTATCAATCCGGCTGCATCATTGCTTTTTACCGGCTGGCATCCCTGCTGGCTTGATGATGCGCCGCCTTTCCTGACAGGAGACGGTAAATGGATTACGTAAAATTCGGTGCGACCGGCATGGAAGTGTCGCGCCTGTGTCTGGGCTGCATGACCTATGGCACGCCTGATCGCGGCCCGCACCCCTGGACCCTGCGTGAAGAAGACAGCCGCCCCATCATTCGCAAGGCACTGGAAGCGGGGATCAATTTTCTTGATACCGCCAATGTCTATTCTGCCGGGTCGTCGGAAGAAATTATCGGTCGTGCGATCCGCGATTTTACCCGGCGCGAAGATGTGGTGCTGGCAACCAAGGTTTATAACCGTATGCGCCCCGGCCCCAACGGGGCGGGTTTGTCGCGCAAGGCGATTTTTGATGAAATCGACAACAGCCTGAAACGGCTGGGCACTGATTATGTTGATTTATACCAGATCCATCGCTGGGATTACGGCACTCCGATTGAAGAAACCCTGGAGGCCCTGCATGACGTGGTGAAGGCGGGCAAGGCGCGTTACATTGGCGCATCTTCCATGCATGCTTGGCAGTTTGCCAAGGCGCTTTATGTGTCGCGCGCGAATGGCTGGACACCGTTTGTCAGCATGCAGAACCATTTGAACCTGCTGTATCGTGAAGAAGAACGCGAAATGCTGCCGCTGTGTGCCGATCAGAATATCGCGGTTATTCCCTGGAGCCCGATGGCCCGCGGCAAACTGACCCGTGACTGGGATGAAAAAACCAACCGCGATGAAAAGGACGAAGTCAGCAAGCGCCTTTATGAACATACCCGCGATGCCGACCACAAGGTGGTTGATGCCGTGGGCGAGGTTGCCAAAAACCGTGATGTGCCGCGGGCGCAGGTTGCCCTGGCCTGGTTGCTGCAAAAGGATGGCGTGACCGCGCCAATCGTTGGTGCCTCAAAGGCGCATCACCTTGATGATTCCATCGCCGCCATGTCCCTGAACCTGACGGATGATGAAATCGCATTGCTCGAAGCCCCCTATGTGCCCCATGCGATTGCAGGTTTTCAATAAGACCTGACTGCCCGGTTTATGTGCGCCCGGCCACGGTATTTTACCGTGGCCGGGCGTTTTGTTTGACCGCACAGGGCTGCAAATGCAGGCAGGTTTCAGGATGCTGAAAACTGGTCCAGATTGCGGTTCAGGCGTTTTAAAAGGTCAATCAGCGTTGTGATTTCATCGCTGCTGAAACCTTTAAGGGTTTCTTCGCGCCCGTCTTCAAGGGCGGCACGCAGGGCAGGCAGCTTTGTCAGTGTTTCCGGTGTCAGCGATATCAGGCTGGACCGGGCGTCTTTTGGGTCGGGTGTGCGAATGATCAACCCGTCGCGCTGCATGCGCGAGAGGATTTGCGCCATTGATGGCTGTTCGATTTTGGCAAATTGCGCCAGTTCCTTTTGCGACAGGGCATTGCCCCCGCGCAGTAAAAACAGCACCGGAATTTGCCCCACACCAAAGCCCAATTGCCGCAGTCTTTTTTCGGCAATGCGGCTATAGGCGCGTGACGCCATATTGATCAGCGGGGCGGGGCTTTCAAACATGTCCCAGTCGGTCATTGGAAACTCACTTGCATAGGTGCCTATGTTTATTTATATAGGCTCCTATGTATATCGAAAAATAGAGTATGTCCATGACTGAAAAACCAGGAATAGCCATTATTGGCGGCGGCCCCGGTGGCCTGATGCTTGCGCGTTTGCTGCATATGGCGGGTTTTGCCGCCACCGTTTTTGAAGGTGATGAAAGCGCGCAGTTTCGCCCGCAAGGTGGCACACTTGATATTCACGAAAACACCGGCCAGCAGGCCCTGGCGCAGGCGGGGTTGCTTTCGGCGTTTCAACGTTTTGCACGCTATGATGACCAGGGCAGCCGGCTGTGTGATAAACATGGTCGCCTGCTGCTGGATGATCCTGGCCAGCCAGAAGATAACCGCCCGGAAATAGACCGCACGGCACTGCGCGATTTGCTGCTGGCATCCCTGCCAAAGGGCATGGTGCGCTGGGGGCAGGCAGTTGCCAGCATATCGCCAACCAAGGAAGGTGCCTTTCGCGTGCATACGCAAAATGGCCCGATTGCGGATTATGACCTGGTCATTGGGGCTGATGGCGCTTGGTCGCGGGTGCGGCCGTTATTATCGGCCTATCAGCCGCATTATAGCGGGCTGACCTTTATTGAATTTGGCATTGATGATGTGGATGCAAGCCACTCGGAAATTGCCGGTTTTGTCGGCCGTGGCAAATTGGGGGCCGAAGGCGATGGCCGCGCCATTATCATCCAGCGCAATGCCAATGCCCATTTGCGGGGTTATGCCATTTTCCGCGTACCCGAAAACTGGGCCAGCGAACAGTTTGCAAATCTTTCGCCTGCTGCCCGGCGCGAGCGGCTGGTGGCGGAATTTCCCGGTTGGTCACCGCGCCTTACAGATATGATCCGCGTTGCCAATGACCATATCGTGTCACGTTTGATTTATGCGTTGCCGGTTGGGCATCATTGGCAAAACAGGACGGGTTTGACCCTGCTGGGTGATGCCGCCCATGTCATGTCGCCGTTTGGCGGTAATGGCGTGAACGAAGCCCTGTTTGATGCCGCCGAACTGGCCCGGCATATTGTCAGCGCCAATGACTGGCGCGACGGTGTGAAAACCTATGAGACCGAAATGTTTGCCCGTGTCAGTTTGCCCGCCCGCGAAGCCCATGATGCCGCCGCAACCGAACTTTCGCATTTGGGGCTGGAACTGACACTGGCCGTTATGGAAAGCCACCGGGCCGAAGCCGCATTGACCTGAATGCATGTTATGTGACGTGCTGTTTTGCCGCCTGGTGCCGGTTTGGTATCAGGCGGGTTGCAGCAGGTCCCATTTATTGCCGTAAAGGTCTTCAAAAACGGCAACAATGCCATAGGGTTCGTGGCGTGGGCTCTCAAGGAAATGCACGCCATTGCCTACCATGTTGGCATGGTCGCGGGCAAAATCATCGGTCATCAGGAAAAAGCCGACGCGACCGCCGGTCTGATTGCCAATTGCGTTGCGCTGGGCGTCGTCGCTGGCTTCGGCAAGCAGGATACGGGTGGCATTTTCCGCTGCGCGAGGCGGGGCGATCAGAACCCAGCGTTTGCCGCCGCCCATATCGGTATCTTCGACCAGGTCAAACCCGGCTTTGCCGCAATAAAAGGCGATGGCATCATCATAATTTGCCACCAGAATTGAAAACTGCCCGATCATTGGCATCAGATAAGCCCCAGTGTTTTAAACGAATTATATCCCGCGCGGCTGACAATGATGTGGTCATGCACGTTGATTTCCATTGCCTTGGCGGCATCAACGATTTTACGGGTCATGTCAATATCGCCGCGCGATGGGGTGGCATCGCCGCTGGGGTGATTATGCACCAGTATGATGGCCGATGCATGAAGTTCCAGCGCACGTTTGATCACCTCGCGCGGGTAAACCGGGGTATGGTCAACCGTGCCGCGCTGGTGGCATTCATCGGCGATCAGGCGGTTTTTGCGATCTAGAAACAGCAAATGCAGTTCTTCGGTTTTGCGGTGGCCCAGCCGGACACGGCAATAATCGATCAACTGTTCCCACGATGCGATTACTGGCAATTCCATCGCCCGTTCACGCGACAAAACCTGTGCGCTGGCCTCGGCAATTTTGATGGCGGCAATGGCGGCTTCGCCAACGCCCTTGCAGGTTGCCAGTTCTTCCTGGCTGGCGGCCAAAACACCGGCGAGGCTGCCAAACCGGTCAATCAGCGATTTTGCCAGCGGTTTTACATCCCCACGCGGGATTGCCATGCATAACAGAAGCTCCAGAATTTCATATTCGGCCAGGGCTGCACTTCCGCCCTTTAAAAACCGTTCCCGCAATCTTTGCCGGTGGCCGAAATAATGCGGCTTGGGTGCTTTGCCAGGTTTTGCTGTTTTTTCGCTTTCATCTTCCGGTCCGGCCGTTTCGCCAGCCTCGTTTTCACGGGCATCCAATGCCCCACTGGCAGGGGCCTTTTTGTTGGTGCTGGCACGGGCGGGTTTGCCGGGCTTTGTCAGCGGGGCTTCGCCCAATGATGATGTCAGGCTGGCAAGTTCCCCGTTCGGATCAAAATAGACCCGGCTGCCATCGTCGATGGAGGATGTTGCTGTTTTGCGGGGTTTTTCGGCACTCACGGCGGGCTCCTGTCATCATGCAATTTGGCGTTGCAGATGCAGTGTGCGTTGCCGCGTCTTTGCTGTCTAGGGGGCAGCAGCATTTGCCGGGGTGGAAAGCTGCAAAATGTGATTCCATTTGACTTGTGCATATGCACAGGGTAATCACCAGACATGACTATAACATTGCCCGATGCCCTGATTGATGAATGTTTGGTGTTAAAAAGCCGCAGGGCGGCGCGTGCCGTTACGCGCCGCTATAACCTGTTGCTGAAACCCCATGGTCTGCAATCAACGCAGGCATCGCTTCTGTTTTGCATTTGTTGGGGCGGGTTTCAGTCCATCAGCAGCCTTGCGCGTTTGATGGATCTTGAACGCAGTGCTTTGACCCGCAACCTTGCGGTTTTACAGCGTCACGGGTTGATTGCCCCGGACCAGACCGGGCAGGGACGCACACAGGTTTTTTCACTGACATCGCAGGGCGAAGAAAAAGTGCAGCAGATATTGCCGGTCTGGCAGCAGGCCCAAAAGGAAATTCTGGGCGAACTGGGTGCCGAAGACTGGCAGGACGTGCAAAAGGCCCTGTCGCTGATTGCGACAATCGGCTGAGGGTTTTGATTAACATGTTTTATGTGAAGAGGGTATGATGACACAGCGGATCGTGGTGACGGGTATGGGCCTTGTCACGCCACTGGGGTGCGGGCTTGATGCTGTGTGGCAGCGGCTTGTGGCCGGTAAATCTGGCGTTGTAAGCAATGACCGGTTTGACAGCAGCAACCTTGCAACAAAGTTTGCTGCCCTGGTGCCCAGCCAGGAACAGGACCCTGCCGGTCTTAACGAAGATGATGTCGTTTCCAAAAAGGATCGCAAAAAGGTTGACCTGTTTACGATCTATGCCCTTGCGGCTGCCCAGCAGGCATTGACGCAGGCAGGCTGGCTGGATCTGGACCAGGATGCGAAAGACCGCACCGGTACGGTTATTGGCACCGGCATTGGCGGGTTGCCTGTTATTACCCATGCGGAATCGGTTTTGAACGAACGTGGCCCATCGCGCATTTCGCCCTTTGTGGTGCCGTCCTTTCTGGCAAATATGGCGTCTGGCAATGTTTCCATCCGTTATGGTTTTCGCGGGCCGATTGGCGCGCCGGTAACCGCCTGTGCGGCGGGTTTGCAGGCGATTGGCGATGGTGTACGCATGATTCGTTCGGGCGAGGCCGACGTGGTGCTGGCTGGTGGTACCGAAGGCTGCGTTGATCCTTTGTCGATCAGTGGCTTTTCTGCTGCCCGCGCGCTTTCAACCCGCAATGATGCCCCAGCCGAAGCTTCCCGCCCGTTTGATCGCGACCGGGACGGGTTCGTTATGGGTGAAGGTGCCGGTTTGATGGTGGTTGAATCCCTTGATCACGCCTTGGCGCGTGGGGCGGTGCCGCTGGTGGAAATTACCGGCTATGGCACCAGTGCGGATGCCTATCACCTGACCGCCGGGCCGGAAGATGGATCAGGCTGTGCGCTGGCGGTTCAGGCTGCATTGCGCATGGCAAAGCTGGCGCCGTCGGAAATTGGTTATGTCAATGCGCATGCCACATCGACCCCGGTGGGTGATCAGGCCGAAGTGGCCGGTTTGCGTCGTGTGTTTGGTGATCATTTGCCGCAAATCCCGGTTTCTTCCACCAAATCGGCGATTGGCCATTTGCTGGGGGCTGCTGGCGGGGTCGAGGCGATTTTTACCGCCCTTGCCATTCGCGAAGGCATGCTGCCGCCAACCATCAATTTGCATCAGGTTGATGAAGGCATGGAAGACCTGGATTTTGTGCCCAATATGGGCCGCAAGGCCGATGTCAAACACGCGCTTTGCAACGGGTTTGGCTTTGGTGGTGTAAATGCCTCGCTTCTGCTAAGTGCCTATGAAGGCTAGGTGCTGATCGCTTGGCGATGTTTCAAGGGGCCAGTCGGGCATATGCCGGGCTGGCCCTTTTTTATTGGCTGTATCGGGTGTTTGAATTCACCTGCCATTCTTCTTTTTGAATGCTTTCAAGATAGTTTTGCGGCTGGCTTGACAATCCTGTGGCTTTGGCTATTTTCATCAATATAGGAAGGTAAACTTCGTAGATTGCCTTTGTATCTGAAAGCATCACCATGACCGAAAAACCGGAAAATACGGCGTCGTCGCCAGCGGCTCTTGCGCTTGCAACGGACCTGCATGCCCTGATCGGGCGGTTGCGCCGTAAATTGCGCCGGCAGGCCCATATGGGCGATCTGAACTGGACGCAAAAATCGGTGTTGCGCCATCTTGATCGCAACGGGTCGGCCACGGTGACGGGCCTGGCCCGTGCCGAAGGGGTGCGGACCCAATCGATGGGCGCGCAGGTGATGTCGCTGATCAAGGCTGGTCTGGTGCAGGGTGCGCCACACCCGAATGATGGCCGCAAAACCCTGCTGTCATTAACGCCATCCTGCAAGGAATGGCTGCGCGCCAGCCGCGCCCTTCGCGAAGACTGGCTTTATCATTCGATTTTGGACAATTTCACAGAAAAGGAGCAACAAACCCTGGCAGATGCCACGGCACTTTTGCAGCGGATTGTCGATGTAACGGATTAACATGCCATCATATTTTGGCGTTGGCCGAAAGTACGCGCATATTTTGCCCCTTACCACGCCACACGACACCACACTGCCCGCACAATTGCCGTGAATGACACTGCCATATTATCACCAGTCTGATCGGTAAAACCTGTCTGGCTTTGCTACCCCGGTTTCAAGCCCGCCCGTCATTGGCCGAATAACGAGGCTTAAACCGGTTCTGCCCCTTTCTTCTGCCTGTTTCTTCTGGCCCTGTCGCCAGCCCCGATGCCCGTGCCTTTGATTTGTTTTTCCTTTATGCGCCATTCCGTGGGGATGGTTCGCCTGTTGCTGCCTGCGCCCAAATTGCCTGCCCGTTTGTGCTGCCTGACGCCCTTGCTGCTACGATTGTTGTAGCACCGCCAATGCGCACCGGGTGGAACGACACTGCCACACGAAAATTCAATAAGACCGCGAAGATCCGTCATCCCCGATGACACCCAACCAAAAAGGATTGCGCCCCATGCCTGTTACCGTCCTTGACCCCAAAACCGCCCTGATCGTGATTGATTTGCAACAGGGTATTCTGGCTTATCCGCTGGTCCATTCTGCCGATGATGTCCTGGAAAAATCCGTGGCGCTGGCAAATGCATTTCGGGCGCGCAACCTGCCGGTGGTTTTGGTCAATGTTGCGGGTGGGGCACCGGGGCGAAATGAACAGCCCCCGCGCGCCAGCAGCTTTCCGCCAGGATGGGCCGATCTGGCACCGGCAATTGATACCGGCAGGCATGACCATAAGGTGACCAAGAAAACCTGGGGGGCCTTTACGGGCACCGACCTTAACGAATATTTGGCCGGGCAGGGGGTGACGCAGGTGGTGTTGTGCGGCATTGCAACCAGCATTGGTGTGGAATCAACCGCGCGCCAGGCCCATGAACTGGGCTTTAACGTGACCATCGCGACCGATGCCATGACCGATATGAACGCAGATGCCCATGTTAACAGCGTGACACGCATTTTCCCGCGCCTTGGCGAAACCGGCACCGTGGACGAGATTTTGGCCTGCCTGGAACAGGATGGGGGCCGCAAATGACATTACCGGAAAAATGGTCCCGGAAGTTCCGGGCCAATCATTACTCCGCCCGATTATGGGGGGACGTATAATGAAAAATCCGATGAAGGGAACGTTCCGCTCGCTTGCGGTTTATAATTATCGGCTTTGGGCAGCGGGGTCGCTGGTATCGAATACCGGTACATGGATGCAGCGCACCGCCCAGGACTGGATTGTTCTGACCGAACTGACCGATCATAATTCAACCGCCGTTGGCATTGTGATGGGGCTGCAATTTGGCCCGCAGCTTTTGATGCTGCCATTTACCGGCTTTGCTGCTGATTATTTTGACCGTCGCAAACTGGTGATGGTGACCCAGTTTTTAATGGGGCTGCTGGGGCTGGGCCTTGGTCTGCTTACCGTGACCGGCCTTGTCGAACTTTGGCATGTCTATGTGTTCGCATTTTTGCTGGGGTGCGTTGCTGCCTTTGATGCCCCGGCACGGCAAACCTTTGTCTCCGACCTTGTGCCCGAACATCACCTGTCCAATGCAATTGCGCTTAATTCCACATCGTTTAATGCCGCGCGCATGATCGGCCCTGCCGTGGCGGGTGTGCTGATTGCCGTGGTGGGAACGGGGTGGGTGTTTTTGCTTAATGCTGCATCCTTTGCCGGTGTGCTGACATCACTTTCGCTGATCCGCAAGCAGGACCTTAATGTGACCCGCCGTCCGCTGCGCGGGCGGGGCAACCTGGTGAGCGGGTTTCGTTATGTCGCGGGTCGGCCGGACCTTGTCGTGATCATGCTGATGCTGCTTTTGATCGGCACTTTTGGCCTGAACTTTCCCATTTTCATTTCGACAATGGCGGTTACGGTCTTTCATTCCGGTGCGGGTGAATATGGCATGTTGTCATCATTGATGGCGGTGGGAACAGTCATGGGGGCGCTGTTTTCAGCCCAGCGGGCAACACCGCAAATCGGCCTGTTATTTTATGGGGCGCTGGTATTTGGCCTGGGCTGCATTGTAGCGGCTGTCATGCCATCCTATGCCCTGTTTGGCGCGTCACTGGTGATTATCGGCATTGCCGCACTGACATTCATGAGTTCAAGCAACGGCCTGATCCAGCTTTCGACTGACCCGATGATGCGTGGCCGTGTCATGGCCATTCGCATGGCGATTGCCATGGGCGGAACGCCGATTGGTGCACCCATTGTTGGCTGGGTGGCGGACCATTACGGGCCGCGCTGGGCGCTGGGTGTTGCGGCCCTGTCCGGGTTGGCCGCCGCACTGGTGGCACTGGTTTACCTGTTTAAATATCGCGAAATGCGTATTCGCCGCGTCGATGGGCGATTGCGTATTCTGGTAAACGAGGCACCCAAGGTTACCCTTGCGGCGGAGTGACCCTGCTACACACAGGATGCGAAAAAGGGCAGGCCGATAAAACAGCCTGCCCTTTTTGATTGGGAAATCGCGCGCCGTATTATTCGGCAGCGTCGCTGATTTCATAAGGCGGCTTTTCCAGACCGGCGGGTGAGCCGGTGAAGATTTCATAGCCGTCTTCGGTGACACCGAGCGAATGTTCAAACTGTGCCGAAAGCTTGCGGTCGCGGGTGACCGCGGTCCAGCCATCGGACAGGACTTTGCATTCATAGGTGCCCTGGTTGATCATGGGTTCGATGGTAAAGATCATGCCCGGTTCCAGAACCATGCCCTGGCCCGGTTTGCCGTAATGCAGGATATTGGGCGCATCATGAAAAACCTGGCCCAGCCCGTGGCCGCAGAAATCACGCACAACCGAAAACCGTTCGGATTCCGCATAGGACTGAATGGCATGGCCGATATCGCCCAGTGTTGCACCCGGCTTGACGGCGCGAATGCCGCGCCACAATGCCTCGTAGGTGACATCAACAAGGCGCTGCGCCATGACCTTGGGCGTGCCGGCAATATACATGCGGCTTGTATCGCCATACCAGCCATCCAGAATGACGGTAACATCGATATTCATGATGTCGCCATTTTGCAGTTTTTTATCGCCGGGAATGCCGTGGCAAACGACATGGTTGATCGATGTGCAGGTCGATTTCGGAAAACCGCGATAGCCAAGGCAGGCCGAAATCGCACCATGATCGCGAATATACTGGTCGCAAAGATCATCAAGCTTGCCGGTGGTCACACCCGGAACGACATAGGGGGTAATGAAGTCGAGAACTTCCGCAGCCAGCCGACCGGCGGCGCGCATACCTTCAAAGGCTTCGGGGCCGTGAATTTTAACTTTTCCGTTTGCCAACCGAATTCTCCTTGTGTTGGCGGTCCTTATGGGGGCAACCCATTTTCATCAATTTGTTTTGCAGCCTAATGAAATAATCGTTGTCCGCCCAAGAAGCAAGGATTGGCCTGCATGGCAGGGCTGCGAAGGGGGTAATATGCCGCTATATCTCCCATCATGCTTTGTTCTGGGTCATATCCTGTGATTTTTGGCAATCCCGGCACTGTTTTGATGCAGCAGCACGGTTTGGCGGGCAAATCAGGCGGTGGGAACGGGCAAAATCGGGCGTTTTTCGTTGACGGTGACGCTGCTGGTATCAATCGCGCAATCATAGGCGATGGCTTCCACGCCATTTTGGGTGGCGCTGGCAAAGCGTGCGGCATAATGCGGGTCAATGTCGGATGCCAGGGTGAAACTTGCGCAATCGGTGCGCTGGATAAGATAAAACATCACCGCGCGGTGGCCCTGGGCGACCATTTCGGCCATTTCATCAAGGTGTTTTGCCCCGCGTTTGGTTACTGCATCGGGAAATTCGGCAAGGCCGGGCACGGCATCATCGCGTTTAAGATGCACATTTTTTACCTCGACATAACACAGGCCCTTTTGCGGGTCGGACAGCAAAATGTCGATGCGCGAATTCTGGCCGTATTTGACCTCGCGTTTCAGGGTTTCATAGCCTGCCAGTTCCGGGATTTTCCCGGCCAGAATGGCTTCTTCGACAATGGCGTTGGGGTGGGCGGTGTTAATGCCGACCATCGCATCACCGACCTTGCATAATTCCCAACTGTGTTTGAGTTTGCGTTTGGGATTATCCGATGTCGAAAGCCAAACCGATATCCCCGCATCCTTAAGCCCGGTCATGGCGCCCGGGTTGGCGCAATGCGCGGTAACGATTTCGCCGTTATCAAGTTCGATATCGGCCAGAAAACGTTTGTATCGAATGATCAGTTTGCCGTGGATAAGCGGGCTGGGCAGTTGCATGATCGGCCTTTCGGTAATCTGTCCTGACAGGGGCTGTCATTATTGGGCGCGGTAGGGACTGCCAATTTCACGGCATTTGCGCCATACATCAAGCCCCTGATGACCCCAAAAAATCAAAGGGTTGAAATGCGCGACAGCCTTCGCCGGAAAATTATGGAAGTGTGCGACCGTAAAATCGCACAGAAAGGCCCCGATGTTGGCCTGTCCTTTTATGCGTTTTTCGCCAATCGCAATGACGACCCCGGCCTTTTGATGGAAGCGGCCAGTTGGTGGATAAAAACCCACCAACTTGATCATTTTGAAAAGGCCGTCAAAATCCGCGATATGGTGGAACGCGGGCATTAAACATTAAGGGCAAAGAGCCTTAATTGGCGGGTTTGGGTTTGTCGGGTACATCACCGAGAAAATCCACCAGGCTGACCTGGCCGGTCCCGCGACGCAGCGGTTTGGGCTGGCTTTCATCCGGCGCCCAGGCCGTCAGGTAAACCACCTGGAAGGTGGCATTGATGCGGCCATCGGGGCGGGCGTGGCGTTCGTGGTAGATGGCGGCTGCGCGCGCCAGAGTTGATGCCTTGGTAAACTTTTTGCTGCGTTTTAAAATCAGGTTGCTTTCGCCCATGCCTGAAAGGTCACGCATCAGTTTCAGGGCGTCGGGGTAATCCACCGTGATTTCATCAATATCGACAACGGGCAGGGCAAAGCCGCTGCGCTGAAGCAGGGCACCGGCATCGCGCACATCGATAAAGGGTGAAACGCGGGGCGAAACGCCACCTTCTTCTTCGGCCTCGGCGGTCATCAGGGCGTCGCGCAAATCCTTTAAGGTTTCGCCGCCCAGCATGGAAGCCAGAAAGAACCCGTCGGGTTTTAGGGCCTGTCGTGCCTGTATCAGCATGCCGGGCAAATCATTCACCCAGTGCAGTGACAGGTTCGACAAAATCAGATCCAGCGACCCATGCGCAAAGGGCAAAAATTCCTCGTCCGCGACCAGGGTTGGCCGGTTGGGCGATCTGGTTTTGGCATTGCGGGCATATTTATATGAAATGTCGGACTGAAACAGCGTTTCAATGCCGCCGCGCGTGCCCAGAATTTGCCCCAGCTCACCACTATGACAGCCAAGATCAAGGGCAACAGGAAAACTGCGGGTGGTATCATCAAGCCGGTCCGCCAGCCGTTCGGCGGTTTCAGCAAACAGAAAATTATAGTCCTGTGACCGTGTTGCAGCGCGGTCGCGGCGCAGCTTTAATAGACGGCGATCAAACACCGTGATCGGATCGCTCATTGCGGGCTCCGTTATGCGGGAATTGCCATGTTGGCCCCTTAAATAGACCGGCCTGCCTATTGGTGCAATGATCATCCCGCCATGCCTGCTGTGTCAGTTCGCCCTGCCACCTTTTGGGGCGGCAGGGCGGTGGCGATAGGTTGTTCAAATATGTACCAATGGTGATCCAAAAATGAATAACCGTGATCCTGGCTTAGATATCGAGGATCAGCGGTGTGCGGGCGTCATCCTTCCCGCCTGTTTCCGCACTTTTGCCATTTCCTTCATCTTCATCCGGTGTGGCCGGGCGGGCGCAGCATAACAGGGCCGTTCCGGGTTCCGGCGATGCGGTAGGGCGGGTGTCATAGGCGACTTTGCCCTGCAACACCTTGACTTGGCAGGTGCCGCAACTGCCATTACGGCATCCGTAATCCGGGGTCAGGCCGTTTTCTTCGGCCAGTTCCAGCAGGGTTGGGGCGGTATTGGGTGTCCAGTTGGCGGTTTTGTCGCTTTGGGCAAATTGCACAGCAACGGGTTGGGTCGCAATTTTTGCCGTTAACTGTTCGTTATTTGCATCCGTTGGCCTGCTGGCATAGGGGGTGCGTTGCAGGCTGGCGGGGCCAAAGGCCTCGGCATGGATGCGGTGATCGGCGATGTTTTTGCTGCGCAGGCCATCATACATAGCCTGCATGAAGGCGGGGGGACCGCACAGGTAAAAATCAAAATCATCAAAGGGCAGGGCCGCGCGCAGCAGGTCCATATCGATGAAACCGGTGGCTTCGTAATCTTCCAGCGGTACGGCATTTTCGGTGCTGCCCAGGACACGGATGACTTTGAACAACCCGTTGGATGCCTGTTTTAACGCAGCCAGTTCCTGGTCAAAGGCACGGTCGGCCTTGTTGCGGGCAGCATAAAATAGCCAGCAGGGGCGAATGCGCCGGGTGCGCCGACCTTCATACAGCATATGGCGTAACATCGCGATCATGGGGGTAATGCCAATGCCACCCGCCATCATCACCATCGGGCGGTCGGACGTGGTATCGGGCACAAACTGGCCCTGTGGGGCGCGGGTTTCAATGATATCCCCAAGCTGGATATGGTCATGCAGGTATTTGGAAACGCCGTTTTGTTTGGCAACACTGATGCGATACATCCGGTCCTGCGGGCCAGATGACAGGGTATAGGTGCGAATGGCCTTTTCACCATTTGGCAGGGTTACACGCAAAGGCAGATATTGCCCGGCAATAGATGGGATCAGCCCGGTATCGTTTGTTGCATCGGTCGGGTGCGCGTTTTCGGTGTTTTTGGTGTTTTCGGCCTTTGCGTGGGCATCCGTTTTCGGGCGTGGGGGCGCGAAATAGAAGGAGCGCACACTTTCGCTTTCATCAGTGATGCGCACAACTTCAAGCCTGCGCCATTCGCGGGCGAGTTTGGCGGCATTGGCGCGCGCGGCGGCATCCTGCCAGGTGCCAGTCAGCAGGCTATTGGGGGATTGGCCGCTATCGCGGTTGCGCCAGCGCAGGGCAATGGCGTTTTCACGGCGAATGACGCGGGTGGGGTAAAACCGCCACAACCGTTCTGCGCCCTGAAAATAACGGGTTTCGGTGCTGTCGATCAAAAGTTCGGCTTTGCCGGTAAGCTGCAATAAGGTGCCGGTGGCAAAATCAACAAAAACCAGCCCGGCCCGGCCGCTCATCAGGATATTGCCCAGTGTGTTGAAAAACAGATTGCCGGCAAAATCAGGAATGGTCAGCCCGCCATCATCATCGATCCTTACAAAACCGGGTTGCCCGCCGCGGTGGGAGACATCGACTTCGCGGCGAGTGGCTGTATTTGACCCGGCCGTATTTGTTGCATGCTGGGTTGCCTGTGCTTGCAGGCCATCGGGGGCATGCTGGTTACTGCCGGGAAAGGCTGCCACAGGTTTGGGGGCGTGCGTATCCGCATCTGTTGCAAGCGGGCGGTCGGCATAGCTTGCAACAAAAAAGGTATCGGCGTTGGCGATTATGGCTGTGGCCGTATCGTCCAGCGTGGCGGTTTCGTGCCGATGGCCGGGGATGGCACCCTTGGGGGGCGTGTCATCGTCATTATTGCTGTTGGTATCGCTATCGATAAAATAATGATCACGCAGGCGGATATATTGTGGGCAATTGCCAAAGCTGTGATGCACGGCAATGTCAAAACCGCTGTCGCGGGCATTTTTGACAAAGCCATTCATGCGGTTGCGACGCCGGGTTTCAGGTTCGATCCCCAAAAGGCCGATTGGCGCATTATTGCCCATGCCCTGTTGTGCCGGGTCATCTGTGCTGGCGGGCAGGGCGACATGCAGTGTTTTATCATCGCTTGCATGCATGAAACCGGCGGGCTTGGCCCGCAGGGTTGCCCAGACATCGTTATTGGCATCAACACTGCCCAGCACGATAAACGGCAATTGGGCATAAAAGGTGCTGTGCTGTTCGATCAGATGATCGCGGATATTGCGGCTGCCAATACCTTCCATGCGGTCGGTAATTCCCAGGTGCTGATGAAGGGCGCGTTCGCCTTCATGCCAGGTTTGTGATGCGGGGGGGGGAATGACCTGTGACATGGGAATTACCTTTGCTGGCAGATAAACGGGCGCCGGATTGCCGGGCTTGATTGCCGGTATTGGCGGCGGGGATTGCGCATGCGGGGGGCACTGGGCGCGGGGCATTGCAGCCAGGCACAGCGATCAGGCAAAGCAATAGCGTGCGCCCGCTTATCTGCGTTCGTGAAACCGGCCTGCATGGCCGGTAAATGCGATGGATGAAAACAGGCAACAGGGCGGGGTGTGGCGTGCCATGTGAGGACACAATGGGAGGGATTGCGTCTTATGCCGCGCCGTCAGCCTCGGTCGTGTTGCCGGTTGTTTCGCCGGTTATGCCGCCCGGTATTACGCGCTGGCGCGAAGGCCGGCTGGTGTTTGCGTAAAGGGGACAAAACCCGGCAGGGCCTCGATCCGGCGCAGCCATTTATCGATATTGTGATAGCTGCTGATATCGACGTTACCTTCGGGTGCCTGGACGATATAGCTGTAAAGCGCGATGTCGGCGACGGTGGCGCGTTCGGTGACCAGCCAGTCCTTATTGGCCAGTTCAGCGTCCAGCAGGGTCAGAATAGCGTGGGCGCGGGCGATGACTTCGTCCGGGTTGAATTTTGCGCCAAATACCGTGACAAGGCGGGCGGCACAGGGACCATAGGCGATTTGCCCGGCGGCAACCGAAAGCCAGCGCTGGATATGGGCGGCATTGGTGGCGTCTTCGGGCAGCCATTCGGTTTTGCCAAGCTTTTTGGCGGCATACACCATGATGGCAACGGAATCAGAAACAATTACGCCATCATCATCAAGGACCGGCACCTGGCCAAACGGGTTTAACGCCAGAAATGGCGGTTTTTTATGTTCACCATTGGCAAGGTCCAGATTGATCAGTTCATGATCGGCACCAATCAGCGACAAAAACAGATGGGCGCGGTGGGCGTGGCCCGACAGGGCAAAATAATAAAGCTTCATGACGTTTCCCTTCTCATCCGGGTTTAATGCGGGTTGCTGATGACGGGATTATGATTGTTTCATGCTTTGGGGTTAAGATAGACTATATGGAATTTACTATTCCAGTTTTTGGAACAATGAAGCCTGCCAATATATGCGCCATTTTGCGGTGACAGGCCGGGTTGATGCAGGCGGGGCGTTGGGGAAGCGTGGGAGAAAAGGCAGGCTGGCATGGATCGTTTGCAGGCAATGAAGGTTTTTATCCGTGTTGCAGATTGCGGCAGTTTCGCGCAGGCCGGGCGCGATTTGCGCATGAGCCCGCCTGCCGTTACCCGCGCGGTTGCCTATTTGGAAGATGTAACCGGGGCACGGTTATTAACGCGGACAACACGCAGCGTTAAACTGACCGAGGCCGGCGAACGTTACGTGCGCGATTGCCGCCGTATCCTTGATGATCTGGCCGAGGCCGATGCCGCAGCGGGTGGGGCCTATGCCATCCCGACCGGGACTTTGACGATTACCGCCCCTGTTCTGTTTGGTAAAATGTATGTCATGCCGCTGGTGATGGCGTTTCTGGATGAAAACCCCGGCATGCGCGGGCAGGTATTGCTGCTGGACCGGGTGGTGAATGTGGTGGAAGAGGGCATCGACCTTGCTGTGCGTATCGGCCACCTTGCGGATTCCGGGTTAAGTGCGGTGAAGGTCGGGGCGGTGAAACGCCTGGTATGTGCCGCGCCATCCTATTTTGCCCGGCATGGCCGGCCGGAAAAACCGGCGGATTTGGCCGGGCATCGCATTATTGGCACCACCAACCCACCCACGACCCAGGAATGGCGGTTTGGGCGTAGCGAAAAAATATCGGTCGCCGTGCAGCCCACCCTTTTGACCAATGCCACCGATGCCGCCCTGCAAACCGCGATTGATGGCTGGGGGATCGTGCGGTTGTTATCCTATCAGGTCAGCCCGGCGATTGCGGCGGGCAGGCTTGAAACTGTCTTGACGGAATATGATGAAAACCCCGTGCCGATCCATCTGGTACACCCGGAAGGGCGGCGCGCTGCTGCCAAAGTGCGTGCCTTTATTGATTTTGCCACTGAAAGGCTGCGTGAAACACCCGCCGTGCGCGAATACGAATAATTGTGATGGCTGATGGCCCGTGCTTAACTGTTCGTGCAGGGATGTGCGAAATTTGGGGGCAGCTCGCAGCTTGGCGAACATCATGACAGGCAGTGTTGATATCAGCCGGTTGAAATGGCTTGGCAACGTGGCATGGCAGGCCGTTTTGCGGGGGCTTTTGCCTGCGCGCTGCGGGGGATGCGGGGCGATTGGTGATGTTCCCCATGCCCTGTGTGCCGATTGCTGGGCCGCGCTGCGGTTTGTGGCCCCGCCATTTTGTGCCTGTTGCGGTTACCCATTTGAATTGATGCCGCCCGAAATGCTGTCGCCCGATTACCATGAAGATGAAGACGTTGATGATGACGTTGGTAATGACGCGATTTTGGGGGCAGCGGGGCATTTGGCAGAGCGCCACGGGGCAGGCCGACCGGGACCGTCCGGCAATGTCCGACATGCAGGCCAAAAGGCAGGTGCGGATTACGGCAGGGGGGCATTATGCGGCCCGTGCCTGCGCCATATTCCCCCTTATGACCGCGCACGGGCTGCGCTGATTTATGATGATGGCAGCCGGGATTATGTTTTGCGCTACAAGCACGGGGATCGCACCGATTTGACCCCGCTTCTGGCGCGCTGGATGATGCAGGCCGGGCAGGATTACTGGCGGGATGCAAACCTGTTGGTGCCTGTGCCGTTACATCGCAGCCGATTGCTGATGCGCCGTTATAACCAGTCCGGCCTGTTGGCAGCGGCATTATCGCGCCAGACCGGCATTGAATTTGCACCAGACCTGATTACGCGCAAACGCAAAACCCGCAGCCTGGCAGGGCTGGGCCGGGCATCGCGCCAGCGTGAAGTGCAGGGGGCCTTTGCCGTTTCGGATCGGCGGGCAGTGAAATACCGCCTGGATGGGGCAAAGGTGGTGCTGGTGGATGATGTTTTAACCACCGGTGCCACGGCAGCAGCCTGCGCACGGGCGTTAAAACGGGCCGGAGCCATGCAGGTGGACCTGATCACAATTGCGCGGGTGGTACGCTGACGAATTCAAAATTATCTGCTATATAGCTTTTAACACATGGATATTCCGGGTCAGGAGCCCGAAATAAAAGGAATTGAAGACATGGCGAAAATCGAAGTTTACGCAACCGACTGGTGCCCCTATTGCAAGCGCGCCCGCAAGCTTCTGGATGAAAAGCACGCGGAATATGAAGTCATCGATGTGATGATGGAGCCGCGCCGCAAAAAAGAAATGATGGATCGCGCCGGTGGCCGTACCAGTGTTCCGCAGATTTTTATTGATGGCGAACATATTGGCGGCTGCGATGACCTGATGGCGTTAAATGCCAAGGGTGGGCTTGATCCGCTGATTTCGGCCTGATTGCAGGACGTAGCTGAAGGCGAGAAGAAGGGCGGTTTCGCATCGGGCGGGCCGCCCTTTTTGTTTTTTGGCTTTCACCCGGTTCGCGGGCGGCATAGGTTAGAAAAATAACGTCACCGGCTGGCCGGAAAAGGAGAAACGACCATGACCCGTTTTATTGCTGCCTGTGTGCAGGTAAATAGCCGCGATAACATGGATGACAATCTGGCGCGTGCCGCAATTTATGCCCGCGATGCCCATGCTGCCGGTGCCCGGCTGATCAGTTTTCCCGAAAATGTGTCGATGATGTCCTTTGGCGGGGAAAAGGTGCGTGCCGCCGCCTTTGCCGAAGATGCCCACCCGGCGCTGGCGTTTTTCCGGGATTTGGCTGCTGAACTTGAAAGCACGCTGGTTGTGGGATCATTGCATGTCAGCGTGCCGGGCGAAGACCGCGTTGCCAACCGCTGTTATGTGATTGGCCCGGACGGGCAGGTGATGACGTCGTACGATAAAATCCACATGTTTGATGTGGACCTTGCCAATGGGGAATCGTATCGCGAAAGCAAAACTTTCCGCCCCGGCGATGCTGCCCGGCTGGTGGAAACCGCACAGGCCAAAATCGGCCTGGCGATTTGTTATGATGTGCGTTTCCCTCACCTGTTTCGTGATTATGCCAAAGCCGGTGCGACGGTTTTGACGGTGCCTGCAGCCTTTACCCGCACAACCGGGCAGGCGCACTGGCATACATTGTTGCGTGCGCGTGCCATTGAAACCGGCTGTTTTGTTATTGCGGCGGCCCAGTGTGGCGACCATCCCGGCGACCGGCAGACATTTGGCCATTCCCTGATCATTGACCCGTGGGGCGTTGTCCTGGCCGATGGCGGTGCCGAACCGGGCTTTATCACCGCCGAGATCGACCTGGAACGTGTCAATGAAGTGCGCGCGATGGTGCCATCCTTGCGCAATGATCATCCCTATAGCCCGGCGGGTTAACGTAACGCACGGATTTATCACCAGAATGCAAAAAGGACCGGGGTTCAAGCCGGTCCTTTTTTATGGGTAAATCGTGATTGGGCGGCAGGGCAAAAGGCGTTAACTGCCACGCAGTGCATCGACCACCGGTTTGCGATAGAGCATGAAGGCGGGCACCAGGGCCAGGGCAAAACCGATCAGGATGAAGCCTGCTGCCAGGGTCAGTTCCGGTGTTGCGATGGTGGCGCGCATGGCCATGCCGGTTTCGGCGGTGAAGACCTGCGAAACCGCCTGTGCAACGGCCCAGCCCAGCCCCAGCCCGATGGCGGCCCCAAATACCACCAGCGTTGCGACATAAAGCCAGATCGAACCGAAAATATAGGACCGTGGTGCGCCTAGGGCGCGCAGGACGGCAAACTGTTTGCGGTAAATTTGCATGAGCGCCAAGACGGCGGCCAGAATGGCGGCAACCACCAATGCCTGGGTGCCCAGTGCCATCCAGCGCATGACCGTACCGGCATTACCCAGTAACTGATACATTTCCACCAGCACTTCGGCCGGGAAAAAGGCCGTGCTGTGATCGGTGCGATAGCTTGAACGCAGGCTATAGGCACCGGCAATGGTTTTGGGATGCACAACCATTGCCGGAACACCGGGTAGATCAACCCCGTCAAAGGGCGGGCCAAGCTTTACGGTATGGTCATGATCGGCGTGATCCGCGTCATTTTCATGATCATGTGCGTCGCCATCGCCATCGCCATCTTCATCATGATCTGCGTCTTCGTGGTCGTGATCATGATCTTCCGTAACACCTGCGGCATCGTGATCGTGGTCTTCGTCATCATCGTCGTGGGCGTCTTCTTCGGCGTGCCCCGCAGAAAGGGAATGGACTTCCCAAACCTGTTCGACGGGCACGATGATGGCGCTGTCCCACGGGGTGCCGGTGGCATGCATGCGGCCAACCACGCGAATGTTAACACCGTGATGGTGGTGTTCTTCGGCTTCGATCCCGTGTCCGTGGGCAGGTTCAAAACTGTCGCCAATTTCAAGCGGCACGGCAACGCCGATGACGGCTTCTTCGTGGTCGGCAAACATGGCACCGTCTTTCAGGCCACCAGAAAGATAATCGATAAATTGCGCGGTTGAGCCAACGATGCTGTGATCCTGCCAGGAATCACCAAAGGCCAGCGGGGCGGCAAAATCAACCCGGTCATCATCAAGCAGTTTCGACCATACCGGCCCTTCCAGCAGGTTGACCGCCGAGGGGCGCAAAAAGACCGTGTTCATCACAATGTCGGTCTGGCTGCCTGGTGCTGCGACAAGAATATCAAACTTGTCGGCGGCATGTGCGCTGCCCTGGCGAAGGGCGCGTTCCTGGGCGGTAATGCCGACACCAATTGCCACGGCCACGGCAATAAGGGCGATAAAGAGCAGGTTCATCACCCAGTGCCGGCGCAGGCTGGCAAAAACAATGGGAAACGGGTTCATGCGGCCTCGTTTTCAGTCAGAAGGTGGCCCTTGTCGAATTGCAGGACACGCGGGCAGCGATCAATGACGGTGTGATCATGGCTGACAATGATCAGCGTGCGGTTGTTTTCGCGTGCATTGGCAAACAGGATATCGGCGCAGTTTTCGGCAGCGGCATTATCAAGGCTGGCGGTGGGTTCATCGGCCAGCAAAATGGGCGGATCAAACAGAAGGGCGCGCGCGATGGCAACGCGCTGCTGTTCCCCGCGCGACAGATCGGCAACGGATCGGCGGTTGGCCGGTACACCAACAAGATCCAGAAGGCTGGCAGCATGTTTGCGCAGGCTTGCCGGTGTGTGCCAGCCGTGAAAACCGGCGGGCAACAACACATTTTCCAGCGGGGACAATTCACCAATCAGGTGAAAATCCTGAAAAATGAAACCAACATATTTACGGCGCCAGGCATCACAGGCCCCTTCGGACAGGGCGGTAAGGTCGGTGGCGCCCCAATGAATGGAACCCTTGCTGGGGCGCAGCAGCCCGGTCAGCAAATAAAGCAGCGATGATTTGCCAGAGCCCGACGGCCCGGCCACCCCCAGAATGGTGCCCGGTTCAACGGCAAGAAAGGGCAGGGTTAATATGGGCGATGCCTGCCGGGCAAAGCGCAGCGAAAGCTGGTTGATTTCCAGGGCAGGGCTTGCACCGGTTTTGGGGCTTGGGGGATTTGAATGTGCCATGTCAGACCAGTTCAAAATCGGCATCAACCAGACGGACCATGCTGACAAAGCCGGTTTCTTCATCCTTGGCGACACCAAGTTCAAGAACACCCGTGGTCATGATGGGGCGGTTAAAGCGCACGGCTTCGAGCTTTTCGCGCATACGCACGAAAACAATATCAATCGGCCAGTCCGCACTGGTTTCGCAAAACGGGCAAACGGACATAGGGCGTTTGGTCAGAACAAAGAAATTCGCATCAGCCTTGAGTGGAGGCGCCATAAAACCGGGGATTTCGATGCGCTTGCCCACAAGGTCACGCGCCCTTTGGGAGAACTCGTCCTGGGTTTTATAGATATCGCGAATTTTAAGGCTTTCAGCTGCGCGCGCCGGGGCCAGAATGCCCGTTGATGCAAGTCCGATCAGGGCAGCACTGCCGGCAAGAAAATGGCGACGGTCAATTCGCATGGGAACTCCTTCAAAGCAGAAAGCCGGCCGCAGACGAATGCATGCGGCCGGCTCGACATTGATGTGCCGTGGCGGGATTATTTCGCCAGCTGGCCTTCGATTTCGGCAGCGTAATCCATCACGTGATAGATGAAGTTCTGCTCGACCACACCGTGGAACAGATAAGCCGACGGGCCGGTTGCGAAGATGGCAACGTCGTCACCCGCATGGGTTTCGCTGCTCATCGGGACCAGTGCCTGCTGCAGGAAGTCCGGGTCCTGGGTGTTGACATTGGTCAGGTCGGTGCGCAGTTCGTCTTTCAGGGCACCCGGGCCGTTCATGTAGCCAAGGGTGGTGTAAGGCTTGCCGTCGTCACCCTTTTCTTCGGACAGACCAAGGATCGGGTTGCCGCGCGATGCATAACCGGAAATGGTCATGGTGTGGCTGTGGTCGGCGGTAACGATGATCAGGGTGTCTTCGGTTTTGACCTTCGACATTGCCATTTTAACCGCGTCGTTCAGGGCGACGGTGTCCATCAGGGCACGGTAGGCATTGCCTTCGTGATGGGCATGGTCGATACGACCGGCTTCAACCATCAGGAAGAAACCCTTGTCGTTCTGCGACAGCATGTCGATGGCTTTGCTGGTCATTTCGGCCAGGCTCGGTTCGCCACCGGCATCTTTGGTGCGGTCGGTTTCGTATTCCATGTGCGAACGGTCAAACAGGGCAAGGACGTGTTTGGTTTTCGCCGGGTCGATGGCTTTGAACTGTTCTTCATTCCAGATGAAGGCACCTTCATTGCCATAACGTTTGACCCATTCGGCGGTCAGGTCACGACCATCGGTACGCTGGCCGGTTTTGCCCTTGTCTTCCGGGTCTTCCATGGTTTTGTCGATGAACATGCGACGACCACCACCGAAGGCAACTTCAAAACCGTCGCCTGCCGGCCATTCAACAAGCTGGCTGGCAATGTCTTTGCAGCCGCCTTTTACGGCGTCTTCAGGCAGTTCGGCATTGCTTTCCCAGTCGCGGTTGGACGTGTGGGAATAAACCGAAGCCGGGGTGGCGTGGGTCAGGCGGGCGGTCGAGACGATACCGGTCGACATGCCAAGCAGTTCAGCGCGTTCAGCAAGCGAGGTGGTCGGCATTTTAAGCTGTGCGGCACAGTCATTGCGCGCAACATCGCCCGAAACACCAATGGTGCCGTTGTTTGATTTAACGCCGCTCATCATGGCGGATGCGGTCGGTGCGGAATCGGCGATCTGGGCGTCGTTGGTGTAGGTTTTGGACAGGGCCACGTTCGGGAACTGACCAAATACCAGGCTGTTGCTTTCGCCGTCGACACCGCGCAGCTGGCCTTCAAAAATGCGCGCTGCGGTGACGGTCGGGATGCTCATGCCATCGCCAACAAACAGGATGATGTTTTTCGCTTTGTTGGTATTGGGCTTGTCAGCCAGCTTCAGCTGCAGTTCCTGCTGTGCCTTGGTGTAGTAAGGATTTTCAGCCTGCGGCAGTTTGTCTGCGGCGAAAGCTGCGGTCGAGCACATGGTGCTGGCAAGGGCGGTGGCCCAAAGAATGCGTTTCATCAAATAACCCCCTTTGTGAAACATGAAAGGGAGATGTCTTCCCCCTTTATTCGCGTCGGGATTATAGAAACAGTGTGCAACAGTTCTGTGACAGAACGGTTATTGCATGGTGACAATGGATTTCGTGATTATTCAAATTGAATTGGTCAAATTTTTTGCCATATCACATTGAAAAGACGATTAATTTTAACCTGTAAATGTTGCCGTTTTGGGCATTTTTCATGCAGATTAAGGGTGGTGGCGCGGGGGATAAATGTTTGCGGTGGGGTTGGTCTGGCAGCTTTGAATTTTTCGGGTGTCGTGCCGGGCACAGCCAGCGCTCCGGGTGAATGATGGGGATATGTTTGTAACTGTCACTTGCGCCAATTGTGGGGTTTTAACATATGCTGTGCGGCCAAACCGGTTGGTGGCCGGCCCGAACATGGATGCATTTTCATTATTTTATGTCGAAATGCCGGGGGAGCCATACGGTAGTGCTGGTCTTTTTGGATAAAATCGCCATATATCCGGTAGGACCCTATTTCGTCACAGATGTTTAACACGACCTGACCAAACGCGATCATGATTCTGTTTCAGTTAAAATGTAACCATGACCATGAATTTGAAGGCTGGTTTCGCGACAGTGCCGCCTATGAGGAGCAATCTTCGGGTGGGGAACTTTCCTGTCCGATGTGCGGCTCGGACAAGGTTGGCAAGGCGTTGATGGCGCCCCGGTTAAGAACATCGCGGCAAAAGGAAACCGCCGAGGAAAACCGCAAAAAGGCCGCCATTGCCGAAGCCACCCACAAGGCATTAAGCGAACTGCGTCGCCAGGTTGAAACCAATTGCGAAAATGTTGGCACCGGCTTTGCCGAGGAAGCCCGCAAGATCCATTATGGTGAAACGGAAAAACGCGGCATTTACGGCGAAGCCACCGTCAAGGAAGCCGCCGAGCTGGTCGATGAGGGCATTGATGTGCATGCCCTGCCGTGGGCCGGAGACAAAACCAAAAAGAACTGAATTCAGCCTGACATTGAATTGTCACTGTCTTTTCGCTGCCGGTTTGAGCAGTTTGCCGGGCCGTGCCGATTTGCGGGCCTGATGTTTGCTTTTGCCACTGCCGTTTTCGGTTGGGCTTTATGCCTTGCGGGGCGGGATAGTTGCCCATTGATTGCTCGCCTGTTGCGGTGTTGCGATGATGGGGCCGCGCTGGTGGTAGCAACGATCCTGCAAATTTCGGTTTTGGGCGGGCAAAGCGCTTGGATCGCGGGGCTGGTCATGTTTAATGTCGGGGCGGGTAATATCATATTGGGGCTGTCTGGCCCCGTGCCCTTGTGTCGGGCAAAAGGGCCCTGGCCTTGATATTGGCTGCTTAATGACAGGTTTCGTCAGAACAAACGTGCCAGGATATATCAGGCGCGGCGGCGAAACCCTTTATAAAACGGTGTTTCTTGGGGTAGGCCCGCTTTTGGATGGCGGGGGAATGTCGGGGGCTTTTGGTGCGGGAAATGAATTCGTCTTCCGGGACGCGCGCAGATAAACCTTCAATCGCGTCTTTGGTATCAGCGGTGAGCATCGTTGGTGCATTTGTTTTTGTCCTGTCGCTTTTTGGTATTTTAACCCGGCCAGAAAACATGCTGGCGGCGTTATGGCCCGCCAATGCCATGTTAACGGCGCTTCTGGTGCGCAATCAAAGGCTTCATAATCCGGCAGGGTGGCTGGGGGCTGTGATCGGCTTTGTTGCGGCTGATCTGGTTACGGGCAGTTTGCTGGTGGTTTCCGTGGCGTTGACGGTGGCGAACCTTTCGGGTGTTGCTGTTGGCGTGACATTGCTGCGCCAGCTTTCGGGTGAAGATATCAATTTGCGGCGCCCGCTTTCCATTCGCAATTTGTGTGTCATCAGCCTGCTGACGGCGGGAACATCGGGTGCCGTTGGCGCGGTTGTTTCAACGCTGGCCTTTGGCAACGAACCGGTCACGGCATTTCTGTTCTGGTTCAGCGCGGAATTTGCCAATTATGTCGTGATCCTGCCTTTTACCCTGACGATCACCTGCTGCCGCGAACCGTTAAAACAGATTGCGCAGTTTTGCCGGGAATTTTCCTTTGGTCTGGAAAAGCTTAAACCCTATGCGCCGGTCGCGGCACTGGTATTCAGCCTGGCGCTGGTGCAGGTTGTGGGCGGGCCAGGTGCCATTGTGTTCCCGGTGCCTGCCCTTTTATGGTGTGCGCTGGTTTATCCGTTGCAGGTTACGGCCTTTATCGTTTTTCTGGTGTCACAGGCGCTGATTTTTGTGCTGGAATTTAACCTGCTTGATAGCCTGCCTGCCAATATGGATGCCTATTCGGGGGTGGTTTCAACGCGGTTGGGCATTGCGCTTCTGGCAATTGGGCCGTTAACGGTCGCCAGCATCAATGTGGCGCGCAGTGCCCTGATGGAACAACTGGCCCATGCCGCCCAGCATGATTTTTTAACCGGGCTTTTATCGCGCCGGGCATTTGTTAATCTGGGAAATGCGCTGGTATCGCAACTGGCCGAACGGCATGGCAGCCTGACAATCATCGTAATCGATATCGACCATTTCAAACAGATCAACGATACCTATGGTCATGCGATGGGCGATCACGTGCTGGCAAAGGTGGCTGAAATCATTCGGGCGCATTTGCGTGGCAATGATCTGGTTGGAAGGTTGGGGGGCGAGGAATTTGCCCTGTTATTGCCCGACATCAAGGCCGATGACGCCAATAATATTGCCCAGCAGATCCGCCAGGCAGTTGAAAAGGCCGATGTCAGACAGGGCCGGGATGACAATGCGCGCACCATTTCCATCACCATCAGTGCGGGGATGATCAGCCGTGAAATGGCATCATCGTCCAGCCTGGATCAACTGATTCTGGAAGCTGACGAAATGATGTATGAGGCCAAACGTGCCGGTCGCAACCAGGTGCTGGTGCAGTAGGTTTTGGTGCGCCTGCCCGGCATTTGTGCGCGGAAGATTATTCTTTGCCGTTTTTCGCCTGCCAGTCTGCAAGGTTGATGCGCACCAGCGGTGTGCCATCGGGGCTGTAGGCGGTGGTGATGCCATCATCGCGCAGGCCGCATTTGGCGAGTACACGGCGTGACGCGCCATTTTCGGCGTCAAAGGTCGCGGTAATGGTGGGCAGTTTAAGGGTGCCGAACCCGTAATTGATCAGGCAGCGGGCGATTTCGGTGGCAAATCCCTTGCCCCAATGTGGCACGGTCAGGCGATAGCCGACTTCGATATCGCTTTTATCGGGAAGCGGACGCAGGATGCCAAGGCCGATTACGTCGTTATTTTCGCGCAGGCGCACACCCCAAATGCCCAAAACCCCGTCATCCTGCATCAGGATTTGGCGAATGCGGGCCTCGGCCGATGCGTAATCGGGGCTGGGTGCGCGGATATAGCGCATTACCCGTTCATCCATATCGGCATGGGCCAATGTCGGGATGTGATCTTCGCCAAAGGGTTCCAGAATCAGGCGATCGGTGATCAGGCGGGGTTGAAGGTCTGACATGAGCGTTTCCTGACGGGTTTGTTGGCAGGCGAAGGTGATAGACAGTTGGCCGTTTGTAATTGAAAGGCCGGGGTTATGCCTTGTCCGCCAGCCATTGATCACGGGTGATCATCATCATTGGTTTGGCGCTGTTGCCATGTGTTGATGTGGTGCCCGCATCAACCATGCCGCATTTTTCCAGAACCTTGCGCGAACCAATATTGCCTTGCTGATAAACCCCGCAAATGGCGGGCAGGGACAGGGTGGCAAAGGAATAATCGACAATCGCCAGTGCCAGTTCGGTGGCATAACCCTTGCCCCAACTGGCGCGTGACAGGCGATAACCGATTTCAACGGCACTTTCATCGGCCAGCCAGCGCAGCAGGCCGCGCCCGACAATCGTGTTGCCTGCTTTTTCGCGAATGCCCCAATTGCCCACAATGGCGGGGCCGCCGGTTTCGGCATCCTGCAGGCGTTTGCGGGCAAATTCCAAATCCGGGCTGGGCGGGCGGATATGGCGCATAACCTCGGCATCCATATCCATTTCGCACCAAGCCTGGATATGTTCGGCACTTCCAAAGGGTTCAAGCACCAGGCGTTCGGTTTCAAGATGCGGAATGGTCATGGCGCGCGCCTGCGAAATTTTGAAAATCAGTCCTGGGCGGGTTTAACGGCCATTGCCAGATAGTTGATATCAAGATCACGCGGCGCAGGCAGCCATTTGTCCTGAATGGGATTATAGGCAATGCCGGTAATATCGGTCAGTTGCAGGCCACATTCGCGGATGTAACGCGATAGTTCGGACGGTTTGACGAATTTGCGCCAGTCATGTGTTCCGGCCGGGACCCAGCGCAGGACATATTCCGCGCCAATTTTCGCCAGTGCCAGCGATTTCAGGGTGCGGTTAAGGGTCGCGATAAACATGATCCCGCCCGGTTTGAGCAACGCGGTGCAGGCCTGCATGAAAAAGGCCGGGTCATCGACATGTTCGATGACTTCCATATTGAGAACCACGTCAAACTGGCGGCCTTCATCGACGATGGATTCCGGCGTGCCCAGACGGTAATCAATGGTAAGGCCGCCCTGTTCGGCATGGACGCGGGCGACATTGATGTTGTTTTCCGCAGCGTCGAGTGCAGTCATATTCGCACCAAGGCGCGCCATGGGTTCGGACAAAAGGCCGGCACCACAGCCAACATCGACAATATCAAGGCCTGAAAGCAGGTTGATGTCGCTGGCATCGCGGCCAAAATGCGCAGCGATATGATCGCGCAGCAATTGCAGGCGCACCGGGTTGAATTTATGCAGCGGCTTCATCACGCCTTCCGGGTTCCACCATTCGTCCGCCATGGCGGAAAAACGCGAAATTTCTTCGGGGTTGGCAGTGCGATTGGCTTGGGCTGACATTGCAGGGCTCCGGCGGGCAACAGATGACAGAATTGATCTTTGCCCTGTTTACGCGGCCCGCCCGCGTGGCGCAACCATATGCTTTGTTCAACCGGGTTTTTATGGGCGGGCGAGGGGTAGGCAAAGGGCAGGTGACGGGCAGGCGGACGCGATATGCCACCACCTGCCCTATCATGGTGCCCTATGCTGCTTATTGTGCCTTGCGGCCATAAAGACCGGTCAGTGTTGTGCTGGCAATGGTATGTCCATGCACCATATAGCCGACCAGTGCGGCGCTGGCCGTGTCATCCACATCGATTTTTGGCACATCAAGTGCAAACAGGGTGAAGTTATAGGGATGCGGCGCATCGCCAAGGGGCGGGCAGGGACCGCCATAACCGGGCTGGCCAAAATCGGTTTTTAACTGGCGCATTGCGCCCATACTGCCCACCGTGCCTTTGCTGTCATTCGCCATTGTTGCGGTTGAGGCCACGGCACCAGCATTTTGCGGCAGGCTGCGCATTGATGCGGGGATATCAATTACAACCCAGTGCCACCAGCCACTGCCGGTTGGTGCGGCCGGGTCATGGACCATCAGGGCAAAGCTTTGGGTGCCGTCGGGCACATCGGACCATTCCAGCGTGGGCGAGATATTTTCGCCAGTGCAGCCAAAGCCATTAAATACCTGCTGTTGGGCGAGGGTGCCGTTTGGGGCAAAATCGCTGCTGTGCAGTTCCAGCGCGAAAGATGGTGTGATGCCTGCCAGCATGACCCCGGCAACTGCCAGGGTGCGGGCACCAAAGCGGGCGATGGACGTGCCGTTTTTCGCAAAATGGCGGGTGGTGTTTGTGAATTTGTAATTCATGGGGGGCTCCTGCCTGATCGGTCATTGATCAGGCAAGGCTAGTGCAGGCAGGGATTGTCGGCTGTGCCGATCACACCATGTTTAGTGCCGATTGCGTCGGGCTGTAGCCAAAATGGCGGGTGAAGGCACGGGCAAAGGCCGATTGCGATTGATAGCCGCACATAAAGGCAATGTCGGACACTGCCAATAGCCGGGCTGGTTTGCCAATGCTGTGATGCGTTTCTGGCGTATTGGCATGATTGCTGTTTTGCGCAATTGCCTTATGCGAATGGCCCAGCAGCCGGGCGGCATAGGCCATGCGTTCGCTTTCAAGAAGGGCACGGAAACTGGTGCCTGCCTGTTTTAACTGCCGGTCGAGGGACGAGGGGCTGGTGCCAAGGTGATGTGCAAGCTGCGTTTTTTGCCATTTGCGGGCTGGGGCAAGGCGAAACAGGGCGCAAAGCCGTTCTTTCATATCGGGCGAGGCAATGGGCAGCAAAAGCGGCCCGGCCTGCCCGGCCTTTGCGAGAAGGAGCAGAACTTCCATCAAACGATGACGGATCAGGGCGCGGTCGTGGTTTTCACCGGCTGTGCTAAGCAGGGACATTACGGCCATCATGGATCGCAGCAGGTCATCTTGCGGGGTAAAAACAAGGCCGGAAGGGCCCGATATCGGGGATGACGCCATCAACTCGCGAATTTCCGGGTAGGCTGCGGTAAAGCGCACAATCAGGTCCGGGGAAAATTCCAGCACCAGTGCGCAATATTGGCCGCTTTTAAGGTCGGGGTAATTCACGACACTTAGCGGTAATCCTGCCGGGATCAGCAATACCTGGCCGGGCAGCATGGTTTCATCAAGCGGGGCATCGGCACTTGTGCCAACCGCCTTGCTGCCATCGATCAGATAGGCAATGGCGGGGAAATCGGCAATGTAATCCTGCAGAGTTTCGGTTTGCCGAAAGATCAGCTTGCCCAAACGTGACAGCCCGTGAATTTCAACCCGGCCTGGCTGTGTTGGGGCTGCTTCACCCGGCTTTGCGTTGCCTGGCACCTGCAATTGGCCTGCCCCTTGTGCCGGGCGTGGCAGGCGGCTGGCGATTTGGCGGAAATCACCGGGTGTCAGGCGGGCTGGGGCCATTGCGGGGTTGGGATGTGGCGGCATGGGCTGATCCTGTTAGCGGGCAGGGATGGTTATGCTGCCAGCAGGGCGGGCAGTTCGGCAAGGGACCTGATGGCGGAAATGCCATTTGGCACACCATTTTCCTGCCATTGGGCAAATGACCATGGGCCGCGCAACAGCCAAACAGCACCCATGCCGTGGTCAAGGGCGGGGTAAATATCGTTATCAAGCCGGTCGCCAACATAAATGATATCGGCTGGCGTGTGGCCGGTTTGTTCGATAATGGCCCGGAAAAAGGCAGGGTCGGGCTTTTTGCATTTTAACCGGGCCGAACTTGAAAGCCAGTCGATCTGGCAGGGCAGTGTGGCCAGCACCTGTTCGGATGATGCGGGCTGGTTGCCGCAAATACCCAGCTTGTGGCCGTTATCGGCAAGCTGTGACAGAGCGGGTAAAACATCGTCATACAGGTCATCGGCGGTGAAAGACAAAAGATCGGGGCGGCGCCAGGGTTCGCCCGCGATGGCTGAAAAATCGCCAAGCTGTTTGAGGATGGCTTCAAAGCCGAAATTGCGCGCCAGGGCAATGCCCGCTGCCGCCGACACCGTAAAAGGTGGCAGGTCCAGATGGCTGGCAATGCGATGCCAGATGGCGGTTTCACTGACCAGTGTTTCACCCACATCAAAGATCACCATTTTTTGCCCGCCAGCGGGCTTTGCAACGGAATGTGATAATGGGGCGGATGGGGGTAGTGTGGGCATCGGGTGGCTCCGGCATTTTGGGGCGGATAAGCAATTAAATTCAGATATCCGGGTTATTACGCATGAAAATTTCGCGTTTGTCCGGGATTTGGTCAAAGTTTATGCGGTATTTTAAGTTTTGCGAAAGATCATTGGTCAAAAATCGCGCTTGGGTGGCTTAACAATGCCTTCATGCTTGTTTCGCAAGCATTATGGCAGTATTGATATCGCCGCCTTGATCAGGGCCTGACTTTAGCGCAGGCCTGTGACCTGTGAAACTGGCGGAAACAAAAGACCTGGCATTTCGGTTGGCGAGATGTGCAGGCAAGCATAACGGGGAATTTTCATGGCCCGTATTGTCATGAAGTTCGGCGGCACATCCGTCGCTGATATTGAAAAGATCAAGAATGTTGCCCGTCGCGTCAAAAGCGAAGTTGACGCCGGTAACCAGGTTGCTGTTGTTGTTTCGGCGATGTCGGGCAAAACCAACGAACTGGTTGGCTGGGCCGATGCCATATCCCCGCTTTATGATGCGCGCGAATATGACGTGATCGTATCTTCGGGTGAACAGGTGACTGTTGGCCTGCTGGCGATGGCGCTGCAAAGCATGGATGTTCCGGCACGTTCCTGGCTGGGCTGGCAGATTCCCATCAAGACTGATGGCGCACATGCCAAGGCCCGGATCAAGGAAATCGACACAACCGAACTTGATAAACGCCTTGATGGTGGCGAAGTTGTTTGTGTGGCCGGTTTCCAGGGGATTGCACCGGATAACCGTATCACCACGCTGGGGCGTGGCGGGTCTGATACCTCGGCGGTGGCGCTGGCAGCAGCCTTAAGGGCGGATCGCTGCGACATCTATACCGATGTGGATGGTGTTTACACCACCGACCCGCGCATTGTGCCCAAAGCGCGCAAGATCGAAAAAATTACATACGAAGAAATGCTGGAACTGGCATCACTGGGTGCAAAAGTCCTGCAAACCCGTTCCGTCGAGATGGCAATGAACCATCGCGTCCGGGTGCAGGTGCGGTCGACCTTTAGTGATGCAGAAGGTACACTTGTTGTAGACGAGGACGAAATCGTGGAACAGGAAGTCGTTAGCGGAATTGCCTATAGCCGGGACGAAGCCAAGATCACCCTGGTAAAGGTTGCCGACAAGCCGGGGACGGCTGCCACCATTTTTGGCCCGCTGGCCGAAGCCAATATCAATGTCGATATGATCGTTCAGAACATATCGGAAAATGGCAACAGCACGGATATGACCTTTACCGTGCCGCGCGGCGAATTCCAGCGCGCGCTGCAGGTGATTGAAGGCAACCGCGAAAAGATCAATTATCAGGAACTGTTAAGCACGTCTGACGTGACCAAGGTTTCGATCATTGGTGTTGGCATGCGTTCCCATGTTGGCGTGGCCCGCAAGATGTTTGAAACCCTGTCGGAAAAGGGCATCAACATCCAGGTCATTTCCACATCGGAAATCAAGGTCAGCGTTCTGATCGCCGAAGAATACACCGAACTGGCCGTGCGCGCCCTGCATACGGCATATGGACTGGATGCCGAATAAGGCGTTTGGAAAAAATAGATAACACCGCCTGATTGTTTTGCGATTAAGGCGGTGTTAAACGGTCGATATTTAAAACATATATGGGCTGGAACATTTTGTTCCGGCCATTATGATGAATAGGGTGCAGACCCATAAATATGACCGGAATGGTCGCCCGGATTTGTGCGGATGGGCGAAGCAAAGCCAGGGGACGATAAAATATTGTCCCGGATTTTGCGATAAGGCAGACCGTGCAAATGGGGGCGATCCGAAGGAAAGCCCGTTTGAACGCGGCCCACTGCGTCAAACTGCCTGATCGGGATGATGTCCTGTCTGGCGGCTATTCCTTGTATTTTTCAGTCATGCTGACTGCCGTTGCAGTCATATTTATGGGGCTCACCCTCGCAGGGACCAAACGGTGCCCTGCATTTCTGCATTGGGGTATAACTATATGAACGATCCGAAATTTGCGGCAGCACGCAACCGCCTTGAAAAATTGTGGGCACCCGGCAAGGAATTTCTGGGGACCGAATATGCCATTATGGCCGGTGCGATGTCGTGGGTTTCCGAACGTCACCTTGTTGCTGCGGTGTCGAATGCCGGTGGCTTTGGCGTAATTGCCTGTGGTTCGATGGGGCCGGAACTGCTGGCTGCGGAAATCGCCGCGACCAAGGAAATGACCAGCAAGCCCTTTGGCGTTAACCTGATTACCATGCACCCGCAGCTTGACGACCTGATCGCTGTTTGCCGCGAACAGAATGTGGGGCATGTGGTTCTGGCCGGTGGGTTGCCGTCATCCAATTCGATCAAGGCGGTCAAGGAATTTGCCAAGGTTGTGTGTTTTGCCCCGGCCCTGGTGCTGGCAAAGAAACTGACGCGGTCGGGTGCCGATGCCCTGGTGATTGAAGGCAGCGAAGCAGGTGGGCATGTTGGCCCGGTATCGCTGACCGTGCTGGCCCAGGAAATTCTGCCCGAAATTCGCGATGTGCCGATTTTCTGCGCCGGTGGTATTGGCCGCGGCGAAGCGATTGCGTCGCTGCTGGAAATGGGGGCTTCTGGCGTGCAGGTGGGAACCCGCCTGGTATGTGCCAGCGAATGCATTGCCCATCCGGCCTTTAAAAAGGCGTTTATCCGTGCCAGTGCGCGCGAAGCTGTAACCACCGTTCAGCTTGATGACCGCTTCCCGGTGATCCCGGTGCGCGCCCTGAATAACAAGGGCACCGAAGCCTTCATGAATGTGCAGCGCGAAGTCATTGAAAAGTTCCGTGCCGGTCATGTAGAACAGGGCGAAGCACAACTGGAAATCGAACATTTCTGGGCGGGCGCGCTTCGCCGTGCCGTGGTTGACGGGGACGTTGAGAATGGATCTGTCATGGCGGGACAATCGGTTGGTATGGTAAAGAAAGAACAGCCGGCATCTGAAATTCTGGCCGAACTGGTCGATCAGGCCGTTCAGTCCTTCGCACAAAGAGACATTTAAATCTGATGAGCATTTCGCCCGCCGCAGTTACCGGTCCGCGTCGCCTGTTGAAACGGGTGCGCGATGTCATGGCCGGACCGGGCAGCGCAGAAGAACGCCTGGGCAAGATCGTAACCATTATCGCAGCCGATATGGTTGCCGAAGTGTGTTCGGTCTATGTGATGCGGGCGGGCGAGGTGCTTGAACTTTTTGCCACATGTGGCCTTGCTGCCGAGGCCGTGCACCGCACGCGCCTGCGCACCGGCGAGGGGATTGTCGGTTATGTGGCCGCACATGCCCGGCCGCTTAATTTGCGCGATGCACAGTCGCATCCGAATTTTGCCTATCGCCCGGAAACCGGTGAAGAAATTTACCATTCCATGATCGGCGTGCCGATCCTGCGTGGTGGCCGGATTATTGGTGTTCTGGCCGTGCAGAACCGCACCGAACGCCAATATACCGAAGACGAACAGGAAGCCCTTGAAAACGTCGCCATGGTCCTGGCCGAAATGGTGGCGGGCGGCGAGCTGGTCAACCGTGACGAGCTGATCCCGGCGGATGGCATTGCCCTGTTGCCGTTACGCCTGTCGGGTGCGCGGCTGGCGCCGGGTATCGGCAAGGGTACGGCGGTTTTGCATGAACCGCGCATTGTTATTGATCGCATGGTGGCCGAAGACCCGCAGGAGGAACTGACGCGCCTGCGCGAAGCCATGCGCGGATTGCAAAAACACCTGGATCGCATGGTCGAGGCGGTTGGCGATATTGACCTGGGCGGCGGTGAAGATACCGGCGATATCCTTGACGCCTATCGGATGATTGCCAAGGATACCGGCTGGCTGAACCGCATTACCGAAGCGGTCAATACCGGCCTGACGGCCGAAGCCGCCGTGCAAAAGGTGCATGATGATACCCGCGCGCGCATGGCACAGGTGACAGACCCCTATTTGCGCGAACGCCTGCACGACCTTGAAGATCTGGCAAACCGCCTGTTGCAGCATTTGTCCGGCCAGTTTCAGTCCCCGGCCTTTGGCAATTTGCCCGATGATATCATTCTCGTGGCGCGCAATATTGGCCCGGCGGAACTGCTTGATTATGACCATACCCGTTTGCGGGGCCTTGCCCTTGAGGAAGGGTCGCATACATCGCATGTCGCCATTGTTGCGCGTGCCCTTGATATTCCCGTTCTGGGCGGTGTAAAGGGCGTTTTGGACAAGGTCGAAGGCGGTGATCCGTTAATCGTTGATGCCGATAATGCGCAGTTATTTGTCCGTCCCAGCGAGGATGTCCGTGCGGTTATTGATGGTGCGTTAAAGGCACGGGCGGAACGCAAGGCACTTTATGCGCAGATGCGTGATTTGCCTGCGCAAACCCATGATGATGTTAATATTTCGCTGAATATCAATGCCGGTTTGCTGATTGACGTACCGCATGTGATTGAAAGCGGAGCTGATGGCATCGGCCTTTACCGGACCGAGATACCGTTCATGGTGCGATCGGCCATGCCCGATATCGAGGACCAGACACGGCTTTATAACCGCATTTTCGAACAGGCCGAAGGACGACCGGTTGTTTTTCGGACCCTGGATGTGGGCGGTGACAAATTATTGCCCTATTGGCAGGATATGACAGAAGAAAATCCGGCCATGGGTTGGCGGTCTATCCGGATAACCCTGGATCGACCGGCGGTTTTGGTGCACCAGTTGCGTGCCCTGATCCGCGCAGCACATGACCGGGATTTGCATGTCATGTTCCCGATGATAGCAGAGGTGGCGGAATTCAGGGCTGCCAGAGAACTGCTTGACCGGCAGCTTGAACGTGAAGCCGGGCGTGGATTTGTGCCGCGTTCGGTCAAGGTAGGTGCGATGCTGGAAGTTCCCGCGCTGGTGTGGCAGGCAAACAGCCTGTTGGGCCAGGTGGATTTTCTTTCGGTGGGTACCAATGACCTGCTTCAGTTCATGTTTGCCGCAGATCGTGGGAATCCGCGTCTTGAAGGTCGCTATGACACTTTGTCGCCGGGTGTTTTCAGTTTCCTGAAGCACCTTGTGGAACTGTGTGATGACCGGAATGTGCGCCTGACCATTTGTGGTGAAATGGCCGGGCGACCATTGGAGGCGATGGCATTGATCGGGCTTGGGGTCCGGCGTTTGTCAATGGCGCCGGCATCGGTTGGTCCGGTCAAGGAGATGGTCAGGAGCATGAATGCAAAAAGTGTTGAACAATACGTTCTGTCGCTCCTCGACAGCCCCAGCAAAAGTCTTAGGTCCCGTCTTAAGGCTTTCGCAATAGATCACGGTGTAAAACTTTAAAAAAAATCGCTTTTGGCTGGGGTATTTGCTAGTTTGTTGCTGGATCGTAACGTGGGGGTGCGGGAGTTGGCGATCGGAAAGCGAAAGGAAGATCATTTGGGAGTGCCACCAAGAGGGCGTTTGCGTTTTAAACCGTTGCCCGGAAGTGTGCCTTCAAATGATATGAGTATGGAACCACAGGCTAATTTAAACGCTGAATCGATGACTGTCGGGCGGCTTTTGCGTCACACGCGGACGACGCATGGCCAGACCCTTGACGGTGTTGCGCAGCTTTTGCGGATTCGCAAAGTCTATCTGGAAGCGATTGAAAACAGTGATTACGACGCCCTTCCGGGCGGGCCGTATGGGCTGGGCTTTGTGAAGGGGTATGCAGAGCATCTTGGCCTGGATGGCAAAGAAATTGTCCGTCGCTACAAGGAAGAAAGCAATGCGCCCGCCGTGCGCAGCCAGTTGAGCTTTCCCAAACCTGTGCAGGAAAGCCGGGTTCCTGGTGGCGCGATGATGCTGATTGCGGCTGTTTTGGGCATCGTTGCCTATGGTGGCTGGTACTATCTTTCAAGCCAGGGCAAAACCATTGCCGATCTGGTCGAGCCGCTGCCTGATCGCATGAAAGGCTATACCGCCGTTCCCGAAGCATCGGCACCGGCTGGTAATGCATCTTCTGAACGTGAACGTACGCTGGAAAACGCAGCCGAAGCACATGCAGCCGAAGTTGGCCCGTCTTCATCGGGGCAGCGGATGGGGGGCTCCCCCTCGGCGCAGGCATCGGAAAGCATGAATGACCAGGCGTCTGGCACGGTTGAAGGCATGTTTGCCGAACCTGATTTTGATGCCACAGGCAATGCCAGCACGGCCAATGGTAACGCCAATTCACCGGCGAATATGAATGATACGCCGGCCATGGCGGCCAATGGCGCCAATGCGACCAATGGTGCGGCACCGGCACCTGCAAACGGGCAGGTGGCAAATAATGGTGCGGCTGGTGGTGCGGCGTCTGCGCCTGCTGCCCCGGCAGACCAGGCCGCAGGTATCATGCCTGATCAGGGCAATATTCCGTTGCCGCCGCGTGCACCCAATACCCCGCAAACGGCGAGCACGCCGGAAGTTGCCTCTGTTCCGGCAGCGCCGGAAGTGGGTGATGCAGGCGGCGGGCGCGTATTTGGTGCCGTGAATGCCGATAGCCGCGTGACCATTTCGGCCAATGAAACCAGTTGGGTACGCATTCGCGAGGAAGATGGCAATATTCTTCTGACCCGTATGCTGAGTGCCGGTGATGTTTATCGCGTTCCCAACCGGGATGGCCTGAAGCTTGAAGTGGGTAATGCCGGTGCGCTTTCGATCAGTGTTGATGGCGCAAAGAACCTTGTGGTGGGGTCATATGGTCAGGTGATTTCGGATTATTCGCTGAATCCTGATGATATTCTGGCGACCACGACCGAGAAAAAGACCCAGTAATGACCTGCCCGCAGGTATGAAAAACAGGAAGGCGGCCGCACCCCGGGCCGCCTTTTTTGTGACTGTCACAAAAACACCGTGAAAAACCTGCGCGGGACGGTTTCTTCCGCGCGGGGGATAAGCTATATACAGGCCTACAGTTCACTGTGTTCCAACAAAGGCTACGGATCCGCAAATGAGTGTCCGCCCCTATCGTGATATCGAACGCCGCAAAAGCCGCAAAATCCGTGTAGGCAATGTCGAGGTTGGTGGCGATGCACCGATTTCGGTGCAGTCCATGACCAACACCCTGACCACGGATGTGGCGGCTACGGTCGCGCAGATCCACCGGCTTGAAGAAGCCGGTGCTGATATTGTGCGTGTGTCCTGCCCGGATCAGGAATCGTCGCTGGCGTTAAAGGACATCATCAAACAGGTCAGCGTGCCGATCGTTGCTGATATCCATTTCCATTACAAACGTGCAATCGAGGCCGCCGAAAGTGGTGCCGCCTGCCTGCGCATTAATCCCGGTAATATCGGTTCGACCGATCGGGTGCGCGAAGTGGTGAAGGCTGCCAAGGATCATGGCTGTTCGATGCGCATTGGCGTGAATGCCGGGTCGCTGGAACGTGAACTTCTGGAAAAATACGGCGAACCCTGCCCTGAAGCGATGGTCGAAAGTGCGCTGAACCATGCGCGCATTCTTGAAGACCTTGATTTCCGCGAATTTAAAATCTCGGTCAAGGCATCGGATGTGTTTCTGGCTGTTGCCGCCTATTATGGGCTGGCTGATGCCTGCGATTACCCGCTGCATCTGGGCATTACCGAGGCCGGTGGTTTGCGCGGCGGTACGGTTAAATCCTCTATCGGGATGGGTAACCTTTTGTGGGCTGGTATTGGCGATACATTGCGTGTGTCGCTGTCTGCTGACCCGGTCGAGGAAATCCATGTCGGTTTTGACATTCTGAAATCGCTGGGGCTTCGGACCCGCGGTGTTCAGATTGTTTCCTGCCCGTCCTGTGCGCGGCAGGGCTTTAACGTGGTGGATACCGTGGCCGAGCTTGAAAAGCGCCTGGCCCATATTTCCACGCCGATTTCGCTGTCGATTATTGGCTGCATCGTTAATGGCCCGGGCGAAGCGCGCGAAACTGATATCGGCCTGACCGGTGGCGGTGGTGGCAACCACAAAATGTATATTTCCGGCCGTCCCGACCATAATATCAGCACTGAAAAGATGGTTGATCATATTGTGGAACTGGTCGAGGAACGGGCTGCGAAAATCGAAGCAGCCAAGGCCGCCGCAGAATAGCGCCTTTTATGCGGAATTAGGGCTTTCCGCCATCCCGGCGGAAGGCTATTTTCGTGCGCAGGCGTCCCGCCTGATTTGGAAAACAGCAAGAATATCGGAGACAGAACGTGGCATCGCTTCAACCCGTCCGTGGCACACATGACCTTCTACCCGAAGAAAACCGGGTACAGGACCATATTGCGGAAACTGCCCGCGCCATTGGCGAGCTGTATGGTTATCATCGTATGACCACGCCGATTTTTGAATTCACCGATGTTTTTGCCCGTACCCTTGGCGATACGTCCGATGTTGTGACCAAGGAAATGTACACCTTCGAGGATCGCGGTGGGGAGCGCATCACCCTGCGCCCGGAAAATACCGCCGGTATCGCGCGTGCCTATATTTCCAATGGCATGCAGCAGATGTCGCCGGTGAAGGTGTGTTATTACGGGCCGATGTTCCGTTATGAGCGCCCGCAGAAGGGCCGTCAGCGCCAGTTCCACCAGATCGGTGTTGAACTGCTTGGCGTTGAACAGGTTGCCGGTGATATCGAAGTCATTGCCTATGGCGCGCATATCCTTAAGGCGCTGGGTCTTTGGGATAACATCACCCTTGAACTTAACACCCTGGGGGACCCGGAAAGCCGTGCGGCATATCGCGATGTGCTGGTGGATTATTTCAAAGGGCATTTTGAAAAGCTGTCGGAAGACAGCCGCAACCGCCTTGAGAAAAACCCGCTGCGTATTCTGGATTCCAAGGATGAAGGCGACCGTGAACTGGTGGCCAATGCCCCGTTATTTGGTGAATATCTGAATGAACATTCAAAAACGTTCTTCAAGCAGTTGACCGACGGGCTGGGTGATATTGGCATTAATTACCAGCTTAACCCGCGTCTGGTACGCGGGCTGGATTATTATTGCCACACCTGTTTTGAATTTGTGACCAGCACCCTTGGCGCACAGGGCACCGTAATGGCCGGTGGCCGTTATGACGGCCTGATTTCGACCATGGGTGGCCCGCAAACCGCCGGTGTTGGCTGGGCTGCCGGTGTTGAACGCCTGGCAATGATGGTGGGTACGGCCCCCGCTGCACCGCGCCCTGTTGCACTGGTGCCGATGGGCGATGCCGCCGAAAGCCGTTGCCGCACACTGGCACAACAGTTGCGCGAAGCGGGCATTGCCGTTGAACTGGGTTATTCGGGCAATATGAAAAAACGCCTGAAACGGGCAGATAAGGCAAATGCCAAAATGGCGGTTATCATCGGTGATGATGAACTGGCAAAAGGCGTTGCCGTTGTGCGTGATCTGGATGCAGGCGAGCAGCAGGAAGTTGCGATTGACAGCCTGATTGGTGTTATTGGCGAGAGGTAAGTGCCCGGTGAGTGAGGCGGCGGGACGCGACGAAGCCGGAGACTGGCCGCTGGACCGCTTGATGGTGGTTGGGACCAACCACCGGCGATCCAGTGAGGAAACGCGCGACCGCCTTTTCATTGACGAAGCCCGTTTGCCGCAATTCCTGGGGGTTATCACCCAGGCGCGGCTGGGGCAGGCGGTTGTGGTTTCGACCTGCAACCGTACCGAAATCCACCTGCTGGCCAACGAGGCCGAACGGGGCCGCGAACGCGTTATCGACCTGATGGCGCTGTGGGCCGATCTGGACCGTGACCAGCTGGCAGCCGAACTTTATATTCGTAACGGGCGCGAAGCGCTGCGCCATGTTTTTGCCGTTGCTGCGTCCCTGGACAGCCTGGTGATTGGCGAACCCGAAGTTTTCGGCCAGATCAAGGATGCCCACAAAATTGCCCGTGCCCACGGCCTTGTTGGCCGCGAGCTTGAGCAGGTTTATCAAACGGCCTATGCCATTTCCAAAAAGGTCCGCAGCCAGACGGGGATTGGGCAGGGGGCGGTTTCGATTGCGGCGGCCGCACAGTCCGTCGCCCGTGACCTGCATGGGGATATTGGCAATTGCGCGCTGCTGTTGGCCGGTGCGGGTGATATGGGCGAACTGATTGCCGCATCCCTTGCCGAACGGGGCATTGGCCGCATCATGGTGACCGACAGGTTAACCGCGCGTGCCCGCCTTGTTGCGCGCCGGCTGGAATGCCACTGGTCGGATATGGGCGATCTCGACCGCCTGCTGGCCGAGGCCGACATTGTGCTGACGGCTGGCGGATCACGCCGTTACCTGATTAACCGTGAAATTGCGTTAGCAGCGGTAAAGCGCAGGCGGTATCGCCCGGTATTGATGATTGATACGGCCGTTCCCGGCGACATTGACCCGCAGGTCGATGATATTTCGGAAGTCTTTTATTACCGGCTGGAAGACCTTGAAAAAATCGCTGCCGAAGGGCGCGGCGGACGCGAGGAAAAAGCCGACGAAGCCTGGGCGATGGTCGAGGCGGAAGTGGACCATTTCGTGCGGGTGCGGGCGGAACGGGCCGCAATCCCGGCACTGGCGGAATTGCGCCAGCATTTTGATGCCGTGCGGGCAAGCGCGCTGGCCGAAAGCCATGGCGATGCCGAAAAAGCCACCCGGCTTTTGGTTAATCGGCTGTTGCATGCGCCCACACAAGCCCTTAAAGACCTAGCAGCCACCACCGGCGGCGCCGGGACGATGGAATGGGTCAAGGCGCAAAAATTGCTGGGGCGGCTGTTTCCGCTTCATCCGGCCGAAGATGACCAGACAGACCGTCAGGACCCTTTGGACCCGGCAGATACAGATCAGGAGAATAAAGAGTGAGTTTGGACCCAGCAAAGCTGCATGGTGTTGTGCGCCGGTTTGACGAGCTTAAATCCCTGCTTTCGGGTGGTGCCGGAGACAGTGACAGCTTTGCCAAGCTGTCTCGCGAATATGCCGAATTGCTGCCGGTTGTTGAAAAGATCGAGGCGTTTCAGCGCCTGCATGATGATCTGGCCGGGGTGAAGGAACTGCTGGCGGACCCGGAATCAGACCGCGAAATGCGCGAAATGGCCGAGGCCGAACGCCAGGAATTGCTGGAGCAACTGCCCGAAGCCGAACATGCCGTAAAGCTGATGCTGCTGCCAAAGGATGCGGCAGACGAAAAGAACGCCATTCTTGAAATTCGCGCCGGTACGGGCGGTGAAGAAGCCGCCCTGTTTGCGGCGGACCTTTATCGCATGTATCAGCGTTATGCCGAGACTCGCGGTTGGCGGTTTGAACTGATGGATGCCAGCGAAAACGACCTTGGCGGGTTTAAGGAAGTGGTGGTCAATGTTTCGGGGGCAGGGGTGTTTGCCCGCCTGAAATATGAAAGTGGCGTGCACCGTGTGCAGCGTGTGCCGGTAACTGAAACGGGGGGGCGTATTCATACGTCTGCTGCAACCGTTGCCGTGTTGCCCGAAGCCGAAGAGGTCGATGTGCATATCGACCCGAAGGATTTGCGTATTGATACCTATCGGTCGCAGGGCGCGGGTGGGCAGCACGTGAACACTACTGATAGTGCCGTGCGTGTTACCCATATTCCGTCGGGTGTTGTTGCTGCCTGCCAGGAAGAAAAGTCGCAGCATAAAAACAAGGCCAAGGCCATGAAAATGCTGATGACGCGCCTTTATGACCATGAACGCGAAACCAAGGATGCCGCCCGCGCGGCCGACCGCAAATCGCAGGTGGGATCGGGTGACCGGTCAGAACGTATTCGCACCTATAACTTCCCGCAGGGGCGTGTTTCGGACCATCGGATTAACCTGACACTGTACCGGCTGGATGATTTTATCACCGGTGGCCCGGCAGTTGATGAAATGATTGATGCCCTGATTTCCGAAGACCAGGCGCAGAAGCTCGCCGAAATTGAAAATTAAGCCCGCCATGAACGAAGGCGCCCCGGACAATACCCCTGCTACCCTGGGGGATTTGATGAACTGGGCCGTCGTGCAATTGCGCGGTGCCGGGTGCGATACGGCCCGGCTTGATGCGCGTATTTTGCTTTCGGAAGCCTGCGGGGTTGATGCCAGCCGTATTCTGGCATGGCCGGAAGACAAGGTAACGGATGACGCCGTAACGCGCTTTCGTGCCATGATTGCGCGGCGGATCGCCCATGAGCCGGTATCGCGCATTTTGGGAAAACGTGATTTCTGGCGGCATAGTTTCAAGGTTACGGCTGATACCCTTGATCCGCGCCCCGATAGCGAAACGCTGGTTGAATGGGCGATTGAATGCGTGACGAACAGTGCCGGTGAAGTTCCAAATGAAGTTTCAAATAAGGCACCAACTGGGGCTTCAAATGCCGGGAAGTCGCCCGCTATTATCGATTTTGGTACGGGCACGGGCTGCTTGATATTGTCGGTGCTGGGGGATGTGCCCGGTGCAACCGGCATTGGTGTGGATATCAGCCCCGGTGCGGTTGCCTGTGCGCGTGAAAATGCCGAAAGTCTGAAATTGGCTGATCGTTGCCGGTTTGTTGTTTCCGACTGGGACTGTGATCTGGATCGTGAATTGGGTGGGAAGACATTGGCGGCAGGATTTGATATCATGCTGTCCAATCCGCCCTATATCGCACAGGACGAAATGGCGGACCTTGCCCCCGATGTTCGCGATTATGACCCGTATAACGCCCTAAGCGACGGGGCAGACGGGCTGGGGGCCTATCGCATTCTGGCCGGGGTTGCCGCACGGCTGGTGCGGCCTGGTGGAATGGTTATTTTTGAAATTGGCCGTGGCCAGGAAAAAGCCGTTCATGACCTTTTGACACAGCATGGATTTGACGCCATCGAATATCGCCGTGATCTGGGGGATATCGTGCGCTGTGTTGGTGGACGCAAAGCCGGGTAAAAAACGGCTTTGGGATGCGGTGAAAAATCAGCCTGAAGATCCGGGTAAGGATTATGGCCGGGTTAGATGTGCAAATTTTGCCTGTTTATCGCCTGTTATCAGGGCAGGGATGATCAATTGTGCAGTCAGTAAGCAATTGTGTTTACTGAATAGTTCGCCCGTGCGTGATTAACGGCAACGATGTTGTAAAAAAAATGAAAGAACGGAAAAAAACAGTTGGAATAAGCCAGCAAGACATATAGTTTGTCCTGAGCAGGCCGGGTGCCTGACGCGCTTTCTAATTGCGCCGTGTTCCCCTGTAAACAGTAACAAATCTCCGTTCCTTAAATTGGTCATCGGTTGATTTCAGACGGTACCGTTTGGCCGGTACTGTTTTTCGGGAAATGTGTTTTTTCAGACGGATTGGTTCCGGGGCACAATCGTGATGACCCCGGGTGTCCTCAACGCCAACAGTATGTTGATATGAGAAATAACAATAAACGTCCGCGCGGGCGGCCACAGCCTAATAAACGTCCTGTAAATCCGAAATTTCAGAACTTCGACAGTAACGGTCCGGACGGGCGCGTGCGCGGTAATGCCCAACAGGTTTACGAAAAATACGTGTCGCTTGCCAAAGATTGCACCGACGATCCTGTTCTGGCAGAAAACTATTATCAGTATGCCGAACATTATTATCGCATTCTGCAGTCGGCGATCGAATGGGAAAACCAGCGCCGCGAGGCACAGCCGCGTTCCGAACGGAACGAGCGGAACAACAGTGATCGCAACAATAACGACCGCAATAACAATGATCGTCACAACAACGATCAGCGTGGCAACCGTCATAACAATGCCGAACACCGTGCAGAGGATGCATCCGCGCAGGATGTAGCACAGGACCAGAACGGCAATGTTGTGGATGGGGATGCGGGCGATGTTGCCGCTGCCAACCAGAACCAGCAGGAAACCGCGGTGAGCGCGCAGGACGAAGCCAAACCGGCACGTACCCCCCGCGCAACGCGTACCCGCACCCCGCGCAAGCCCAAGGCCGAAGCCAGCGAAGCCGCCGAAACCGCCGATGATGCACCCGTTGCACCGGCCGTAGAAGCCGCTGACGCAGCCGAAGCCGCGGATGCCAGCGAGGAAGCCGCACCGAAACGTGCCACGCGCACCCGCCGCACCACAACGCCCCGTGCCCCGCGTAAAACCGCGGCAGCCAAGGCGGCTGATGATGCCAGTGCTGATGACGCCGTTACACCGGCCGCCAGTGCCGATGATGCGCCTGCTGATGCCGTTTCTGATGTTGAAGGCGATGGCAGCGACGAGAAAAAGCCGCGCAAGCGTGCTGCTTCGACGACCCGCACCCGTGGCCGTCATCCGACTGCACGGCGTGGCCGCAGCCGCGTTGGCAGCCGTGAAGATGGCGACGAAGGCAGCGATGCCGAAAGTGAGAAGGTTTCAGCCTGATCACGCGTCATTGTTTCTGACGGTATGATTTTAAAACCCCCGGCCACATCATGGTCGGGGGTTTTGTTTTGGCAGGTTGCCGGCGCTGACTGCTTGCTGCTGATCGATGATGCTGGTTGCGGGTAAGGGAAGCATAAGCCGGTAAAACTGCGTATTTGTCCGGCATCGCAAACAGCGATTGTGCAACACCACTTCCTGTAGGTATAAAGCATTTTCATACCATTGTATGGTCGTGTGCCTTTTGTTCCGGGGCCTTTGGCTTTTGGGGACAATGTGGAACAATCGTTCTGCCTTGGCCGCGATCCATGCTTTTATGATTATTCGACACGGTGATTGGCTGGTTACGTCTTTGGGCAGGGGAACCTGTATATCCGTCGTCTGACAATGGCCGGGCTGCATGATGCTTGGCGCGATCCCAAAGGGGGCGGATTTCAGGGGTGATATCCGCCGTTAAGGGTGGTCGGCGAAGGGATGGTCGCAGAAAGCCGGGATTGCGGTGGTCATGGCTGTTGCCATACTGGGCTGACAGGGCAGGGGGACCATGCCCATATAAGAAAATGATGCTTTGGCCGTTTTGATGCCAGGGTATGGGATATGCCCGCAAATGCGGCATAAGGGGAGGACGCAATGGGGCCTGCTGGCTTCAGGGTATTGATGGTTCTGATGCTGGGGCTGGGTGCGCTTGTCGTTGTCATCGGGATGATGGCGCGTGACGATGCGCTGGTTTTGGCCGGGCTGACCTGCGGTGTCATTCCCTTGATCGTGCGTCTGTTTGTCGGGTTGCTGGCACCCTATCTTGGCAATCCGCAAAGGGCCGAAAAACAGCCCGAACCCTCGCCATTGCAGGAAGCCGCGATTGCCAGGCGCAACGACCATTGGGCCGATGAAGAAAGCCTGCAACAGGGCGGTGTGCTCGAAGCGGACCCGCAGATTTATCTGGCGCGGCTAGCGGATAAATCGGCCATGATCGGTTTGCAATCAGTCCGGCGGCTGATGACATTTAGCAATGCATCGATTGATTTTTACCAAAGCAGCGTGATCCCCAACGCATTGACCACCCGCGATAACCTGCTGGTTTTTGAAAATGACGGGCTGGTGTGCAAGGCCGTTCGCGACCGCCGGGCGCAACTGGGGCAAAAGGTAATTGTACTGGACCCGTTTGGCCGGTCCGGCAGTACGCCAGATACCTTTAACCCGTTTGATTTTATGCGCCCGGAAGGGGCCGCGTTGATTGCCGATGCCGCAATGATCGCCGATCTGTTGCTGGCCCCGCATTTTGTGCGTGACCTGGACCCGCAGGATGCCCGTGTCGCACGGGTTTTGTTGCAGGGTTTGATCATTCACACCTACCGCAATCAAAACGAAAGTGTGCGCCATCTGACGGAAATGCGCCATAGCCTGACGTTGCCATCGCACCGGTTTTATCCGCTGCTGGGTGAATTGATTGACATTGACGTGACGGAAGGGCGGATTTCCGATATTGCCCTGTCGATCATGGATATGTCCGAAGACCGGCGCGAAGCGATCCTTGATGCCTGCCGCAATGCGACGGAAGTGTTCGAGCTGGGATCAATCGAAAATGCTACCAGCAGCACCAGCTTTACCCTGGAAGATATAACCGTGCGCGGCGCGTCGATCTTTATTATCGGCAACCCGCCGGAAAGTTATGATGAAACCCTGCTGGCCTGGTGCCGGGTGATGCTGGGCTGTTTCCTGTTGTTGATTTCCAGTCGCGACGGGCGGCAGATGCCATCCTATCTGGTGATGCTCGACCGGGTGGAAACGCTGGGGCGGCTGGTGCAGCTTGAACGCCTGCTGGGCGGTGGGGGCGGCAGCAATGCCGGGCTGACATTATGGCCGTGTTTTTCGGGCGTCAGTGCCGTGATGGATGTGTGCCACAACTGGGAAAATGTCGTTGGGCGCAGCGATGTCGTGCAGATTTACGGCCAGGATGGTGCCTTTGACCTGGATTGGGCAGCGGGATTAACCGCCATGTCGCGCTTTGCCGATACCGGCAGCCGCACCGGGCAAAGCGATGCGCCGGTGCATTTGCGCGGGCGCGACAAGGAAGCGATGATGAAATCCGTCGAAGTGGCCCGTATGTCGCCATCCGAACAATTGCTGTTTTGCAAGGGGCTGCCGCCCATTCGTGCGGCCCGCCTGCAATGGGCCGATGACGATGCCTTCCGCCTGCTGGCAACCCGCCCGCCAACCTTTTGACATCCGCGAAATTAACTGAACATAGACCACGGCCAGGCGGTTTGGCGCGAAAAGGTAAGCGCGACTAACCTGCTGGAAAATGGCTGGTTTGATGTATCTGCATCTTTATCCCCAAACGTTGCCGGTTCGCAAAATGGGTGCCCAAATGCAAAAGGCATGGCCATAACCCGAAAGGCGGGAAGGCCATGCCTTTTATGAAACTGGTAAGCCCACCCCCGGGGGAGGGTTGGTTTAGTCAACAGTGACGCTATCACCCGGTTTGATGGTGCCAGCACTTGTCGCTTCCAGATAAACCCCCATGAACAGGTGGTTCATCCCCTTGCGCAGCAAAAGCGGCACATTGATATCGGACTGGGCGGTATCGGGGTTAATTGTGGTGGCCTTGCAACGGGTGATCGGGTGGATCATGCGGAAGGACACATCGCCAATGGTGATTTTCTGGTCTTCTGCCCATTCCAGTTCGGACCAGGCCGGCAGGCCATCGACCAGGAAATTGCCGCGAAAGCGCATCGGGTCCACATGCTGGCTGGCGATGCGGTCGCCAAAGTCGCGGATGGATTCGCGATTGAGCAGCGCGATATAGGGTTGTTCCATGTCGCCAAAATGGGTGCCCGGCACCGACATGATTTTGGGTGATCCGGCAATGTCGTTTTTCAGAAACGCGGTCAGGAAATCCTCGATCACGGTGCGGCCCATCGCATCTTCAAGGTTGCCTTTGCAGATGGTGCGGCCGTTGCGCAAAATGGCAAGTGTGGTGGTTTCATCGTTATATTCGATGCCCAGTTCGGCAAGCTTCGGCGTGTTGACCAGCTGCAGGAAGTTGCTTTTGCGTGCCCAGCCATCCAGCCCGCCCTGACCAACCGATGCGCTGCTTGCCAGCACATAGCGGCGGTCATCCTTGATCATTGCGCTTGTATCAATGGTGGCAGCGTCCATTTCCACGCCGCGCAGCCCCTTGACCGGATAGCGCATGATTGCGCCAAGTTCACCGTTTGCCATTTTATTTGCCTGTCTGTTCGTAAAGGGCCGGTCATGCGGCCCTTTAGCGCCATGTTGATAGGCAGACGTTAAAGATTGCGCCTGTGCTCGGCAAGTCCGCAATTGTCCTGATTTTTAATCGATACAATCTGTAAATGCAGGGCGCTGTGATTTTGCAAAACCGTGGAAAACCGGGGCCGGTTTGTGATAAAATAGGGCGTTGTTTCAGGCGTTTGTCCACCGTTTGACGTGATCGCGTTTTTTAAAATGGTGAGAAGGCGAAAAACCTGCCGGTTTGCACGGATAGGTACTTGCGCTGGCAAAAGCTTGTCACATATCAAGGATGTTCCTGTGCTGTTCTTATAGGATAAGGGCAGATGGGAACACCATCATTGGCGCGGATGCTTCCAAGAAGGTCCGCAGAAATGCCCCTGTTGGCTCAAGGAGTGACAGAAAATGGAATTTGAAAAGTTTACTGACCGGTCCAAGGGATTTTTGCAGTCGGCCCAGTCATTGGCCCTGCGGGAAAATCACCAGCAACTGGTTCCCATTCACCTGCTTAAGGTGCTGCTTGATGACGAGGAAGGCCTGGCTGCCAACCTGATCAAGGCACAGGGCGGTGATGCCAAACGTGCGCTGGAACTGACCGAACAGGAATTGGCAAAGCTGCCAAAAGTGACCGGTGCCAATGCACAGGTTTATCTTTCCAGCGAATTTGCCCGCCTGGTGGACGAGGCGCAAAAGGTCGCCAAAAAGGCAGGTGACAGCTATGTCACCGCTGAACGCCTGCTTTTGACTTTGGCGCTGGATGCCAAATCGCTTGCGGGTAAAGTACTGGCGGATGCTGGTGTAACGGCGCAAAAGCTCAATACCGCGATCAATGATTTGCGCAAGGGCCGCACGGCCGATAGCTCCGGTGCGGAAAGCCAGTATGATGCCCTTAAAAAATATGCCCGCGACCTGACAGAAGCCGCACGCGAAGGCAAACTTGACCCGGTGATTGGCCGGGACGAGGAGATTCGCCGTGCCGTGCAGGTTCTTTCCCGCCGGACCAAGAACAACCCGGTTTTGATCGGCGAACCTGGTGTGGGTAAAACCGCCATTGCCGAAGGCCTGGCGCTGCGTATCGTTAAGGGTGACGTGCCCGAAACCCTTAAAAGCAAAAAGCTTTTGTCGCTGGATTTGGGGGCATTGATTGCCGGTGCCAAATTTCGCGGCGAGTTTGAAGAACGCCTGAAAGCCGTTTTGTCCGAAATCGAGGCAGAAGCGGGCCAGGTGATCCTGTTTATTGACGAATTGCACACCCTGGTTGGGGCCGGTAAATCCGAAGGGTCGATGGATGCCTCGAACCTTTTGAAACCGAAACTCGCCCGTGGGGAGCTGCATTGCGTCGGGGCCACCACACTGGATGAATATCGCAAATATATCGAAAAGGATGCCGCCCTTGCCCGGCGTTTCCAGCCGGTATTTGTCAGCGAGCCGACGGTGGAAGATACGGTTTCGATCCTGCGCGGGATCAAGGAAAAATACGAACTTCATCACGGGGTGCGTATTGCCGATAACGCGCTGGTGGCGGCGGCAACGCTTTCAAACCGTTATATCACCGACCGCTTTTTGCCTGACAAGGCGATTGATCTGATGGATGAATCCGCCTCCCGCCTGCGGATGGAACTGGATTCCAAACCCGAAGAAATTGACGAACTGGACCGGCGGATCATTCAGCTGAAAATTGAACGTGAGGCCCTTAAAAAGGAAGAGGATGTTGGTTCGCGTGACCGGCTGGGCAAGCTTGACAAGGAATTGTCCGATCTTGAGGACAAATCCGCCGAGCTGACGGCAAAATGGGAAGCACAGAAAAACGAACTGGCGGCATCAACCCATATCAAGGAACAGCTTGATCAGGCCCGCGGTGAACTGGAACGCGCAATGCGTGATGGTCACCTTGAGCGGGCCGGGCAGTTGCAGTACCAGGAAATTCCGGCGCTGGAACGCCTGCTGATCAAGGCCGAGGAAGATCAGGCCAATACCGGCCTGAAAGACGAGGCCGTGACCGAAAAGCATATTGCATCGGTGGTGTCGCGCTGGACGGGCATTCCGGTTGATAAAATGCTGGAAGGCGAGCGTGAAAAGCTGCTGGATATGGAAAATGTCCTGCGCAAGCGTGTGGTCGGGCAGGATGATGCGGTACGTTCCATTTCCAATGCGGTGCGCCGTGCGCGCGCAGGCTTGCAGGACCCGAACCGGCCGATTGGCTCGTTCCTGTTCCTTGGCCCGACGGGTGTGGGTAAAACCGAACTGACCAAGGCCCTGGCACAGTTCCTGTTTGATGATGAACAGGCAATGGTGCGCATTGATATGTCTGAATTCATGGAAAAACATGCCGTGGCACGCCTGATTGGTGCCCCTCCCGGTTATGTTGGCTATGATGAAGGCGGATCCTTGACCGAGGCCGTACGGCGGCGCCCCTATCAGGTCGTGCTGTTTGACGAGGTGGAAAAAGCCCACCCGGATGTCTTTAACGTTTTGCTTCAGGTGCTGGATGAAGGCCGCCTGACGGACGGGCAGGGACGCACGGTGGATTTCCGTAATACGCTGATTGTTCTGACATCGAACCTGGGTGCCGAAATTTTGGCAAACCAGGGCGAAGGCCATGACAGCAGCGAAGTGCGCAGCCAGGTGATGGAAGTGGTGCGGGCATCGTTCCGCCCCGAATTTCTTAATCGGCTGGATGAAGTGTTGCTGTTCCATCGCCTGGAACGTGCCCAGATGGATTACATCGTTGATATCCAGTTGGGTCGCCTCGAAAAACTGCTGGCAGATCGCAAGATCACGCTGAAGCTTGATGACTTCGCCAAAAGCTGGCTGGCCGATAAGGGCTATGATCCGGTTTATGGTGCCCGTCCGCTTAAACGTGTGTTCCAGCGCTATCTGCAAAACCCGCTGGCAATGCAGATACTGGAAGGCATCGTACGCGATGGCATGACGGTGCCTGTTTCGGCCGAAGGCGGCATTTTGCTGCTGAATGGCAAGAAGGTTGAATTGCCGGATTAATCCGGGACATATCGCCTGACAGCGGATCAAAACTTTGCAAACCCCCGGTATTTTTGAATGCCGGGGGTTTTGTTTTACAAACATATTTTGGCCGCGATGTTTGATCAGATAGAATGGTGTTTTCCGTTCCTTCCATCCATCCGGAGCCTTCTTTCATGTCCCTGTCTTCATCGAAAATTATTGTCGCGGCGTCACTTGCGGTCATGGGGGCGGGCATTTTTGCTGTTTCGCAACCGGCACAGGCGGAAAATTCTTTTTTCAGCTCGGCGAAAAAGGCCCTTGGCACGGTGATGGGGGGCGAATCTTCTGGCTCGGGCACATCAGGCAATAATGCAACGTCGTCTGGCAGCACGACCGGCACGCAAAACAGTGCGATTTCCGGCCTGTCGCAGGGCGTGGTTGATGATGGCCTGCGCCAGGCGCTTGATAAGGGGATTGGCACGGTAACGGCGATGCTGGGCAAAAAAGATGGTTTTAACACCGACCCGGTTGCACATATCCCGCTGCCTGATACGGTAAAACGTGCGCAAACTCTGCTGAACAAGGCAGGTATGGGCAGTTATGGCGATGAAATTGAACTGCGCATGAACCGTGCGGCTGAAAGTGCCATGGATAATGCCGGTAATATTCTGGTCGATGCCGTCAAGAAAATGACGGTGGCCGATGCCAAGGCGATTTTGCAGGGACCGGATGATGCCGCGACCCGCTATCTGCAAAAGGTTTCCGGCACTCAGATTGCCGATGACATGCGCCCGGTCATGAATGATGCCCTTTCCGATACCGGTGCCTTGCAGCTTTATGACCAGATGCTGGGCCAGTATGACAGCCTGCCGATGATGCCCGATATCAAAACATCCCTGACCGATTATGCAACCGATGCCGCGATGAAAGGCCTGTTCCATTATCTGGCACAGCAGGAAGGGGAAATTCGCAACAATCCCGGCCAATGGACGACCGATGTGCTGAAAAAGGTGTTTTCGGCCGCCCAGTAATAACCGCCCCCGACATGCCCGGCGCAAAAGATGCACAATATCGGCAACATCCTGATTTCACAGTTGTTGCCTGTCTGCGTCTGATGACTGGGCGTGTGGCATAAATGGCAATATCAAGCCGCGATCCTTGCTGGTCGCGGCTTTTATTTTGTCGCGATGCCTGCCTGTTTTGTCATTTCAAAAATGGGGGAGGGGCGTTTGACCGATTATATCGATATCAGCGCAAAAACAGAACGGTTACACCAGATTATCGAAAACTTTCTGGCATTACCGGGCAGTGACCTGGTGGGTAATCAGCGCGACATTTTGGAAATGGTTGATATTCTGGTTGCCATAACCGGTGTGGACCTTACGCCCAATAGTGCACTGGATTGCCACACGGCAACGGCAAGCGGAAAGGCTGTTTCACTGGTAACCGCCGGTCGGTGCGCATTGGAATTTATGCGTAGCCAGGTTTTTATGCGCGGCTGTTATCAGGCGATTTGTGACCAGCAAAACGGGCGAAATCCGGTTGAGGTTCTTTATGGTGGGACCGGGCCATTCGGCCTGTTGATTATACCGTTGCTGCCGTTCTTTTCGGCAGATGATATTCAGGTGACGTTGCTTGACATTCATCAGCCATCGCTGGATTACGTAAAAAAGCTGATTGATGTTTTAGGTGTGCAGGACCGTATTCGCACCATTGAGTGCGTCGATATTTTGAAGTGGCCTGTGCCTCACGCGCATTACGATGTTATCGTTTCTGAAACCATGACAGCAAGGCTGCATGCCGAACCACAGGTCGCGATTTTTACCCATTTGATTTCCGGCCTGAAGCCAACGGGCGCGTTGGTGCCACAGGAAGTGACCATTGATGCCGCGCTGCAATCCTATTCCCATAAGGGTGATGATGCCCTGCCAATCGGACGGTTATTTACCCTGAATCGCGAAAATGTGCAGGCATTGAGCCGGGGAGATAATAGCTGCTTGAAGTGCCAGTTTGAAGCCCCGGCACAAACCACGCCTGCGCATGTTCGTTTGTTTATCACGACTGATATTTGCGTTTATGACGGCCATGTCCTGGGGGAAAATCAGTGTTCGCTGAACCTGCCGTTGCGCTATGATATTCACGATGTTTCACCACAAAGCCGGTTTGAGGTGGAATATGTGATGTCGGATATGCCTGAACTTGTCGTGAAGCATATTGCCGTGCCCAAGGTGCCGTTATCCCCTGTCTGGGAGGATCAAAGCCCGGCTGGTTTGCCAGCCCTGGTAACCTGGTGGCGATTTATGGAAAGCGAGAAACGCGGGGGTGATGGCAAGGCTGCCCTGCGTGCATTAGTAACAGCCAGCCAGCGGCAGGAACTGATGGGGCTTTTGAATTTGAACTTTCCCGATGATCTTGCGAGGATTTACACCTGCCGCACGATTGAAGACCTTGAAACCCTTATTCTGACGCGTAATGGCGGTACGATTTCACCGGCCTTGCTAGCAAGTCTGGGTGAGTTTGCCAAGGCTGCAGAATTAGGTGGGGCAGCGAGGCCTGCCTAGCAGCACCGCTGGCTGTTGTACGGGGCAGTTAGACCTAACGTGATGATTTGCCTGCTGCTTTAGGGTTTAGGCAGCTTTTCCCAACGATTGTGCATGTCGCGAATGCTGTGTTCGGGAACATCGTGGATGGATTTGAACTGCCCCTGGCATTCAATGATTTGTACCGGAATGCCCAGCGTCTTTGCCATATCAAGGTAGGGCTGCATTTCCCAGATCTGGCTGAAAGTATTGGCAACGATAACATGGTGGCCCGCCTGCAGATGCTGACGGGTTTCCTGCTCGCAACGTGCATGTACTTTGCCCAGTTTCGTTGCCGAGAACCGGTAACGGCCCTTGGCATCGGTCATGAACATGTCTGCCTCGATGTGGAAATGGTCATCGGCCTGGCACAGGCGGCGGGCAAGGGTTGATTTACCCGAGCCGGGAAGTCCACGTATCAAAAGCAGGGATGGGCCGTTATTTTCTTCAGCATTCATGCAGGGCAACCGGATTATGAGGTGGGCTGATTTAACCGGCACTGTCGCAGATTGCCCCGCGGCGCGCCAGTCTGGCGGCACTGTGCCCCGAAATTTGTTTGCTGATGGGTTTCTTTATGGTTCGGCTGAGGGAGTGCCGGTGTTAATTGCCCAGCATGTTGCGCCCGTTATCTTCCGCCATGCCAAAAATCAGCGGTGATCCCACCGATTTCAGATATTGCACCAGTACGGTTGGCATCAAATCATCCTGATAAAGACTGCGGATGGTTTCGTTAAAACGATCCGCCAGGACGATGCAGTTGCTGTGCTTGGAAAACAGGGCATATAGCGCCTCGCCCGCGACATTGACCCGGTCAAAGACAAGGTCGGGAAAATCGTGGTTGCGCAGTACATCTCGCGCAACGGCATCGCTGGTCAGAAGGTAGTCCGCCCGGCCCGCCGTTATCATGCGCAGGCCTACTTCAATTTCCGGGACTTCGGTAATGGATAGCTGGTTTTTGGCAATGGCGGTGTCTACTTCCACGCCATGGCTGTCGCCCCGGCGTAGCAGCCCGCGCTTGCGGCGCAAATCTTCGAGGGACGGATTATCAATATCGATGGTTTTGTCATGGATGGCGACGATGCGTTCATAGCCAATGGGAATGTCGCTATAGGTTGCCCAGGAAAGCCGGTCGCGGGTGCGATAGGCCGCCGTGATAAAATCAACACCGCCATTTTGCGTTTCAAGCAACAGCCGCGCCCAGGGCATTTGCACCAGTTCGACATTTACATCCATTTTCTGGAAGGCGCGTTTGGCCACCTCGATGGAGGCACCATGTACCCCGCCATCGGGCGACTGATAGGAAAAGGGTGGATAATAACTGTACCCAACCGTGACCTTGTCACATGTACCCTGTGCGCTGGCAGGTCGGGCGAAGGGGAGCTGGAAAAGGAGCATCAGCAAAAAGGCCATCAGGCACAAGGATGCCTTTGCCGGCAGGGTCGGAAATGCTGCCAGAATTATCTTGCGAAATTCGGGGTCGTTCCGTGCGTTTTTCATCCCGCCAGTATGGCGAATTCAGACGTGCAATACAATCAGAGCGATAATCTTAGTGTGTGGTGATTTCTTTTTGGGTGCGCTGCCAAATGTGAATTGGCAGGCCAAATGGCTAAAGCACCGTAATTTTAACGCCCGGTTGACGGGTTGGGGGAGATGTCTTCGCCGGTTTTGCCCCGGCGAAGACATGGCATGGATGGCAAATTAATTTTGCCGTTTGCGCTGATAAAGGGCTTTTAGGCGCTGATCATAGGCTGCACGGATCTTGTGACGGCGAATCTTCATTGATGGCGTCAGCATTTCGTTTTCGATGCTAAAGGCGCTATCGGCAAAGGCAAAGCTGCGGACCTTTTCGATGGTGGAAAGGCGGGTATTCACCCGGTCCACGGCCAGACGGATCATTTTGCGGAATTCTTCGTTTTCCGACAGGGTTTCGATTTTGTTTTCCACGCCATTGGCCCGGGCAAAATCGCGCATCACGTCTTCTTCGGGCCACAGAATGGCAACCAGATAAGGCTGGTCATCGCCATAAACCATCGCCTGGGCGATTTCGGTTTCCAGCGTCAGCAGGCCTTCGATCCTCTGGGGTGATATGTTATCGCCGCCGGAATTGACGATAATGTCCTTCTTCCGGTCCGTGATCATCAGGCTGCCTTCTTCATCGAACTGGCCGATATCGCCGGTATGAAGCCAGCCATCGATGATGGTTTGCGCGGTGGTTTCGGGCAGGTTCCAATAGCCTTTCATGATGCTTTCGCCGCGCAGAAGAATTTCGCCATCATCGGCAATTTTGCATTCCACACCCAGCATGGGCGGGCCGACGGTGCGAAGTTTGTTGTTTTCGGCACGGTTGCACGAAACCACCGGGCTGAATTCGGTTTGGCCATAGCCCTGCAAAATGCGTAACCCGCAGGAAACAAACAGCACACCCAGTTCATAATTCAGCGGCCCACCACCCGAAACCATGGCCTTGAGGCGACCACCAAACCGCTGGCGCAGCTTGCGGCGCAGCAGCAATTCGCACACAAGGTTCTGGACCCATTCAATCGGGTTCAGGCGTTCGCCTTCGTATTTTTTGCGGCCCAGGCGCAGGGTCATATTAAACAGTTTGAGCTTGAAACCGCCTTCCTTTTCAAGGGTGCGGCTTAAGCGCTGGTATAGCATTTCATAAAGCCGGGGCACCGCCGTCATGATGGTCGGGCGGACCTCGGCCATATTGGCGGCAAGCTTGTCCAGGCTTTCGGCATAATAGATCTGGGCATTGATGCTCATGGCGAAATAAAGCCCGGCCGTATGCTCGTATGAATGGGACAGTGGCAGGAAGGACAGGAAAACTTCGTCGTCAATGCCGAGGGTGTCGATGATGTCAAACGCGCCCGAACAGTTGCTGATGATTGCCCCGTGGCTCAGCATCACGCCCTTGGGGGCGCCACCGGTGCCTGATGTGTAAATCAGGCAGGCGGTGTCGTTGCGTTTGATATTGGCAACCCAAGCATCAACATCGTCATCCAGGGCGTCGCCCTGTTCGATTACGTCGTCCCACTTAGAAATGGTGATGCCGCCGACAAAGCTTTGGCCCCAATCCTCGATCGTGATGGCATGGCGGCAGCGCCCGGAATCCAGCGCGCCATGCAAAAAGGGCTGTGCCAGCTTTTTGGTCGAAATGATTGCCAGGCTGGCGCCTGAATCCTCGATGATATGCAGATGGTCGCGTTCGGTATTGGTGGAATAGGCCGGTGCGGTGAGCGCGCCCACACACATGATCGCCAGATCGGCAATGCCCCATTCCGTGCGGTTTTCCGAAAGCAAAATAACCCGGTCGCCCGGCCTTATGCCGAATTTGTAAAGCGATCGGGCAAGGGCACGCACCTGTCGCGCGGCTTCGCGCCAGGTGGTGGGGACAAATTCGTCAGTCTCGGGGGATTTGGTCCACCAAAGGGGCTTGTCGCCATTTTTCGCGGCCAAATCGAAAAACATCGACGGCAAGTTCTGCCACTGGGCATAATCCTGCAAATTCGTCATGGCGTTTCCCTGTTATTGTTTTCATATATATAAGTCATTAAGCGCCTGTGCCAATGGCAGCAAGATAAACAGTTTTTTATCTTTTTGTCCCGTCGCGCTGGCGATGAAAATATCTTTGTCTTATATCGCAGCAAAGACTTTTATGTTCCGAATTATCTGGAGGACCAATGAACGCGATCAACAAGAACCTGCCGACCTGGGATCTGAGCGACCTTTACGCGGATGCCAAAGACCCGGCCATTCGCCGTGATCTTGATGATGCCAAACAGCGTTCGGAGGCGTTCCAGAAGGAATATCAGGGCAAGCTTGCTGACCTTCCGGGTGAAACCCTGGCCGCAGCCATTGCCGAATATGAGGCGATTTCCGAAATTTGCGGGCGCATCGGGTCCTTTGCCGGCCTGTTGCATGCTGGTGATGGCAGCGATGCCGCCATTGGCCAGTTTTACCAGGGTGTGCGCGAACAGCTCACCACCATTTCCAGTTTTACGCTGTTTTTTGGTCTGGAACTGAACCGGATCGAAGAAGCCGCCCTGCAGGCAAAATATGATGCAAGCCCGGCTTTGGCGCGCTATCGCCCGTGGCTGGATGAAAACCGTTCTTTCCGCCCGCATCAGCTTTCAGACGAAGTCGAACAGGTTTTGCATGAACGCGAAGTGGCCGGTTCGGGTGCCTGGATCCGCCTGTTTGACCAGACGATGGCCGAATTGCGCTTTCCCATCAATGGTCAGGACCTGACCATGTCCGAAGCGGCCAATATGCTGTCTTCGACCCGGGTGGAAGACCGCAAGGTTGCCGCAAAATCGATTGGCGATGTGTTGGGCAAGAACATCAAATTGCTGGCACACATCACCAATACCCTTGCCAAAGACAAGGAAATTGACGACCGCCTGCGCAATTTTGCCACCCCGGTCAGTGCGCGCAACCTGTCCAACCAGGTTGAAGACGATGTTGTCGAGGCCCTGCGCGAAGCAGTGACATCATCCTATGGTGATTTGTCGCACCGTTATTACAAGCTGAAAGCCAAATGGTTTGGCGTTGACCAGCTTGATTACTGGGACCGTAACGCGCCGCTACCCGAAGATGATGACCGCGAAATCGCCTGGGATAATGCGCGGGAAACCGTGTTGAAGGCATATGGCGAATTTTCCGAAGACCTTGCTGCCATTGGCAAGCGGTTCTTTGATAACCCCTGGATCGACGTGCCGCCGCGTGCGGGCAAGGCATCGGGCGCATTTGCACATCCGACCGTGCCATCCGCACACCCGTATCTGCTGCTGAACTATCATGGCAAAACCCGCGATGTGATGACCCTTGCCCATGAACTGGGTCATGGCGTGCACCAGATTTTGGCAGGCGAGCAGGGCTATTTCCTGTCAGATACGCCGCTGACACTGGCGGAAACCGCATCGGTATTTGGCGAAATGCTGACTTTCCAGTCGATGCTGCGCGCTGAAACCGACCCGAAAATGCGGCGTATCATGCTGGCGGGCAAGGTTGAGGATATGCTCAATACCGTGGTGCGCCAGATTGCGTTTTTTGAATTTGAAAAGCGTGTCCATTCCAAGCGTCGCGAAGCGGAATTGACGGTCGATGAGATCTGCGCGATCTGGCTGGACGTACAGAAGGAAAGCCTGGGTGATGCGATCCGTTATGACGAGGAATATAAATATTACTGGTCATATATCCCGCATTTCATCCATTCGCCGTTTTATGTTTATGCCTATGCCTTTGGCGATTGCCTGGTGAATTCGCTTTACGACGTTTACCAGCATTCCGAAGAAGGTTTTCAGCAGAAATATTTTGAACTGCTGAAAGCCGGTGGCACCAAACGCCACCAGGAGTTGCTGGCACCGTTCGGGCTGGATGCATCGGACCCGGCCTTCTGGCAGCGCGGGCTTAACATGATCAAGCGTCTGATTGACGAGCTGGAGGAACTTTCCTGAGATGAGCGACGATAACGACGACGATTTTCGCCAATCCGAAGATAATCGTTTTGGCGGGCGGGTGCGTCGTTATGCCCGCGTGGGTGCGTCAGCCGGGAAACTGGCGACGCGCCTTGCGGTGGGCAAGGTCTTTGGCGGCGAAGTTGATCATGGCCGGTATGCCGCCGATTTGACCGCGGCACTGGGCGGGCTGAAAGGCCCGCTGATGAAAGTGGCGCAAATATTATCGACCATTCCCGATGCCCTGCCGCGCGATTATGCCGATGCCCTGGCAGGTTTGCAGGCCGATGCACCGCCGATGGGCTGGCTGTTTGTAAAACGCCGGATGCGTACCGAACTTGGTGCGGGCTGGCAGGACAACTTTGCCGATTTTGGCCGCGATGCTGCTGCCGCCGCATCACTGGGTCAGGTGCATAAGGCAACCCTGCCTGACGGGCGCGATGTGGCCTGCAAGCTGCAATATCCCGATATGGCGGCAACGGTTGAGGCCGATTTAAAACAGCTTCGCGCGGCCTTTGCCATTTATCGCCGTTATGACAGTGCGATTGATGCCGAAAACATCCAGTTGGAATTAAGTGCGCGCCTGCGTGAAGAACTGGATTACGAACGTGAAGCGCGGCAAATGGCGCTTTATGGGCATATGTTGCGTGATGAGGCCCATGTGCATGTGCCCGAACCGATAAGTGACCTGACAACCCGCCGCCTTTTGACCATGACCTGGCTTCAGGGCGGGAAATTGCAGGCCTTTGTTGATCGTAACCCCAGCGAGGAAGAGCGCAACCAGGTGGCATTGAACATGTTCCGTGCCTGGTATGTGCCCTTTTATAAATATGGCGTTATTCATGGGGATCCGCATCTGGGCAATTATTCCCTGCGCGATGATCTGAGCGTCAATTTGCTGGATTTTGGCTGTATCCGGGTGTTTCAGCCCGCATTCGTTGGGGCGGTGATATCGCTTTATCAGGCGTTGCGTGACAATGACCGCGACAAGGCGGTGGCGGCCTATGAAAGCTGGGGCTTTAACAACCTTTCCAATGAACTGATTGATGTTCTGAATATCTGGGCGGGGTTTGTTTACGGGCCATTGCTTGATGATCGCGAACGCAAGATGGAAGAAAGCAATTCGGTTGCCTATGGTGCCGAGGTGGCAGGCAAGGTGCATTCGGAATTGCGCCGTCTGGGCGGGGTGAAGCCACCACGGGAATTTGTGCTGGTGGACCGTGCTGCCGTTGGCCTTGGATCGGTGTTTTTACGCCTGGATGCCAAGGTGAACTGGTATCGCATTTTCCATGATCTGGTGCAGGATTTTGACGAGGCCGAACTGGCGCGCAGCCAAAACGAAGCCCTTGAAAAAGTGGGCCTGGATCGCCCTGAATGACAGGATACCCGTTACAGATAACGAAAAAAAAAGCCGGGCCAGAATTTGGTCCGGCTTTGCTGTTTTAGGTTCCCATGCCCGGTTGTTAGTTGCCCGGAACCGTTGGCAGGTCGGGGCTGATGCCATCAAAGATATGGCTGATTTCCAGGCCGTCGCTGGAACCAAAGGTATTGTGGCAACCAAAGCAGCCATTGGCCTGTTCGAATGTTTCCATCGATGTGTTGGCCAGAAGGGGCGATCCGATAATGGCCGTGGCATTGCCATGTTCGGGAATGCTGCCATCGCTGGTCCAGACTGCGCCGCTTAGAAAGTAATATTGCCGCGGGTCGGTGGCATTTTGCGCGACAAGGTTGGTTTTGACATCGCGGTTTAGTGAAATGATCTGCGTTGTTTGGGAAATGGCGGTGGTGTCGCTTTGGGCCTGTGCATTTCCCCACGGATTGAGGCGGGTGACATTGGAAGGTTGGATCGGATCATTGCCATTGGGGCCGATGATTTCGTTATCACCAACGCTGATGATGTCGGATGTAAAGATGCAGCCTGCTGGCATCGGTGTGCTGTCGCAGCCCTTGGCATATTCGGTGACGGCATCGACAATTTCACCGTTGGAATAAAGCCAGCCGGTTTTTGTTTGCGGGTCGGAAACGGCAACGACCTGGTTTTTGTCGTTCGTGTAATAATAAAGGGCGTTGGGCGCGTTATTTTCATGCTCGATGGTAGCCCAGACCATTTCCGGGTGGCCTTGCACGGTGCCAACCACATGCATACCGACCAGTGCCATTTCGCGCGTGGCAGATTCCTTGACCATCCAGTGATTGGGATTGCTGCGGTCATAAACCGGGATTTTCAGGTTCTGCAGGATATATTTACCCGCACTGTCCGCGGGCAGGGTGGCGGCCTCGACCCAGCTTGATTTGACTTCGACCGCCATGGACAGAAAATCAACAGCGGGTTCGATTTGCGGAATAATTGAGGAGGACTGCGTTGGCGCGGTAGCGGGCTTTACCGGTTTTTCGGTCGCTGTCATGGTGCCGCTTTTGCCGTTTGGCGGGCAAAGAAGTTTCTCGATCGCAGCGGGGATCAAACCCTTTTCCACATAATTGTTTTGCTGGGCATAGGCCAAAACAGCACAGGTTTCTGCTGCCGTGGTCGGAAATTGTGGGGCCAGCGGGGTGCCCTTGGTTTTGCCTGACAGAAGGTTTTTATAAAGGCTGAGGAAATAGCCATATTGCCGGTTGGTATGCACACCGTAATAGGTCAGTGAGGATTGTTTTGTGGCATCGACTGGCTTTTGGGTCAGCAAAACGCCATTGCCACCCGCCTGGCCGATGCTTTCATCCTCGTCCTTTTTTGCGGTGCGCAGGCTGATGGCAAGGTTATCGCCATTACCGCCCTCGCCCTGGGCCAGCAGTTCTTTGTGGTCGCTTGAGAGGCGGTAGAAAAATTCGGTATCGAAAACAAGGGGAAGCGTTGGCGGATAGTGCCGTGTTGCTGGTTGGGTGCTGACATCGTCGATGGTGGATGTCAGCCACAGAAACATCTGTGCGCCCCATTTGTAAAAATCGCAATGGTCCGGATTCTGGGCTTCAAAATTCGGGCCATTGACCGGAAAGATATAGGGCATGCCGCTGGTCTGGTCATAGACCGGGCTGGTCAGACCAAAAAGCGGCAGGGTGATCCAGCTTTGGAATTCGCTGCTGGGCAGGCTGCATTTGCTTTTATCCACGTCAGGCGGAAAATAGGTTTGGGCCTGCGCCGTTGCCGTTGCGCCCATGGCCCAAATCCCGATGGCTGTGCCAACCAGCCGGTAAAGACATGTTCCCTGTTTCATCGCTGTCCCCGTTCAAAAGAAAAACCCGTAACTGGCAAAGATGCCGGACTCGTTTGACGTTGATGCAGGGAAGGCTGTGAAATGCGCGAAACATGCCGAAGAACGAATCGGCGCGAGTCTTTTAAGGGCGCTTCTTTTTATGCGTGTGGGGTTTTACGGGGGCGTGTTGTTATAAATTGCTGTTTTTTACGCAAAATTTTTGGGTCGTTTGCGCCCGGAATCCAGAAAAAATAATGGCATGGACCCTTGCTTTATAAAGGGTTTAATGAAAACCTGTGGGTGTATTTTAAGGGTTAATTTAACTATCTGCGTTTGTTAAAAATGCGGAATATGCCCAAAAATCAATGGATTAATTGATTTCATGATGGAATGACACTTGTTCCATATCGATAAAGGTGTGTATGGTTTTCCGCACATAGTGGTAAAGTGCAGTTATAAACCGTAAAGTGGTTAAGTTATGTTTTTGTCAGGTTTTGCTGTTGAGCTATTGAGAAGAAAATCGCATCTTTCGGTCAACGCAGACAAAGCGGGGCGCTGGTGAATGTTTGTCCTGAGCATCACTGGCGGGTGGGACCCGGTTTGTCACCAAGGCTTTGCAGCCTCGGAAAGCGTGGTGGGAAAGTGGGCGGTTTCTTCTGTTTGTTCAGAGGAACCGCCTTTTTTCGTCTCTGGCCGGAATTTGCCGCCTTGCGGGAAATAAGGGCAGGGGCATTGCAGCATGGGTTGTGATGCCATTGGCCCGAAAAGGGCCAGCCTGCCGGACAAGGGTTTCATAAAACAATACCAAAGCCCCGGAAACAGGGGCGCTACAATAACGAATAACCGACATACCAGACAGGATTGTTAAATTAGGGAAGGAGGTACGACGCGATGAAGCTGGCCGTTCCAAGGGAAATATGGCCCGGTGAGAAACGCGTTGCCATCACACCGGACACCGTTAAAAAATATACGGGTCTGGGATTTGAGGTGGTGATCGAAACCGGTGCAGGCGAAAACGCATCCATTGCCGATGATCGTTATACTGATGCCGGTGCAACCATTGCCAAAACGGCCAAGGCCGCAACAGCGGATGCCGATGTCATCCTTAAAGTGCGCCCGCCGATGGTCGAGGGGAAAACCAATGAACTGGCCGCCTATAAAAAGGGTGCCACGGTTATTGGCCTGATCGAACCCTATGACCGCGCAGAACTGATTGGCAAAATGGCCGAAGCGGGCCTTGCCAGCTTTGCCATGGAGCTGGTGCCGCGTATTTCGCGTGCGCAATCCATGGATGTTTTATCCTCGCAATCGAACCTTGCCGGTTACCGTGCCGTGATTGATGCCGCCCATGAATTTGGCCGCATCTTCCCGATGATGATGACGGCGGCTGGCACCCTTGCCCCCACCCGTGTTGTGGTGGTTGGGGCCGGGGTTGCCGGTTTGCAGGCCATTGCCACGGCCAAACGTCTGGGGGCTGTTGTATCGGCCTTTGACGTGCGCCCGGCCGTAAAGGAACAGGTCCAGTCCCTGGGCGGTACCTTTATCGAGGTCGAGGATGACGACGCAGCAAACGCCGAAACTGCCGGTGGTTATGCGCGCGAAATGTCCGACGACTATAAAAAGAAGCAGGCGGCAAAGCTCAAGGAAGTGCTGGCGAAAACCGATATCGTCATCACAACCGCGCTTATTCCTGGCCGTCCGGCGCCTGAAATTGTTACCGCCGATATGGTGGCGGGCATGAAAAATGGCTCGATCATTATTGACCTTGCATCGGAACGCGGTGGCAATGTTGCCGGTGTGAAGCCCGGTGAAAGCACGGTCACGGAAAATGGCGTTAAAATCATTGGTCCGTCGAATATCGTCAGCTCGGTTGCGACGGATGCCACGGCGATGTATGCCAAAAACCTGCTGAACTTCGTGACCCTGATGGTCGATAGCGAAAAGAAGGCACTGGTCTTTAACCGTGAAGACCAGATCATTGCCGAAACCATGCTGACACAGGATGGCAAGGTGGTTCATCCGAAATTTGGCGGTGAAACCGCACCGGAAACGGAGGCTGCAAATGGTTGATCAGTCTGTCTCACAGTCTGCCAATGACTTGCGCGATTCCGCCCTTGGCCTGGCGGAAAAGGCTGCCAAACTTGCCGATCAGCTTGCGGCGGGTGCACATGATGCCGCAACGGGTGCGGCCCATGCCGCATCAACCGGCGGGGTCAGCCCCACGGTTATCGGCCTGACGGTTTTTGTGCTGGCGTGCTTTGTTGGCTATTACGTGGTGTGGAAGGTCACACCGGCCCTGCATTCCCCCCTGATGGCGGTTACCAACGCCATTTCATCGGTCATCATTGTTGGTGCGCTTCTGGCGGCCGGCCCGATTGACATGAACATTTCCAAGGTAATGGGCTTTGTTGCCGTGGTGTTGGCATCGATCAACATTTTCGGCGGGTTCATTGTCGCGCAGCGCATGCTGCAGATGTTCAAGAAAAAGAAGTAGGGAAGGGGAAACAATATGTCGGAAAACCTCTCGGCTTTTCTGTATCTGGTCGCCTCGGTCTGCTTCATTCTGTCCCTGCGCGGTCTTTCTTCGCCTGATTCGGCACGTACCGGCAATATGCTGGGTATGGTCGGTATGGCGATTGCCATTTTCACCACACTCGCCTCGCCCGAGGTGCTGTCTTACACCACCATTATTGCCGGTATCCTGATTGGCGGCGCGATTGGCACCATCATCGCCCTTAAAATCAAGATGACGGCGCTGCCCCAGCTTGTGGCGGCTTTTCACTCGCTGGTTGGACTGGCGGCTGTATTTGTTGCCGGGGCGGCACTTTATTCACCAGGTGCCTATGGCATCGGCACGGTGGGTAATATTCACCCTGCCAGCCTGATTGAAATGGGCCTTGGCGTTGCCATCGGTGCCATTACCTTTACCGGTTCTCTGATTGCCTTTGGCAAATTGCAGGGCATTGTTTCGGGAACCCCGGTTCAGTTTTCGGGTCAGCACCTGCTTAATCTGGGTATCGGTATTGCCATTATCGTGGTCGGCATCATTTTTGTTTCGACCGAAAGCCATTTTGCTTTCTGGCTGGCTGTTGCGCTGGCACTGGTGCTGGGGATCACGCTGATCATTCCGATTGGCGGGGCGGATATGCCGGTGGTTGTCTCCATGCTCAATTCCTATTCGGGTTGGGCGGCATGTGGCATTGGCTTTACCCTGCAAAACAACGCGCTGATCATTACCGGCGCGCTGGTGGGCGCATCTGGCGCGATCCTGTCCTATATCATGTGCAAGGGCATGAACCGGTCGATCTTCAACGTCATCCTTGGTGGTTTTGGTGCCGAAGGTGGCGGAGCGTCCGCTGCAGGTGGTGATGCCGACCGGGCTGTAAAGTCCGGCTCGTCGGATGATGCATCCTTCATCATGAAAAACGCATCAAGCGTCATTATCGTGCCGGGTTATGGCATGGCGGTGGCCCAGGCCCAGCATGCATTGCGCGAAATGGCCGACCTTTTAAAGGCCGAAGGTGTGAATGTGCGTTATGCCATCCATCCGGTGGCAGGCCGCATGCCGGGCCATATGAACGTTCTGCTGGCCGAAGCCGGCGTGCCATACGAAGACGTGGTGGAAATGGACGAAATCAACCGTGATTTCGGCACCGCCGATGTCGCCTTCGTCATTGGTGCAAACGACATTACCAACCCGGCTGCCAAAACAGACCCGTCATCGCCCATTTTCGGCATGCCGGTGCTTGACGTGGAAAAGGCCAAAACGGTGCTGTTCGTTAAACGCGGTATGTCGGCAGGCTATGCTGGCATCCAGAACGAACTGTTCTTCAAGGACAACACCATGATGCTGTTTGGCGACGCCAAAAAGATGTGTGAGGAAATCGTCAATCAGCTTGATGCGTGATGGCATCTTAGACCCATAAGACGAAAGGGCAGTCCATCGGGCTGCCCTTTTTGCGTTATTTAGCTTGCAGCAAACGCTAGCGAGTCGTTGCCATTAAAAAGCTGCCACCAATCATGAAGGTGCCGCCGGTGTATCCCATGCGTTTTCTGGCACGCGGGCTTTGGAATGTTTCGCGGGCGCGTGCGGCCAGTAGGGCATAGCCGGTTAACAGAACAACGACGACCATGCTTGATGTCAGGGTCAGAATGGTTAGCTGTGACGCCAGATCTGCTTGGGGGTTAATGAACTGCGCCAGAAATGCCATGTAAAAGATGATGGCCTTGGGGTTCAAAATGGCGGTGATGGTGCCTGCCCAGAAACTGCGCCAGTTCGAGCCGATATGTTCCGATGTGGGAGCATTCGTTGTTTCTGTCGGAGCTTGTCGGGCTTCGATAATTTGCCGGTATCCGAGCCAGGCTAGGTAGAGAACACCCAGCCATTTCACGATTTGAAAAAGAACGGCCGAGGCGGCAAGGATGGCACCAACACCGGCAAAGGACAGACCCATAAGCACGATATTGCCAATCACATCGCCAAAAATGCACATCATGGCAGCTTTTTTACCGCGGGTGATTGATTGCCCGATGACCAGCAAAACGCTGGGGCCGGGGATCAGGGTTAGCACGATGCATGCGGTGGTAAAGGCCAGCCATGTTTCAAAACTCAATGTCTTATCCCCCTGATTTTTGCGGCCAAAGGTGCGAAATCAACGCAACTTTAATATGTCATAATTTGTAAGTTATCTAATCTGTAAATGGAAACGGGTGTTTCTGGCTTGGATAATGTTGCGGTGCCCGATTATGGGGGATCAAGCTTTGATGCTGTCTTTCGGACTTGTCTGCGTCATTGGACTAAGGGACACTTCGGCAGGTTTTATGGCGGATAAGGTGAATATCGCGTGAGAATTCGTGTTGTCAGAATATCCCTGTTTGCCATTGTGCTGCTTTCAGTGGCACTTGCCCTGTCGATATTCGGGATTGTTCTGACCTATACGCGATTGACCGATGAAGCGCCGGTGGCAGAAGTTACCTTTGAGCAGACCGGGAACGAGGAATTTAACGCCTATCTGCGGCTGCCGGGCGAGGATATTCCGCGCAAATATGTAATTTATGGCGATCAGTTCCGGGTGGATGCGCAGTTTGTAAAGCTGAAACCCTGGGCCAACATATTGGGCATGGATGCCCGGTATCGGCTTGATCGGCTAGAAGGGCGCTTTTCCCAAATTGAACAGGATAATAGCGGACCACACCGGGCCTATGATCTGGCCTCGAAATATAGTGGGTCGGTCAGTACCTGGCTGGTGCCGTGGAATTTTCTGGTCGATGCCGAATATGGCAGTTCCACCTATACCGATATTTCAACAGATGATGTTTACACCGTTTACCGGTCCCAGTTCGGATTGCTGGTGCGATCAAACCCCAATTCAGCCGCAGGCAAAAACAGCAAGGCTGGGGTGATTAACGGCATGTTTAACTGGCTGTTTGGCAGCGAAAAAGCGCAATAGACCGGGCGGTTTCCGTTGTTTGTGGTTCGCTACGGTTCCTTGATTTGACGGGGAAGCGGGGTTAGCCCTTGTTTGTCGTAGCTGGGGCTGCGTTTGATGCTGGGGCATCGGGCTGGGCTTGCCCCGCGCCAGCTGGGCCAAGATGTTCGATTTTGGCGGTTTTCGGCGGATTGGCCTTTTTATAGGTGCGCGCGTCACCGTTAATCGTGGTTTGCGCCCAGTTTTGGATGGCGTCAGACAGGGTTTTGTCGTCATTCGCGCCAATGATGGTCAGTGTGTAGTCATCCTGGCAGGTTGTGGTGCAGGTGAAATGCAGGATCGCGGCTGCGGTAATATCGCCCTTTGATGATACAATTACCGCACCCTTTTCCGGGCAGCTATGGGCACGGCAGGCGCCATACAGCCATAAATCATCGCCGACTTTCTGGCGGACCTGCGGTGGGCCACCAAGAACCTCGATCATCTGGTCGATGCGGCTGCCATTCGCATAAAGCCAGCTTGCCGTGCCTTCGCCAATAAACGCGCCGACCTGATCGGCAAAACCTTTGGACCAGATCAGTTCGTTTGTATCCTCGCACAGTGAAATATGGTCGGTATCGCAATGGGCGACTGGCGTGGGCGGTGGCGCGCTATCGTTATTGCCACCAACGCCATCAGTGCCTGGCTGGGGGGCTGGTGCCGCCGGAATGGATTGGCCCTGCTGTGTGATCGCACCGGACGGCGTGCCATTACCCGGTGACGCCGTTTGCGCAAATGCCGTGTTGCCCAACGGCGGCATTGCCAGCAACAGGGCAAAGGCCAGAAGGCGAAGGGCGTTGTGGGCTTTGCAAAGCCGTAGCCAGGGCAGGGCGGGGAAATGATTGGGCACGCCGGATGCTCCCGTTACCAGAATGGGATGGAATATAGCGAGGGTATCAGGGAGATAGGGATTATTGCTGACAAAACAAAGGGGCGTGCGGGCGGGGATCGAATTTTGGCAAAGGGCTTCGTGCCAGATAGTTGTGGTCGACGAGGAACCGTGCATCAGCCCAGACACACAAAACCCGCCAGGCTTGCGCCAAGGCGGGTTTCGGCACGGGTCCGGATTTGAAAAATCAAAACTGATCAAACAAAACCGACCGTACAGTCACGTTCGAGGAACCCCGAAAGTGAAAAAGACTTAGAAGCCTTCGCGCTCGATGCGCTTACGCTCCAGCTTGCGAGCACGGCGGATTGCTTCCGCCCCTTCGCGAGCTTTCTTCTCCGACGGCTTTTCAAAGTGACGACGAAGCTTCATCTCGCGGAAAATGCCCTCGCGCTGCATCTTTTTCTTAAGCGCCTTCAGAGCCTGATCGACATTGTTGTCGCGAACGATTACCTGCACGGAAACCACGCTCCTTTCAATAATACACAATAAGCCGGAAGGCATTTTTGCCAACCGGATGCTAATGCGGCCACCAATGACCGTGGCTGCTATATAGTGCAAAGTTAAGAAAAAGGAAAGAGGGCAGCGCAAATGATCGCGCACAACGTTTGCCCGCAGCCCTGATGCCTTTTATATATAGGGGCGTTATTGGCACCTGTAAGGGTTTGATCGGATAGTGAGCCATGTCGATATTGAAAATTGCCCGTATGGGACACCCGGTTCTGCGCAAGGTTGCAGCACGCGTGGAAAGCCCCGAAGACCCTGAAATCATTCGTCTTGTTGCCGATATGATTGAAACCCTGAGCGATGCTGGCGGCGTGGGTCTTGCTGCCCCGCAGGTGTTTCGGTCGCTGGCAGTGATGATATTTTTTGTGCCGCCCAGCCGGGCAGGCAAGGGTGAAGATGATGGCGAAGTACCCCTGACGGTTCTGATCAATCCCGAGATCGAGCCGCTGGAGGATGCAAAAAAGGTTGGTGGCTGGGAAGGCTGCCTGTCGATTCCCGATTTTCAGGGCTATGTGCCGCGCTGGGATAAAATCCGTTATCGCGGGATCGATGAAAATGGCGAACCGGTGGAAAAGATTGCCAGTGGTTTTCATGCCCGCGTTGTGCAGCATGAATATGACCATTTGATCGGAGTGATGTATCCTGAACGTATGGATGATATGACCCTGATGGGGTTTACCGATGAATTACGCCGCGACCCGCCGGATGTTTCGGGCCGCACCGATACGCAACAGGAGAATTGACATGTCCGTAGAGGAAAGTTTTGCCCGCATCGCCAAACAGCGTGATGAACTGGTGCGCGCCGCCCTTGAACATGTTGCGTTTGATGGCTGGAGCAAAACCACCCTTCGTACCGCAGCCGATGATCTGGGCTGGCCGGAAATGGAAGTGGACCGCCTGTTTCCCGGCGGGAGCGGCCAGGTGATTGAACATTATGTTGCCCTGACCGATCGCGACATGATGGATTGCCTTGCGGCCATGGACATCAAATCGATGAAAATTCGCGAGCGCATTGGCGCAGCCATTCGTGTGCGGCTGGACCTGGCCGAGGCACACAAGGATGCCGTGCGTGCCGCCGTTGCGCATTTGTCATTGCCGCAAAACCTGCCCAAAAGCCTGCGCATGACGGCAAAAACCGTTGATCTGATGTGGCAGGCGGCGGGCGATACATCGACCGATCATAACTGGTACACAAAACGCGGGCTTCTGGCCGGGGTTTATGGTTCGACCCTGATGTACTGGCTGGACGATACGTCGGATGGCCATCAGGCAACCTGGGAATTCATGGATCGCCGCATTGGCAATGTCATGATGATCCCGAAGGTGAAATCAAGCCTGGGCAAAGCTGGCAAAGTTGCGGGTACGGGGTTTCGCGTTGGTAAAAAAATCGCATCCTGCATTCCGACACCGGGCCGCATTGCCCGCCAGTTTGGTGGTGCGCGCTAGTTTGACTGGCAGTTAACAAAAAAGGGTCGGGTAACCCCCGCGCATACAAAAACCCCGCTGTTGTGCCAGCGGGGTTTTTGTATGGGAGACGAGGCAAGATTTACAGATCAGGGCATTAAAAAGCTGATCAGGGTGCGGTCCGGGGCGTTACGCGCCTTCATTTCGGCGGCAAGGTCGATATTGAAAATTGCGTTGCGGATGGCGGCTTTGGCGCCGGGGGCTGTATCGGTTTCGGATTTGCGGGTGGCGGCAACAAGGCTTGCCGGCGGCGTGCCCAGCCACATTCCTTTGCGGTTGTCACGGGCAAAGTTCTGATCGGCGATATAGGTTTTGCAGCGCGGGTAATTGTCGCACACATTCATATCAACCATTGCCCAGCCAGCCCGCAGGATCAGGCGGTTAAGGTCGCTTTGGCCGATATGGCATTCGGTCAGCATCGGGAAAAGCTGGCTGTCCGATACCTTTTCGCAGGAAACGGCGTAATCCTGGACAATGCGACGCACCGCCTGCGATGCGGCATCGCCGCACTGAAAGGGGATGCCTTCTGCCCGGCAAACGGTGCCGGGTTGCGGTGCGCGAATGCCAAACAGATCAACCGCCATTGCGCCAAACTGAAGCTGGTCGCCGCGATTAACCGTCGGAAAGCCCGCCGTGCCCGGGGTGATGGAACTGGCCTGTGCCATGGAAACCCGGCCAGCCGGAGCCAGAATGATTGCCACAAGAATTGCCAGAAGAGCCGTTAGTTTTTGCATCGTCCGTCGCCTCAAAAAGAACCTGCCCGGATATCAGCAAAAGCAATGCCAGTTTTGGCAGGCAGATTATGCCGCCCCGTTTGTGAAAAACGGGTTTGTTCATTCTGTGGCAGTGGGCATTAAGGCGCTGATGGGCTGTTGCAGGTTTCGGGCTTGTACGGAGATTTGACGGCGTTGAGCCATAAGCAATTGAAAACAAAACACCCCGCCAGCAACAGGCTGCGGGGTGTTTGATATTCGGGGCGGTGCGGAAGACGATAATGTACGCACCCGTTTTGCGCGATAGCGCCTTTATTTGCCGGTTTTTGCCGGGCGCAGCCAGGTAACATGGCCCATTTTACGGCCCGGTTTGGCTTCGGCTTTGCCATAAAGGTGCAGTTTGGCATCCGGGTCGGACAAAATTGCCTGCCAGGCATCAATATCGTCACCCAGAAGGTTTTTCATTTCCGCATCCGAATGATTTGCCGGGTCGCCCAATGGCAGGCCGCAAACCGCACGAATGAACTGTTCAAACTGGCTGGTGACACAGGCATCAATCGTCCAGTGGCCGGAATTGTGCGGGCGCGGGGCCACCTCATTGACCAGAAGCTTGCCATCGCGGGTGACAAACATTTCAACCGCCAGAAGGCCGATAAATTCCATTTTCTCGGCCAGGATCTTGGCGATCTTTTCGGCTTCACTACGCAGGGCCGGGCGGATTTGCGCGGGTGCTATGGTCACATCGAGGATATGGTTGGCATGGCGGTTTTCCACCGGGCAGAAACAGGCCATTTTGCCATCAATGCCACGCGCAACAATGACGGAAAGTTCGCGTTCAAAATCAACAAAGCCTTCAAGGATGGCTTCACTGCCATTCATATCCACCCAGGCCGCAGCCAGGTTGGTTTCATCGGTAATTTTGACCTGGCCTTTGCCGTCATACCCCATTTCGGTGGTTTTCAGCACCGACGGGCGCCCCAGCTTTGCAACGGCTTCTTCAAGGTCGGCCAGCGAACGCACAGCGGCAAACGGTGCGGTGCCAATGCCGTGTTCATTGCAGAAGGTTTTTTCGCGCAGGCGGTTTTGCGAAATATGCAGGCACTGCCAGCCCGGACGAACCGGAACAATACCCGACAGCAGCTTGACCGCGTCATAGGGGACATTTTCAAATTCAAATGTCACAACATCAACGCTGTTGGCGAATTCCTTAAGGGCGGTAAAATCGGTATAATCGGCCACGGTGGCCTTGTCGCAGACCTGTTCGGTCGGGCTGTCTTTTCCGGGGCCAAAGACATGGACGCGATAGCCCAGTTCTGCCGCACACAGGGCGGCCATGCGGCCCAATTGCCCGTTGCCCATAATGCCAATGGTGCTGCCAGGTGCAATGATGCGTTTGTCAAAGTCGTTGGTCATGAAATCCTCGGATTGGAATGGCCAGTCAGAACAGGGGATCGGTACCGGTTTTGCAAAGAACCTGTTTTGGTGCTTTGCAAACCGGCGGGCACTATATAGCGCCCGCATCAATTAGACATATGCAAAAATGGCGCATCTTGGGGATGCGCCATGGGGTGGGTCAGCTTGCCGGGTCAACCGGTTCTTCGGCGACAGCATCGGTCTGGCTTTGGCGCCAGGCATCCAGGCGCCCGGCAAGGGCATCATCCATCAGGGCCATGATGCCAGCGGCCATCAGACCGGCATTTTTTGCCCCGGCCGCGCCAATTGCCAGGGTACCAACCGGCACGCCACCTGGCATCTGCACGATGGAAAGCAGGCTGTCCAGGCCCTTAAGTGCGCGGCTTTGTACCGGCACACCCAAAACCGGCAGAGGCGTCATGGCTGCGGCCATGCCTGGCAAATGGGCCGCACCGCCAGCACCGGCGATAATTACTTTCAAACCACGGGATTTTGCCGTTTTGGCATATTCAACCAGGCGGTCCGGGGTGCGATGGGCCGAAACGATTTTCGTTTCATAGGCGACCCCCAGCGTATCAAGAATATCGGCCGCGTTTTTCATGGTTTCCCAGTCAGACTGGCTGCCCATGATAATGCCGATTGCCGGGCGGGGTTCGCTCATGATGGGGCTCCGTTTATATGCTGCGTTTTGCGAAGGCCGCATTATAGGGAGGTCGTAACGTCATGCAAGCGCAACGCCGTGCCGGGGCCGGGAAAAGCCGTTAAAAACGGCATTTGACCGCGATGTTCCCCAAAATGCCCATATTTTCGCCGGAATGTACGAATATCCTCGCAATGGTTGAATATCTATCCGTATAGTGTGTCGGTAATGGATTTTACCCTTAATTTGTACTAATATGCATTATGGAAGAGTGCCATGATGGCCGTTCCAAAACGCAGGTAGCGCGAGAACCAGACATGAAAGTCTCAGAGGCCAGGATGGCGATGTCATCCTATGGCGCCGGTTCCGAGGGACGGAACCCCGCCGCAAGGCAGGCAATTCAAGCCGCACAGGCATATGGCCGCGCCACCCCGGATGGTGGTAACGGTGCTTCATCGGGCCAGGATTATTCTGGCGGCGCTGGTTCTTCTTTTGGTGATCAATCTGGTGGTACGGGCCGCGCCCCGGTTGATCCGGCCAATCTTCTTGGTATTCCTTCCGAACAGATCACACCTGCCGTTGAACGGGCGCTGTCACGCCTAATGTCGCGGGTTGATACGCTGGTCACACAGCTTGAAACCGTGCAAAAGCACCAGCAGGAACTGGCGCGCAAATCATCGCAGGACCCGTTTACCGGCCTGTTATCGCGCCCGGCTTTCATGCAAATTCTGGAAAATGAAATTGCCGTCACGCCGCCGCCGGTTTCACCGCGCTGTCTGCTGCTATGTGAAATCGCCGATCTTGAAAGCCTCTCAAAGACCTATGGGCAATCCTGCAAGGATGCCATGATCGCGCAACTGGCTGAATTCCTGCGGGTTTATATTCAACCACCCCACCAGCTTGGCTATCTTGGCTGCAATGATTTTGCCGCCCTGCTTTATAATGTGGATGCTGCCGAAGGCTGGCGTCGTTCACAGGCGATTGGCGAACAATTGCATCGGGCATCTTATTTCTGGGATGGGCAATTGGTGGATTATCGCCTGGTATTTGGTGTTTATCAGATCGGGCCGGGTGAAAGCGTTACGACGGTGATGGGCGGTGTGGACCGCGAATTGCGCTCATCTATGGCGCATTTCCAGAATGCCGGGTCACCCGAATGACCTGTTTATCAATGGTTTGATGCCTTAGCCGATTTGAACTTTTGGCTGGTTGGGATGTGCAGACGAATTGCGCCCGGCTAACCTGAAGTAACGATCCATGTCATCCGGGCCGGTCTTGCCTGCGCAGCAATGATTACATGAAAGCAACCTGCCGAACCTTGTTCTGGCGGGTGTTTTTAGGTGTTTTTATATGCGCACATCTGGCCCGGATTTCGGGATTATAGCGCGAAAATTTACGGCGGGCAGGCAAATGGGCCGGTGATTTTACCGGTAAAATCAGGCAATGATGTCTGGCAGGATTTGCGACTCGGCATAGCGAATCTCGTCCTTAAGGGCCAGTTTGCGCTTTTTCAGGCGAACAAGACGAAGCTGATCGTGGCGTGGATTGCTCGCCATTTCGGCAATGGCGATGTCCAGGTCGCGGTGTTCCTCGCGTAGAGTGGCCAATCTTTTTTCAATCTCGATCTGATTGATTTCGTCCATTTTTGATCCAGCTTATTTATCAACGCGAACAGCCTGTAATACTATCAGAAAGCGGGCGCGAACCCACATGAATAATGTGTCGCCCCCATCGTCTGTTTTATAAAAACGATGAAAAACCGTTACGGGAGATGTCTGATGCGGATCGGAATTTTAACCAGTGGTGGCGATTGTGCCGGGCTGAATGCCGTTATTCTGGCAGTGGTACGCCGGGCCGTGCTGGGATATGGCTGGGATGTGGTGGGGATCCGGCAGGGCACACATGGCCTGCTGCAACGCCCGCCAGCAACCATACCGCTTAATGATTACGTCAATAATGATGGGATGTTGCGGTTGGGGGGCACCATTCTGGGCACCATTAATAAGGGCAACCCGTTTCACTATCCGATGCCCGATGGCAGCTTTGCTGATCGTTCCGACGAAGTCATTGCCGGGTACGAGGCCTTGGGGCTGGATGCCCTGATTGGCATTGGTGGCGATGGCAGCATGGCGATTTTGCGTGAACTGGCGCAAAAGGGCGGCATCAATCTGGTTGGTATTCCCAAAACCATTGATAATGACCTGGCCCATACCGAATATTCGGTTGGCTTTACCACGGCGGTTAATGTGGCGGTTGATGCAATGGACCGTTTGCAACCCACAGCGGCTTCGCATGAACGCATCATGATCCTTGAGGTAATGGGCCGGGATGCCGGGCATATTGCCCTGTTTGCCGGTATTGCCGGCGGGGCGGATGTGATTTTGATCCCGGAAATGGATTATGACCTGGAAGATATGGCGCAGCATTGCCTGAATATTCGCAAACGCGGGCGCAACCATGCACTGGTGATTGTGGCCGAGGCGATCAAAACCGATAAGGGCGATATCGTCACATCCGGCCATGATGGCCAAAAGGCCGTTTATGGCGGTGTTGGCCATTGGTTGGCCGAAAAGCTGGGCGAGCGGACCGGCTGGGAAACCCGCGTCACGGTGCTGGGGCATTTGCAGCGGGGCGGCACACCTTCGCCGCGCGACCGGCTGATTGCATCGACCTTTGGTGTGCATGCGGTGGATTTGATTGCACAGCAAAAGTTTGACCGCGTGGTTGCCTGGCAGCAGCGCCGCGTTGTCGACGTGCCAATGGCCGACGTCATCACCGGCCCGCGCCTCGTCGATACCGGTGAAACCATGGTCTCAACCGCAATTGGCCTTGGTGCCTATATGGGCACCCCGCCCATGGTTAAAAAAACGGCGAAAACGGTGTAAAGTACCTAGCTCGCTTTGCGTTTGAATAGCGCTGATATAACGTGTTTTTGTAATCCACTGGCGGGGTTGTTCCTGTCAGTGGATTTTTGATTCAGCCCTTTGTCCGGACGGAATGTTGAAGGAACATATTTAAGAGCGAGCCATATAATATTACAGCAACCAAACAAGTTTTGTCGTAATATCAAAGCACTCAAAAATACAAAATTGCCCGACCAAGCTCTATTCTTTGCAGGGTTCCAACTGTTTCAGATTGCAGGCTTTCGCTGGTTACATCGAATGAATCTGAAAATATGGAAGTGAAGGCAGTCACCTGAAGGAAGTCCGGTTTGGCGAGGCAAATAAAACAGGGCCGAGCAAAATGGACGCAAAAGCGTTGTGGAAGTTTACGGTTGCCTTTTATGGGCGACCGGGTGTTGCCCCTATGTGCCTGTCATTGCAGGATAAATGCGGGCTTGATGTGAATTTGTTGCTGTTTCTGGCCTGGCTGGGCCTGCAGGACAAGGCCCCGCATAGCATTTCCGCGCTTGAGGAGGCGGTGAAAGCGTGGCGGGAGAATGTGATAACGCCGCTTCGGGCCACCCGGCGTTATCTGCGCGATGATCCATCCGTGGGTGTGCAGGCTCTGCGCGAACAGCTTAAAAAGGATGAGCTGGTTGCAGAACGGCTGGAGCAGGAAATTCTTGTTGCTGCGGTGGAGGCCATTCCTGCCAATCAGGACCGCACCGCCCCCATGCGCGCCTATCTTTCCCCAACCCGGTTTGATTTAAGCCAGGAAGAATGCAACGAAGCCCTGCGCTTCCTGATCGGTAATCTGGCGCGCGTTGAAGCCTGAATTTGTCCTGAATCCTTGGTGGTTGCGGGGTTGGAGGTGATGGTTGCTTCTATCCTGTCCTGCGGCGTCTGAAATTGCTTTGCTCCATCGTTGATCATTCGGGCTGATCATTCGGGCGGTGGGCAACGTATTTGCTGGGCGGGCGAGGTTGGGCTTGTCCCTGTGACAGGGTGATTTGATTGCTGCATGGGATGGATGCTGGCGCAGTGTACGGGGCGACGGGGCGTTATGTTGCCTGCCCGCTATTTTCGGTGCCGGTTATGTCACGGGATGCTGGCGGGTGTAAAAATGGGCTAAGGGCCAGTTTGAAAAGGCCAAAAGCGACGAGAAACAGCATTGGTGCGTGAAAACCACCTGTTATGTCGCGCAATGCTCCCATGGCAAGCGGGCCAAGGGCGCCAGCACCATAACCGATCCCAAGAATAAAGGCGTTCCAGGCATTTGCTTCATGCGCGGTGCGGGTGTTATCAAGCGGCAGAGTCATGCCGAGTGTGAAGGAATTGCCAATACCAAAGGCAATGACGGGCACCAGAATAAACGGCAGAAATGCTGGGGCTTGTGCCACCACGGCCAGCCCGGCAAACGTGATGGCGGCTGAACCGGCAATCATGAACCGGCGGTCCTTCTTACGGCTGAGGATGCCCGGCACCAGATTGGCGAGCATGAAGGCGGTGGTAAAACTGGCGAGCAGAAGGCCTGCAGCAGAGGTGTTCATCCCCGTTTCGCGATAAAGCGGCACCAGCCAGGATAAAAAACCATAAAACAGGATATTGTTGCTGGCGAAATAAAGCGCCAGAAGCCAGGCCTTTTGGTGGTTAACCGGCAGAGGTGTGCGGTGCGGATGTGGCTTTGCCAAATGGGGGCCGGTTTGCTGTGCGCGGGCCATGATGCGCCAGGCGATGATCGATACAACACCAAGAATGGCCCATATGCCGGACCCCACGCGCCATCCGCCACCCATTTCGGCTATCGGGCTGGTGGTGCCAGCGGCAAGGGTGCTGACCAAACCCAGCGACATGGCGTAAACACCCATCAGAAGTGCCATACGGTTGGGTGAAACCGTTTTCACAAAGCCGCCAATCAAGGCCCCGGTAATGGCAATGCCAGCACCAACGCCTGCTGTTGTCAGCAGCAATAGTGCCCATGTCGGGGCAAAGGCGCGGGCTGCAGTTGCAATGGTTAGCACACCAAGGGCGCCCAGAATAACCCGGTTCAAACCAAAACGCCGCACCAGCCAGGGCGAGGGCAGGGCAAGCAGGCCCATGAATAATGTCGGGATCGCGGTGAGCAGCGACGCCTGCAGATTACTAAGCCCGAATTCAGCGCGAAGCTGTGGCAATAACGGCCCTATCGAGACAATGCCGGGCCGCAAATCAATCGCGATCAGAACAATGCAGGCCAGTGTGGCAGCAAAGGACAGGCTGTTATTGCTTTGTTGCGATGCTGCCTGCGCAGGGGAATGGGATGCTGCATTGCGGGTTAAATTGCCTGGTGGCGAACAGGTGGTTGCGTTTGCGGACATTGGGCTGGGCTTTCATGGTGCGGGGAGGAACAGTAATTGGAAAATTAGACCAGTCGTATTGCTGGCCTTCGCAAAATTGGGTGCGTCAAGCTTGAAGGCAGAAGGCAGAAGGCAGAAGGCAGAAGGCAGAAGGCAGAAGGCAGAAGGCAGAAGGCAGAAGGGGAAATATTGATCATGTGGCTAAGCGGGTGCCCGTGCGGCCGTCCGTTAATAACGGGGATGTGGGAGAGGTTGCGGTTGCAGGGAGAATGTGAGGGCGCTTAGCGTTTGATGTGTTGCGGGTGAGGGAGTGTTGTTGTCGTTCAGGACGGCTCATCGCTAGAGAGCAGCGAGCATGGTTTGGGCAATTTGAATATCCTGTTCAACACTTCCGGCACTGGTGCCTACCGCGCCAATGATGGTGCCGTGATGGTGAACCGGCAATCCGCCACCCAAAATGACAACCCGGCCCGCATTGCTTTGTTCGATGCCAAAAAGCTCCTGCTCTGGCTGCGCGAGAGTGCCAAGAATGTGGGTTGGGTTATCGAAAATCCGGGCGGTATAGGCCTTGTTGATCGCAAGGTCGACGCAGCCGGTTTTTGCGCCATCCTGACGGATAAAGCCAAGCAGATGACCGCCTGCATCAACAACAGCAAGGTTATAGGGAATACCAAATTCGCGTGCCCTGGATTCACCGGCATCCAGCATGCGTTTGGCATCGTCAAGGGTCAGGGTTGATAAGGTGGCTGGCATAAGGCGGCCTTTTATCTGCGGTGTGAAAGAGAGATGTGGATGTGGGGGAAGGTTGCAGACCGGCGGGCATGAAACCCGCCGGTTTGACGCTGCGCAGCGGAATTAAGAAGAAGGGGCCGCATCGATACCTTCGATGATGAAAACGCGGCTGATGCTGCCTTTTTGCCGGTATTGCCGGGCGGTTTCATAAGCCGGGCTGTGATACCGGGCGCGGGCTTCTTCCATGGTTGGAAAGCGCAGGATGGCGGCGCCTTCAAAATCGGGGCCTTCAAGAACTTCCTGCATGCCATAGAAGGCGACGGGCGTGATGGCGTGCCCGTCGCGGGCAAGGGGGGCCTTTTCCCGATACTGATCAAGGTCGGCCGGGTTGGTCGTTTCCTCGCGGATCAGAACGACAAAGGCTGTCATTTTGCGGCCTGTTGAAAGGTAGTAAGGGCCAGTAGGGCCGCATCTTTGGATGATGCCGGGTTCTGACCGGTGATCAGATTGCCTTCCTGAACGACGTGGATACCCCAATCCGGGCCGGAAGAATAAACGCCGCCTTTTTCTTTCAGCACGTTTTCGACCAGATAGGGGACAATGTCGCTAAGGCCGACGCCGTCTTCTTCGGTATTTTTAAAACCGGTGACTTTTTTACCGGCAACAAGCGGTGTGCCATCGGCAGCCTTAACATCACGCAAAATACCCGGCGCGTGGCAGACAAGGGCAACAACCTTGCCAGCTTCGTAGGCCTTTTCGATCAGGGTAATGGAATTGCGATCTTCGGTCAGATCCCACAGCGGGCCATGACCGCCGGGATAAAAGACAATGTCGTAATCGGCATGGGAAATATCAGCCAGTTTGGCCGTTGTGCCAAGTGCGGCCATTGCTGTTTCGTCGGCTTCAAAGCGGTGGGTATCGGCGGTTTGGAAATCGGGTTCGTTGCTTTTGGGGTCAAGCGGCGGGCGACCGCCCTTTGGCGAGGCCAGTGTGATTTCAGCGCCTGCATCCTGGAACACATAATAGGGGGCTGCGAGTTCTTCGAGCCAGAAGCCGGTTTTCTTGCCGGTGTTGCCCAGGGTGTCGTGGGAGGTCAAGACCATCAGGACTTTCATAATCTGCTTCCTTTTCAGGTTGGTGTGATGTGCAAAACAGCATGGGTGCGGTTTTGCGGGGTCCGGAAATCCGGGTGAAGCACCCGATATGGGAGCTTTGGTTTTAACAATGGTCTTTGTTATTAGACCGGTCGTCTAGTTAGCGGGCAAATAAAAAACGAAGGGGAAACCGCCCATCAAAGGGCAGATGTGGCTTCGCTTTTTATTTGCCCGGGTTAAACGCTGCCGGGGGTAAGCTTGGTTACGGTCGTTTCCATGGCGGCACGCAGGGGCGTGTCATCCCGGGTGATTTTGGCCATTACGCTGGCACCCAGCCACAATTGATACAGGGCCAGGGCCAGTTGGGCCGGGTCTTCATTGATGGCAAGCGAGCCATCCCTGATGCCTTCGCCGATAATACCTGCCAGACGGGCCGTGATTTTGCCGGTTCCGTGCAGCAGAACGGTGCGCATGGCTTCGGAAAGATCGGCTACCTCGGCGGCAAGTTTCACCACCAGACATTTGCTTTGCGGATCACAGGTTGTTTGTGAATCCAGCCAGTTCTGCCAATACAGCATTAACCGCTTTGCGCCGCTGACGCCTGGCTGGCTGAACAGTTCGTCCATGCTTTTCAGGTAACGGTCAAAATAGCGTTGCAACATGGCTTCGCCAAAAGTCTCCTTCGACTGGAAATAGTGATAGAAGGAGCCTTTGGGCACACTGGCCGCCGCAAGGATTTCGTTTAATCCGACAGCAGAAAATCCCTTGCCGCTCATGATCGTTTGCGCGGTATCGAGGATCTTTTCGCGAATGTCGGTGCTTTTTGTTTCGGTTTTCATGACGCTGCTTATAATCGTGATTAGACCAGTCGTCTAGTAAAATTTTCAGTTATTTTTCCAGGGTGGTTTTTACAGTTCGGCGCGCCAGGTTTTGGATGCGGACGTGTGAAAGGGCAGTGGCGTCGCGCAAGCCTTATGAAGGTACGCGGAACCCCCTTGGAAAGCTGGTTTTAACGCAGGTAGAAGTAAGGCTATTGGCTTTCGTTCTTCGCGATATGGTCGTAAGTCCTGCTGCGCGGCATGGATGATCATGGCGTGATTAACACGCGCGATTGAACGTCTGTTGTGGGGCGATATGGCACCTTGCCCCCTGTTTTTGCGGCGTGCGGATATATGTTTTGCTGCGACTCCGCCATATCGGGTGTTTTGGATGGTCTGTTGAGGGGGTAATTTCCGCCCTGAAGGGGACTGTGAACCAGATTACTGACCTTTTGAAAGTCCGCTAGGCAGTAAAAAATCAAACCTGAAAGCGCATTGATTTGACGGTGTTTTTTGTGGGCATGGAGGGCGCTGTTTGGTGGTGCTGGCTGAAAAATGGTCGGTGGGTTTGCACTGATCAAAATTTAGACGCTTTCAAAAAATCCTGTTTGGGATGAAACCGTCGAAGCCCCTGAAATTCAGCCGATTATTGCCGATTTTGCGACATGTTGTTAGCCCCCGGATGACAAATTTGAACGAAACATGCGCGGAAAGACTGGAAATCACGTTACAGAATTACTACCATTTTGTTGTGGGCAATATCAGGAATGAGGAGTAGGCGAATGAGCGTTCAATCCCATATCGAAGCTCTTACTGCCAAACATGCCACGCTCGAGCAGGAGCTCCATTCGGAGCAATGTCGACCGTCCCCTGATTTAACGCGCATTACATCACTCAAGCGGCGCAAACTCGAAATTAAAGACGAAATCAGTCGAATTACTCACTGAAAAAGGATGACGCAATTCCCAGCAAAACGGATCCGGGTTTGAACCAGCCCCATACCCTTTTGCCGTCGTGAAAAACGACCCTTTAGTTTCGCCGCCTCCGGTTTGTGCCCACGCCGTGAGGCGGCAATCATGTCCGGTCTTTTGATTTTTTTGCGCCCGATATCGGGAAGACGCAGCAATTTGCCCCCTTGTGAAAACCCGCCTTTGGGATTTTTACGTGTAGAATGGCGCAGGGCGCGCTACACTTTATGCGTGTTGCCGGTATCGTTGCTGGCACATGGTCCAAATTCCCGTCTTTCTTCCCTTTCCTGTTGGCTTTGCGGTTTATCAGCCATCGATCATGAAGGATCGACCAATGTCTAAGGGAAGTGCTGCCAATAAATCGGTATTATGATGCGGAATTAACGGGCCATCGCGAAACCGGTATCGAACCCAGCCCTATCCAACCCATGGGGCGGTGAAAAGCCGGTCACCAAAAATGGTCAGAATGACCGCAAAGCGGGAGGAAAAACGCCAATGCCGGGTAGCTACCAGGATATTTACGCCCATTCCATTGCCGATCGTGAGGCATTCTGGGCGGATGCCGCCGATGCCCTGTCCTGGGATAAAAAATGGGATCAGGTTATTGATGTCGATGCCAAGCCGGCGCCGCGCTGGTTTACGGGTGGTATGGTCAATACCTGCTATAACGCGCTGGACCGCCATATTGAAAATGGCCGTGGCGACCAGAATGCCCTGATTTATGATAGCCCGGTAACAGATACGGTTGCCCATTACACCTATAACGAATTGCGTGACGAGGTGGCAAAGCTGGCTGGTGCGATGCGCGCCCGCGGTGTGGTTAAAGGTGACCTTGTCATCATTTACATGCCCATGATTCCGCAGGCGGCAATGGCGATGCTGGCCTGTGCGCGCATTGGCGCAATCCATTCGGTGGTGTTTGGCGGCTTTGCCGCCCACGAATTGGCAACGCGTATTAATGATGCCAAACCCAAAATGATCCTGTCGGCAAGTTGCGGCATCGAAGGCAGCCGTGTGATTGCCTATAAGCCGTTGCTGGACCGTGCAATTGACCAGGCCACGCACAAGCCGGAAACGGTTTTTGTCTGGCAGCGCAGCCAGGCCATTGCCGAAATGACAGAAGGCCGCGATTTTGACTGGGCCGATGAATGCGCAAATGCAGAACCGGCTGATTGTGTGTCGGTTTGTGCGACCGACCCGCTTTATGTGCTTTATACATCAGGAACAACCGGCCAGCCCAAGGGCGTGGTGCGCGATAATGGCGGACATATGGTGGCCCTGCACTGGTCAATGAAAAACATTTATGGCGTTTCCGCTGGCGATGTTTTTTGGGCCGCATCGGATGTGGGCTGGGTTGTTGGGCATTCCTATATTGTTTATGGCCCGCTTCTGGCAGGGTGCACGACGGTTATGTATGAAGGCAAACCGGTGGGCACACCCGATGCGGGGGCTTTTTGGCGGGTTATTTCCCAGCATGGGGTAAAGGCCCTGTTTACTGCGCCCACGGCATTTCGCGCGATCAAGCGGGATGACCCGAATGCCGAGCTGATGAAAAATTACGATCTTTCCTGCTTTGATGCCCTGTATCTGGCAGGTGAACGGTCGGACCCCGATACCCTGCAATGGGCAGAACGGCATTTGCAGGTGCCCGTGATTGACCATTGGTGGCAAACCGAAACCGGCTGGTCGATTTGTGCCAACCCGCGTGGGATTGAATTGCTGCCAATCAAATATGGCTCCCCCACCGTTGCTGTTTGTGGCTGGGATGTGCAGGTGGTTGACGAGGGTGGACATGAAGTACCGCGCGGAAAAATCGGCGCGCTGGTGGCAAAGCTGCCGCTGCCGCCGGGAACCCTGCCGACGCTGTGGCAAAATGACGAACGGTTTGTTTCGTCGTATCTGAGCGAATATCCAGGATATTACGCCACGGGTGATGCGGGCTTTATCGACGAGGATGGCTATATTTATGTGATGTCGCGGACCGATGACATCATCAATGTTGCCGGGCATCGTCTGTCGACCGGGGCGATGGAAGAGGTTCTTTCGGGCCATCAGGATGTTGCCGAATGCGCGGTGATTGGCGTACATGACGATTTGAAAGGCCAGGTTCCGCTGGGCTTTCTGGTTCTGAAGGCCGGGGTTAACCGTGCTGACGAGGAAATCGTTGCCGAAGTCATTGCCATGGTGCGCGACCAGATCGGCCCGGTTGCCGCCTTCAAGCAGGCAACAGTGGTTGACCGTTTGCCCAAAACCCGATCTGGCAAAATTCTGCGGCGAACCATGCGTTCCATTGCCGATGGTGAAAGCTATAAAACCCCGGCAACCATTGATGACCCGGCAATTCTGCCCGAAATCACCACCGCACTTCGCGATATCGGCTATGCCCGCGAAGGGGCGGGTAGCTGATCGCGCTGCCTGCTGTGCGGCCCCGTTTGGGGCCGTGATGCAGTGGCATTGGCGATGTAACGTCCGTTTTTGTAACACCCCGTTCGGGCCTGTCCCGCCGATGCACCTACCTCGTCGGGCCCGAATATCCTTGACCGTCCGCAACCCCGTCAGGTGGCGGACGGTTTTTTATACAGACAGCGATAAAGCCATATGGCCCCGGCCAGGGTTGCCAGGGCCAGCAGGCATAAAATGCCAAGTGTTGCCTGCGCGCCAGGCCCATCAATCGATACGGCAAACAGCGACGGTGCCAGGGCAGAAAGAACAAAGCCCGGCAGCAACAGCCTTCCCACCTGCTGACCATAATGGGCGGGATCAAAAATCAGCAATGGCACGGTGCCACGCGTGATTGTCAGGATGCCGTTTGCGGCCCCAAAACTGACGCAGAATATAATGGCCGCCAGCGTTGAAAACCCGGCGCCAAAGCCAATGGCAAAAGACAGCAGCATCAGGGCAGATGCGAAAATTGTGACCGTGACCGGATTAAAATGTCGCCCGAACAGGATTTCACCCAGCCGGGAAGCCAATTGCCCGAAGCCGCGCAAACTGGCGATAGTGATGGCCTGTGCCATCATTAGCCCCAAACCGGCCAAAAGCGGGATCATATGCGCGGACATGGCCGCATTGATAATATTGATCAGCGACATGATGCAGGCATATAGAACCCCGCAGAGCATTTTCTGATGTGGCGAAAGATCGCGGCGGGCTGCGTTTGGGGTTAGGGCAGGTGCCGGTGCCGGTGGCTGTGCCTGTGCCGCTGCTTGTGTGAGGGTTGGGGGCTGCGGGCTGGCGTGCCCCGGATTGGTGTTGTTTGCGGCGGATGAGGTCTTTTTTGCTGGTATGGACAGGTTAAGGGGCAGGGACAGCAGGGCAAAACCGGCATAACAGAGCAGGGCACCTGAAAGCCCAAATTGCGCTTCCAGATAATGGCCCAGCGGCCAGAAGATGGTCGATGCCAGCCCGCCAAACAATGTGATTTGCCCCATTGCCCGCCGGGCATTGGCCCCACCAAGGCGGGCTAAGGCGGCAAAGGCCGCATCATAAAGGGTAAAACGCATGGCAATACCCAGCAGTAACCAGGCAGTGAAATAACCCAAAAGCGAGCTTGTCATGGCCAGTGTGACACAGCCGGCAACATGAAAAAGCGACCCCGCCGCCATTACCGGGCGGCCGCCCTGTGCATCAATCAGCCGCCCGCACAGGGGCGATACGGCCCCCATCACCAGAAGGGCAAAGGAAAAACCGCCATAAATGATGGCATCGTTCCAGCCATGCAGTTGGGCAAGCTGGGGGCCAAAATTACCAATCAGATAATAGCTTGTTCCCCAGCCTATCAATTGCCCGATGCCCAGGCGAATAACCAGCCCGGTGCGGATCATTTGTGATCGGCGGTGGGCAGGGGCAAATCGGCCTGCGGGGCGGGAATAAGGGGGCTGCTGCCCTGCAGGGGGCGCTGCATCAAGACCGAATCAAGCCAGCGGCCAAATTTATAGCCCACATTGTGAAATGTGCCGGTAATGACAAAGCCATGTTTCCGATGCAGTGCGATGGAACCCTTATTCTCGCTATCGCCCACGGCGGCGACCATTTGCCGCCATGGGCCAGCCTCGCAGCGTAAAATCAGGTGATGCATCAAAAGGCTGCCAATGCCTTTGCCGTGATGGTCCGGTGCGACATAGATCGAATCTTCAACCGTGTGCCGATAGGCCGAACGCGGGCGGTAGGGCCCGGCATAGGCATAGCCGCAAAGCTGCCCGCTTTTGGCGTCAATCGCGGCGATATAGGGAAAACCCTTTTCCAGCAGGGCCTGTTGACGGCGGGCAAGCTCGCTCGCGTCCGGGGCTATTTCCTCGAACGAGGCTGTGCCTTCTTCGACCGCCTGTCGGTAAATGCGATGAATGGCCGGGATATCAGACGCATCAGCGTCGCGGATGATGATTGCATCATTCTGTGTGGCGGTAGCATCGTTAATGGGCGTTGGTGACATGTCGGTACTGTTAAGGGGGGCATTTGTTGCGAGCATATCGGGCATGGGCTTGTCTTTGGTTTGGGCCAGGTGGCGTTAATTCGATTGGCAAAATATAGATTGGTTCTTATCATAAGTATTTGTTTGAATTTTTATGCAAATGATAAGGAATAGTTATAATGCGGGGCTTCAACCTTGATCAGTTGCAGGCCTTTGCCGATGTGGTGGATTTGGGCAGTTTTTCGGCTGCGGCCGAACGCTGTAATTTAAGCCAGCCTGCCATAAGCCAGCAGGTAAAATTGCTGGAACAGCGGCTGGGCGTAAAGCTGATCGAACGGATTGGCAAACGCGCCATGCCAACGGCGGCGGGCAATGCCTTGCGCGCGCAAATCGGGCCGATAGACCAGGCCATTCGTGGGGCGCTGGATGCTGTGGCCCCCTTTGGCAGTGGCGTTCAGGGGCAGGTGCGTATTGGCTGTGGGGCGACAGCATGCATTTATTTTCTGCCAGCCGTACTGGCAGGTATCCGGCAGAAATACCCCGACCTGGAAATATCGGTTAAAACCGGCAATACCGCCGATATGGCGCGCTTGGTTGAAACCAATGACCTTGATATCGGTTTTGTCACACTGCCCTTTGCCAGCCGGGCATTGGAAATTACGCCCGTGATGAAAGACCCGTTCGTGGCGATTTTTGCTGCCAACCCTGAAACGGCATCGGGGGGCGATATATCTGACGGCCCCATATCACCCAGCGAAATGGCGGAACTGCCGCTGGTTTTATTTGAACAGGGATCAAACACCCGTACCCTTGCCGATGACTGGCTGCGCAAAACAGGGCGGTCTGTGCGCCCGGTTATGGAACTGGGCAGTGTCGAGGCGATCAAGGAACTGGTTGGTGCCGGGCTGGGGGCATCTATTTTGCCATCCATGGCGATTGTTGCCGGGCGTTCGCACCTGCCGGTGCAGGCCCGCGCACTGGACCCCGCCATGGGGCGGGATCTGGCCATTGTCATGCGCCGCGACAAAACCCTAACACAGGGGCTGCGTGTGGTGCGTGATGGTATCATTGCCGCCGGGCAAAAGGCGGATGTTGCCTTGCCTGCGTCATAGCGCGCGCATTATGCCCATCTGATCGGGCTTTAATGGCTGACTAACGGTTTGTCTGCGCGCGGCTATCGCACATATCGTAAAGTAATCCGGTGATCAGTGTTCGTCTGGCACATAAAAGGTCGGAAATTCTGCGCCGGGTTCGGGCACATGCAGTTCGACCCCGGTTTTACGGATCATCGCGGCAATGGCGTCGGGCGGCGCGGTGTCGGTAAAGAAGGCCGTGACCTGCGAAATATTGCCTCCCCGGACAACGGCGTTACGGCCAAACTTGGTGTGATCGGCGACCAGATAATTCTGCCGTGAATTGGCAAGAATGGCCGAACGGGCCCGGACTTCCTGCTCGTCAAAATCAAGCAGGCTGCCGTCCGGGTCGATGCCGCCGACGCCGAAAATACCGTAATCAACCTTATAGCTGTTGAAAAAGGCCTCGACCTCCGGCCCCAGAACATCGCGATCGCGATTACGCAGGCGTCCGCCAATGAGGGTTACGTCAAAGCTGTCATTGGTGGCGGCAACATAGGCCACATTCAGATTATTGGTAAAAATTCGCAGTGAACGGTGCTGCAAAAGCGCGCTTGCGACCAGTTCCGGCGTTGTGCCAATGGAAAAGAACAGCGAGGCACCATCGGGAATATGCCGTGCGACCAGGGCGGCGATTTTGCGTTTTTCGTTTACATGCAAAACCTTGCGCGCGCGATATGCGATATTTTCATGTTCCAGCGCGGGCTCGACACCACCATGACGGCGGCGGAGCAACCCTTCCTCGCACAGCGCATTCACATCGCGGCGGATGGTTTGGGCGGTAACCTGAAAGCGATCGGCAAGGTCTTCGATGGTGCGAAAACCGTCGGCGCGGACTGTTTCAACAATACTTGCCTGACGTTCGGTTGGTCGTTTTTGCATAAAATTGTTTTTCTATCGGCCTGTTTGAAGGTGCGAATGAATGCTAGTGCAGGCGCGTTTCAATAATATGACGGTTCGGCTGCATTCATATGAAACCAACGTTTAAAGCTTTTGCTGCGGTAAAACCCATTTTGTTTAATTTTACCTGCACTTGGCAAGGCACATTAGGCCGCGTAGCCCGCGCGTTTTGCTGTAAACGGGGCAATGGGCTTTAGCGGCGCTGCGGCGGGCAAACCGGAACTGTCGCAAAAGGCTTTCGGCCAAAAAGAAAGGCCGCCAAAAGGCGGCCTTGTCTGATGATCGGGGATTAGCTGCGGAACAGGTTCTCGGCAGCTTCCTTGTAATTGATCGAAGACTTGTTGCGATCGTCGTCGCCATCCTTGTCGGCACCCGGAAAATCCGGTTCCGGGCGGATCTGCAATTCTTCGGGCAGCGGATCGGGCTCTACATCGCGAACGATCTTTTCCGGGTTTTTGCTGCGCGCGATCACAACCTGTTTTTCAAGGTCAAGTTCGGTGCAAAGGCCCATGGTCACCGGGTTACGCGGGACCAGGTTGGCCGAATTCCAATGGCTGCGATCGCGGATCTTGCCGATCGTGTCCTTGGTGGTGCCGATCAGTTTGCAAACCTGCGCATCGGCCAGCTCCGGGTGATGCTTCAGCAGCCATGCAATCGCATTCGGGCGATCCTGGCGTTTGGACACCGGGGTGTAACGGGCGCCTTTGGCCTGCGAACGCGGGCGCGGCAGGTCCGATTTGGCCAGTTTCAGCATCTGGCGCGGGTCGGCTTCACAACGGGTGATTTCGGCCTGGGTCAGCTGGCCATTGGCGATCGGGTCGCGACCAACGATTCCCTGGCTGACATCGCCATCGGCAATTGCCTGGATTTCAAGTTCATGCAAACCGGTGAAGGCGGCAATCTGCCGGAATGACAAGCCGGTATTGTCGATAAGCCATACAGCAGTTGCTTTCGGCATGAGGGGCTGAGCCATAATTCCTCCTGTTATCATTTAACTTCTGGAGACCGGCGATGGGTAAAAGCCCAAAAACGCGGCAAGATCTGCCCCAGAATATAATCTCTTTTGGTGGTTCGGCAACGCAGCAGGCAAACCACAGGTTAGCCGCGCGCGAATGCCTAACGCATCACAGCGTTCTTTTCGGTCAATGCGCAGCTAAAAGCAACATTCTGTTGCATCAGACGGGCAATAATATTTTTACCCGTCTGTTTTTTAGCCATTATCACGCCAAACAGGCGTGGTGAACGTTAATTTCAGGCCATTTTGATCACGACTTTACCAATATGGTCACCCTGTTTGAGGATGTCATGCGCGCTTTGCGCTTCCCCAAAGGGCAATTCGCGATAAATCACCGGTTTAATCTGGCCGTCCTCTATGAGGGGCCAAATCGTTTTATGCAGGCGTTGGGCAATTTCCCCTTTGGCTGCCACCGGCTGGGCGCGCAGGGTTGATCCGGTCAGGGTCAGGCGCTTGGTTAAAAGCGGCAGGAAATTGGTGTTGGCCTTTGGTCCGCCCAAAAAGGCAATCACGGCAATGCGGCCATCCTGTGCAGCACATTTGAAATTGCGGCCAATATATTCGCCCGCCACCATATCAAGGATGACATTAGCACCTTTGCCGTTGGTAATATCCATTACCGCCCCTTCAAAATCCTGCTCGCGGTAATTGATGGCATGATCCGCGCCCAGATCAAGGCAGGCCTGGCATTTGTCAGCACTGCCTGCCGTGGCAATTACGGTCGCGCCCAGGGCCTTTGCCATCTGGATGGCGGTGGTGCCAATTCCCGATGTGCCTCCATGCACCATAAAAACCTCGCCTTGTTTTAACGCGGCTTTATCAAACACATTGTGCCAGACGGTAAAAAATGTTTCGGGCAGGCAGGCGGCTTCGGTCAGTGACAGGCCCTTTGGCACCGGCAGGCATTGTGCTGCGGGCACAACGGCATATTCGGCATAGGCACCGCCAGCAACCAGGGCGCAAACCGCCTGGCCAGGTTCTAGTCCGTCGCAATCATCACCGCAGGTAACGATATGGCCCGAAAGCTCAAGCCCGGGAATGTCCGATGCACCCGGGGGCGGCGGATACATGCCTGCAACCTGCATTAAGTCCGGCCGGTTGATCCCGGCAGCCGCCACTTTGACCAGGACTTCACCCTTGCCCGGTGTAGGGCAGGGGCCGGTCTGTACAACAAGGCGGCCGTTTTCGCCGCTATCTTCAATGGCGATGAATTTCATGCTTTCGGGAATTTTTTCCAAATTCATGGCGTATCCTTCATGGCGAAATTGATATTTGGTCATTATCTAGTTTTCAGATCGCTACATGAAAGGCTTTTGTTACCTTGTGGTTGCCAATTGGTTCAGGCAAGTGGCCCGCACGATGACAAAGGCTTTTTATGCTGTGTCCTTTTGGCAAAACAACACTGGAGGGCGAAAATGGATCAGGATGACCTTTTGGCAAGTGCTGCAGCCGGTATGCCCGTAGGGATCCCGCGTAATCTTGATGATATGTCGGTCGAAAACCTGCTGGCTTACAAAACCGCGCTATTAACGGAAATCGAACGTGTCGAACAGACGCTGGTGACCCGTGATGGTGTGCGCAAAGGCGCAGAAGCCCTGTTTAGAACCTGAATTTTTCAGATAAAATTCATCCGGTTGTCACGAAAGCGATAAAATAAACCCTGGGTTCATTGAATGTTAATTTTGCCGTTCTATATGTAAGATTAAGGGTTCAGTGTTGACCCCTTGTCGAACGTGATGTTTCGATGCCTCCCTGTTAAACTGGGCCGCCCCATACGGGCGGCTCTTTTTCTTTTGGGCTTATACGTACTAATACGCACAGTCACATTTCCGTCACTTATGCGCTTGACCCGGCAAGAGCCGGGAGTATAGATTCACAAAAAATAAAACAGTCCGGCAAGTTTAGCAGGTTGAGGCAGAGGTCGCTCCATTGGGGCGGCCTCTTCGTTTTTGGCACCGTTTTTGGCATCTGGCGTGCTTGAACTATAATCCAGATGGTCCAATATACGGTGGATGACATATGACCCGCCCTTTCGCGGAAAAAGCAACTATGACAGCAATTTTGTCATCGTCCCTTTTTCCAAAACCTATGACGAGGCCCTGACCCTGCTGGTCGAGGCGCGGGACTATCTGTCTGCCAATCGCAAGCGTGAACAATTCGATGTTCTGAGCGACAATGCCATTGTGCAGTTTCGCGAGGAAATGCGCATGACCACCCGCCTGATCCGGGCGATGGCATGGCTTTTATCGGTACGCGCAGTCGAGGCAGGCGAGATCGACTGGGAAGAAGCGGTTGATAGCGATGATCTGATGGTGGATATCAAAATCTGCATTCAGGACGAACGGGATCGCTGCCTGTCGACAACACCTGCCTTGCTCAGCCTGATGGAACGGGCCCATTCCCTTTATATGCGTACTGCGCGAATGGAACTTCAGGTCGCCGCCCGGCATCGTCCTGCTGATTAAGGGCATAGAGCTTTAGCCACAAACACAGCCTATTTTCGGCTGATCGCGGCAAAAATCTCGACAGGTGCGCTAAAACCCTTCATCTGCCGGGTGCCAAGCGATTTGAACTTGGCCCGTTTGCCAGCGTAGGTTTCCTTCACGGTCGGCGAAACCAGAATTTCGTCACCGCTTGCCGCTGCACAAACCCGTGCCGCCAATTGAACGACAGCCCCAAACAGGTCGTTTTCCTCGGTAATGGCTTCACCGGCATTAATGCCGATACGAACATGGAATTCCATCTCGCCTCGCGCATTGTGTTGGGCCATCTGGAGCTGAATTTCCAGTGCCCCTTCAACCGCCGAATTTGACGATGGAAATACGGCCATAATGCCATCGCCCATATGCTTCACTTCCTTACCGTAATTGTTGATAAGGGCCGTGCGCACGATGCGGTTATGGGCATGTACCATTTGCTGGGCACCAATATCCCCCAGCTCCTGGGTGAGCTGGGTGGAATTGACGATATCGGTAAACATCAGGGCATGCAGCTTCTTGCCCGCCTGTTTCGGGTCTGCTGTCGGTTTTTCCGACCAGATATTCAACGCGCGTGCCACGGAAACTGAAAGGCTTTTCTCGTCTTTCATGTAGCTCAGCATCGAATCGCGGCCTGCGCCATACATATCGCTATATTTTGGCTCCAGCAGATACTGCTCCAGGCTGTTGCAAAACGTATCGGACATCTTGCCATTTGCACCCAGGGCCGAAACGCAGTCTTTTAAAATATCCCGGCCCTGTTCACGGGGCAGGGCATTTTTATCCGAGCAGGCATCACATGCACCCGCGACATACAGGTTCACGCCAAATTTGTGATAGGCATCGAGGCTGGGCAGGGTTTCACGAATGGCAACCACAGACCCCGCCATAAAATCACGCATAATTTGCCGGGTTGCCTGCAGGGCCGGGGTTTTTACCAACGGTTCCTTGGGCAGGGGGGCATCATCATCGGGGTCGTCTTTGGGGTCTTCGCGGGTGCTGATAGGCTCTTCGCTTAGCGCGGAACGGTTTTCTTCAAGGCTGCGGCGCAGCGCCTCGGCACGGGCAAGGCGCATTTGCTCTTCGCTGGGGCCGCTGGGCATGGCAGGGGCTGCCGGGCTTTCGGCGACCTCGTCATCATCTTTGCGCTTTTTGCCCTTGTGGCGGAAATTGCGGGTCAGGGCCATCATCATCGGGGTGATGGACACAATGAATCCCAGCACAAAGGCAAAGAAATTGGCCTTTTCAAACACACCCTGGCTGATGTGATATCCCATACCCGGCAGGTATTCCAGCAGGCGGGCTGTTCCCAGCATCACGGCAAGGCCAATGGCAATGGCGCCGCAAAAGGCCAGCATCATTTTAAGGGCCAGCCCGATCAGGCCGACATCCTTTTTTTTGCGCTTTTTTGATTTGCCCTGTTTGGGGGCAGGCTGGGCTTTGCTTTCGCTTTCCTGGGCCTCTGCCACATTTTCAATGGCGTTGGCGGCCCGGGCAGCTGCCATTTTCTCCCGGCTTTCCGCGTCACGGGTCTGATAGACGACATATTCGTCAGCGCTGTTGGTTTCGCTATTATAGACTTCGCGGATCAGCTTGACGGCCATGACATTGGCTTCACGCTCAAGCTGCTGGGTTTCTTCTTCCGCGGTCTGTTTTTGCGCACCGGTGTAATGGGCATGGATAATCCATTTCCCTGACCGGTCTTTAATATAGATTTCATAGCTGATCTGCTTGCGCGTGATCACCTGGTTCATCCCTCGCGCCCCCGCGAAAACCGCAAGAAAGCCGTTGCGGTCGCCTTGATCATTCTGTCCCGTTGCCAAGTATGGCAAGAAACCGCCAACTATACCATAGTTTGGTAAGGCATATGAGTGATGCAAAAACGTATATAAAGGGGTGAGGACAAAGAAAAACGCCCGCTGCATCTTTTGGATGCTGCGGGCGATAATCCCATAAATCGCAGGAATTGCGACTTGTGTTCTTAGTTGCTACCGATATTGAAACCAGCGAAACGCTTTTTGAACTTGGCAAGCTGCCCACCGCTGTCGAGAAGACGATGAACACCAGTCCAAGCCGGATGGCTCTTCGGATCGATGTCAAGCTTCATGACGTCGCCCGGTTTGCCCCAGGTCGACTTGGTGGTGTAGGTGCTGCCGTCCGTCATCTGAACGGTGATTTCATGGTAATCGGGATGGATGTCTTGTTTCATCGCCTATCACTCCGGAATTTGAAGCGCGGTGTATAAGGGAAAAAATCGGGTTACGCAACCCCTGTGACCGGAAATATCTCAGATAAGGTAAAACCGGCATTTTCCACCCCCTGTTTGATGAAGGTTACTTGCGTGCCTGCCCTTATATAGTATGGTGCGCCAGCAGACCGAAACGATCTCGGGTATGGCTTGAAGCCACCCGCCTGACAGACGGAGTTTGATTGTGGCCCTTGAAGAAACCCTATTTCATCGCCTTGCGGACGAGACCATCGAAAATATCTCTGACGTGATCGACGATGCAGCAGGCGACGCGATTGACGTTGACCTCGAAGCCGGTATTCTGACCATCGAACTCGATTCGGGCGAACAGTTCATCATCAATAAACATGCCCTCAATCGTCAGATCTGGATGTCATCGCCCGTAAGCGGTGCCAGCCACTATGATTATGACGAAGATACCGAAAGCTGGCGCTCCACCCGGGGGGCCACTACCTTGCACGAACAGCTTGCTGCCGATCTTGCCGTCAAGACCGGCCACAAGATCGCGCTGGACTAATTCCCTGGTCCGGCGTTTTCCTGTCGATATTACAGAACTGGAATGTTGCCGTGGCGTCCTCTCCGCGAAACTCATCCCGCCTCGAAGATCGTGATCGAAGCCGGGATCTCTCCTCTTTGCGGGCTATTCTGCCCTTCATCAAACCCTATAAATTGCAGATAGCGGGCGCAGCACTTGCGCTCGTCGTGGCGTCGGGCACCGTGCTTGCGCTGGGTAACGGTTTGCGCTTCCTTGTCGACAAGGGCTTTGCCGACGGCGATGGTGGCCTGCTTGACCAGGCGCTTTTTGTGCTGTTTGGCTTTACCATTCTTATGGCCTTTGCCAGCTATTCCCGATTCTACCTTGTCTCCTGGATTGGCGAGCGCGTGGTTGCCGATGTAAGGCGTGCAATCTACGCCCATATCATCCGCCTTGATCCCGGCTTTTTTGAAGTCACCCGTACCGGCGAGGTGTTGTCACGCCTGACGACCGACACCTCTCTGTTGCAGGTGGTTATTGGTTCCAGTGTTTCGATTGCACTGCGCAATGTGCTGATGTTTGTGGGCGGTCTGGCCATGCTGGCGATTACCAGCCCCAAACTGACAGCCCTTGTCCTGCTGGTGGTGCCGCTTGTGGTGGTGCCGATCATTTTTTACGGGCGCAAAGTACGCCGGCTTTCGCGCGAATCCCAGGATCGCATCGCCGATGTCAGCGCCTTTTCCGAAGAATCGATCAACGCCCTGCGCACGGTTCAGGCCTATACCCACGAAGAAATCGAAACCAACCGTTTCACTGGCCATGTCGAAGGTGCCTTCAAAACCTCGGTTGCGCGTATTTCGGCCCGCGCCCTGCTGACGGCTGTTGTCATTGTCATGGTGTTTGGTGCGGTCGGGGTTATCCTCTGGATCGGCGGGCATGATGTTTTAAATGGCACCATCTCGGCGGGCGAGCTTTCGGCTTTCGTTTTTTATGCTGTCGTGGTCGCGGGTTCTGTTGGCGCAATCAGCGAAGTGATTGGCGATTTGCAGCGCGCAGCCGGTGCGGCCGAACGCCTTGTCGCCCTGCTTGAAACCCGTCCTGCCATTGCTGCCCCGGTCAATGCCATTGTCATGCCGTCGGCCCATCAGGGCAATGTCAGCTTTGAAAATGTTACCTTCCATTATCCTGCCCGTCCGGACCGTTCTGCCCTTACCGGCTTCTCGCTGGATGTAAAGGCGGGCGAAACGGTGGCGCTGGTGGGGCCATCAGGGGCGGGTAAAACAACAGTCTTTCAGTTGTTGCTGCGCTTTTATGATCCGGCCGCTGGCACCATTTCGGTGGATGGCGTGGATATTCGCAAGGCAGACCCGGTTGCCGTTCGCGAACGTTTGGGGCTTGTCGCCCAGGATCCGGTGATTTTCGCTGCCAATGCCTGGGAAAATATTCGTTATGGCCGCCCGGATGCCAGCGATGCCGATGTCCGTGCTGCTGCCGATGCAGCCCACGCCAGCGAGTTCCTGGATCGTCTGCCCGATGGCTTTGATACCTTCCTGGGGGAAAAGGGCGTGCGCCTTTCAGGTGGTCAGCGTCAGCGCATTGCCATTGCACGCGCCATTTTGCGCAATCCGTCCATTCTGCTGCTCGATGAAGCAACAAGTGCACTCGATGCCGAAAGCGAACAGGTGGTGCAAAAGGCGCTTGAAACCATCATGAAGTCGCGCACTACGTTGGTGATCGCTCACCGTCTTTCAACGGTTCTGCATGCGGATCGTATTGCCGTGGTTGATGACGGGCAACTGGTGGCTATTGGCTCGCATCACGAACTGCTTGAAACCAGCCCGCTTTACGCCCGGCTGGCCAAGCTGCAGTTTGAACGTGATGCCGCATGATGGCTGATGCCCGTTAGAGGCCGATACCTCACACTTTATAAAAACGGCCCGGCCATCGCCCGGCCGTTTTTTTATGCGCCGTTGGCCCCTAAGGACTTCTCTTTGCCGGGCAACAAATGACATCGGCAAAATGCGCCTGATTAAGGGCAAAGGGTTTTAGTGGGGCAGGGCAATGCTTCTCGTAACGTAACGGGCGAGTGTTCCCGTATCCGCATCCAGCAGCTCGCGCCGACACAGGGCAGCGTCTCGTCGGTCCACGCTTTTTTTGCGCTTCTCCTCATCGATCCCCTGCCAAGCCGCCCTGACAGCAGGCAGGCAAAAAGAAACCCTGCCAGTTGGTCTGGCAGGGTTGGGGAGTTCGACAAATCGTAAAAGCTGTTAGTCGGCGCTGGCAACCTTCGCGCCCTCGATCGAAAGCTGCGCATATTGCTTCTGCAGCTTTTCGGACGTGGCGTGGAAACGGTTCAGTTCCTTGCCGGTCAGGGTGCGGCCGCTCGGCATTTTCACATTGATCGGGTTGACCTGGTGTTCAGCCTTCAAAATCTCGAAATGCAGGTGCGGGCCGGTTGCCGTGCCGGTCATGCCGACATAGCCAATAATGTCCCCCTGCTTGACGCGCGATCCGGCATGGATACCCTTGGCAAAGCGCGACATATGGCCATAAGCGGTTTCATAGGTGCTGTTATGGCGCAGGCGGATGTAATTGCCATACCCGCCAACTTTACCAACCCGCTCAACGGTGCCGTTACCGGCGGCAAAAATCGGTGTGCCGGTCGGGGCGGCAAAGTCAACGCCCTTATGCATGCGGCTATAACCCAGGACCGGGTGCTTGCGCATGCCAAAGCCCGATGAAAGACGTGCACCATTGATTGGCGTACGCATCAGGGCGCGGCGGAAGGATTCACCATTTTCGTTATAGAAATCCTGGTTGCCGTCGCTGTCGGTATAGGAATACAGGCGGTAATCTTTGCCACGCACATTCATGCTGGCATAAACGATATCACCATGACGGACGAGATCGCCTTTGGCGTTTTTCATGTCGTCATACATGACTTCAAAGCTGTCACCCGGCTGAATGTCACGCTGAAAGTCGACGTCATAGCTGTAAAGCTTGATCATTTCCATCAGAACCGAAAGCGGCATGCCGTTCTTTTCTGCAGCCATAAACAGGCTCTGGTCAATGGTGCCGCTCGATACGTTCGGTGCGCTGGTCAGCTCCACCTTATCGGTCGATGCGCTAAAGCCATCGTCAGTCCGCGAAACCGAAACAATGGTTTCCGCATCGGGCTGGAAACGCAGGGTATCAAGAAGGTCGCCGGTATCGCCGCTGGTTTCGCTGGCATATACCAGGTCAAATTCCTGGCCGGCGCGCAATTTGCGCGGATTGTAAACATCGCGCAGCGCTTCAATGGCGTTATAGGCGACCGAGCGTTCAAGTCCGGCACCCGTCAGCACCGCCATCAGGTTCGATCCCTTTTCAAGGACCACCGTATCCTGACGCGAGGAAATTTCTGAATTTTTTTCGGAACCTTCAAGAACCGGCACCGTTTCAGCTACAGAAGCAATCTCTTCTGCATCCTGGTGCTTCGGAGACATAACAGGTTTTGGCATGGTTTCGGTTTCTGCGGCATAGGCAGAAAGCGGATTATGATGCCCCTGTTGTGTGTCTGAAAGAATATAGCCGGTGGTCCCGCCAATGATGGCCGCAAGTGCAGCAAACGATACGATTTGTCTTCCGGCCATCGCCGTAGATCTCCCCTGTCGTCAAAAATGCAGTGTACCCAACGAGTTGCTCTTATCGGCAACATCGGCGGAAATCTTATACAAAATGGCAGGCGGTTT